>NZ_JBSFTE010000004.1:0-333063 GCF_053590565.1 Micromonospora sp. NPDC003197 | reverse complement strand
CGGACTCTCCACCGGCACATCATTCGCCACCAGCACCAAATGGCACGACTACTTCGGCCTCAACGGCGAAACCACCCTCTGACCGGGCAGACGGAAAGCTTTCGATAGCGACCGTTCACGCCAGGTCGACCGGGCCGTAGCGGGTTTGACCGGCACCGGTGTTCAGTGCCCAGTAGCGGTCGCCGTACGACCAGTGCCACCACTCGGTCGGGTAGTTGACCATGCCGACCGACCGTAGTGCCGCGCCGAGGATGTCGCGATTGCGGCGAGCCTCCGCTGAAATGTCCGGGGACGCGGTGAAGCAGGCGTCGGCACTCTGCACGGGAGTGGCGTTCAGGGCCGTTCCCATGTCGAGTTCGTGCCCCTCCTCCGTGCACAAGGTGAGGTCGACGGTGCCGCCGGTGCTGTGTGGGGCAACCTCGGGCGGTGAGATGTACTTACTGGCCTCGACGTGCAGCCGCTCAGCACCCCAGTCCGGATACCGCACGCGCAACTCGTCGAGATAGTCCTGGAAGTACTTGGTCTGGAGCCACAGTGGCCGGTAGCCCTCAACGATCAGCAGCCGCAACCCCTCCGGAAGCGATCGCTGGGCGGCCAGCAGCTTCTCGACCGTGGCTTCCCGCAGGTGTGCGTACGCTCCGGCCGCATCGGCCAGCCGGCCGTCCACCCGAAATTCCGGGATTTCCCGCAGATCGACCAGGGCCTCCCGGTTGTCGCCGAGCGGGATGGCGGAGATTCGCTGGTCGGAGAGCAGGATCACGAAAGGGCTCCTATCAGGTCGGTGCCGGGCAGTGCCGCCGGCGGCGGTCGACTCCACCCCGGTCAGCACCGCATCCGGGGTGGCCGCCGGGGCCGGGCTGAGATGGCCCGCCGGACCGACCCCGGCGGTGATCGACCAACCGCTGAAGATCAGGATATCGAGCAGGCGGCGAACCGGATACCGGCTCGCCGCCAGATCTGGGGATCGTTCGGCGGGTACCACCCCGGGCGCGGCAACTCAACGCGCTAACAGGCCGCGCGGATGGGTGGGTGCTCCCGGGCGGTGGTATGAACGGTTGCCGCTGCTCAGGCAGCCTCCCCGCGAGCTGATGTCCACGTGCGCAGGTTGGACACGAAGGGACTGTGAGGGCATAGCGGGTGCTGAGCTGACCTGCCAACGCGGCGTCTAAGCCGGCCGGGCGACCGGCCCGGCGCCGATTGGCGTCAGGCCGGTCGCGCCGTCGATGCTGCGCCACTCGCACGTACGTGCGGAAAACTTCAGTAGTCGATGTTGATGGCGGCGATCTGGCGGCTGCCATTCCAGATGATGGCGGGGCCGGCAAAGCGGGAGCTGGGGTAGGTCAACGCCGTTTTGTGCCCGGGGCTGTTGAACCAGGCCTCGATCATCTGCTCGGGTGAGGAGTTGCCCGAGGACGCGAACAGGACCTCATGGCCGCAGTGCTCGAAGGTGCCCGCATCCAGGTTCTGCTTCACGCAGCTTTCCGCGGCGCGTTGCTGCGTCGTGCCCAGCTTGACCTCGGACAACCCGAGCGCGCGGCGCCGCTCGTTGAGCAGCACCAGCAGACGCTGTTCCGTTGCGGACACGCCGGTGGACGTGCTGGCAGGTTTGGCCGTCGACTTGGTCGGCGTCGGTGGCTTGGTCGACGTGGGCGACTTGGTGGGGGTGGGGCTTGACCGCAAGGGAGTCGGGGACCCGTCGGGCACTGCCGGGGAAGGCGACGCGAGCGCGGATGGGGTCGTCTCGGCGGCGGATCCGGTGATCGCGGTCGGGGACTGCGTGCCTGTCGCGCTCGCCGACTGCTGGCTCGGCCCGGCCGGGTAACCGGCGAGGATGGCCCCTCCCCCGCCAACTATGACGGCGGCCGCGACGACGCCGACCAGGGTCTTGGGCAGGGACAGGGCCGCGACGCGGGCCTGCTGCAGCACCCCGGCGGTTTTCACGGGCGCCCCGATCGACGCGACGCCCTGCGACGACTCGGTTGCGGTGTGCACCTGATGCATGACGTACGAGGTGAGGCCGGCCGGAAGCGGCGTGAGCGCCAGTCCCACCAGCAGCCGCTCGGCCGGGACCAGGTCCGACGTGACGTCCGGGCAATACGCGCAGGCCCGAATGTGTCGCGCCAACCGCTTGCGCCACACCGGCGCCGGTCGACCGCCCCAGTCGGAGGCCGTGTCGAGCAGGCCGGCACAGCCGGGCCGGACGGCGAGGGCTCGCACCACCAGCCGAGCGGTGTCCAACTGCGCCTTCATCCGGGCCACCCGGACGGTCACGTGGTGTGGGTCCAGTTGCAAGGCATCGACCAGGTCGGCGCGGGAAAGGTGACCGGCCTCGGCCAGCCACCACAGGGACAGCAGGTGGCGGTGGTCGTCGTCCAGCCAGCGCGTGGCCACGGCGACCTCCCGGCGCTGATCGGAGAGGCGTAGCTGGGTAATGGTCAGGTCCTCGAAGTCGGAACCCGGATCGATCAGATTGTCGATGTCCTCCGGCGGGGTCGGTGTGGCGTGCCGGTACTGATGGTAGGAACGGACCTGGTTCATGGTGACGGCCACCAGCCACGACCGGAAACGCCGCGGATCGCGCACGCCCGCCAGCCCTCGCACGACGCTCAACATCGTGTCCTGCACCACATCGTCAACATCCGCCGATCGATTCAGTGCCCGGCCCACGATGTTGTACACCAGCGGCAGATAGTGCGAGACCAGCTCGTCCATCGCCGTCTGATCGCCGTGGCGTGCCACGTCCACCACCGCCGACATGTCGGTCCTGTTCGAGTACGCGTGATCGGTCACGCTCACAACCTCGCCTTCCGAGACATCCTCGTACGACGTGGAGACTGGCTGACACCCGTTCAGGTCACACAAACTCATGTCGTCACCGTCGAAATGCCGCGACAGTACCGACGACCAGATCGGTGGACTCGTCCGCAGAGAAAGGCCCCCGCTGTTGACGCGGCACGCGGTGGGAAACACGGCAGAGCCCTCGGGCGCTGCCCTGATCGGCCCCAGCCACCTCCGCCCGCCACTCAGGGGAGGCAATAGCATCTGCCTGGCTGCGGCGCCCTCAGCTCAGTAGGGCTGGCCGCATCTCCGCGCCCAGGTTGATCCCGCCAACCACCCGGGTACGGCTGGGGTCGTACACGTCGATGGTGTTGTTACGGCGCATCAGTTCCCGGGCCGGCGGCGGCAACGGCGGCGGCTTCTCCATCTCCGCCCGAACCTGCCGAGCGGTGGCGATCAGCCGATGGGCCAGCGCGGCCGCATCCACATCCACCGGAACGCGGCCGTACTCCCAGCCGTCGGCGGTGAGGTCGAGCACCTCGAACACGCGAGTCAACAGCGGGTTCGGGTCGGTCGCCCGTACGAACTGGGCCGCCTGGTTGCCGACCGCCGTGACAGCCGCAGCCACCTGCACGTACGGGTGGAAGCCGCACGGCAATGCGAACAGCGGCCACCGCAGCTGCGGCCCCGCCGCCTTCCACAGCGGCCGGTAGTTACGGCGGTCGACGATGAACCGACGACCGGTATGCCGATAGAGGTCAGCAACCTGGGCGAGCAGCGCCGTGTGGGCCTCGTCGGCGAATTCGTGAATGATCCTGGCCGCCACCGCCAGGCCGTCGGGCCCGTCCAGCAGCCGCGTCACCGCGTCTGCCTGATCGGAGAACCGGACCTGGACACCGGGGCCGAACCGCTGCCGTACTTCTTGGAACAGCGACTCCTGCCGGACTGGATCATGCTGGATCTGCTTCCTGCCCAGCACAAACCGCAACCACCGCATGTCGCCTCGCTTCAGCAGCCTCCTGAGGACGCGGCAATGCTACCGGGATGCGGGCCAGTGCTCCGCAGCGGCGACAGCGTGAACGCGGATACCGACGATTCGGCCCCCGGTGGGCGGTTCGGCAGAGTTGCCTGGGTGGACGGGCGGGATGTGCCACCCCGCCCGTCCCCGTGCCGGGCTAGTAGGCGTAGAAGGACAGCCAACGCCCGGCTTCGTAGGTGCGGAGTGTGCCCAGGCCCCAGCCCACTCCCGTGCAGTCCGAGGTCGTAAAGGCGACGACGTTCTCGAATCCACTCCAGCCGATGTGACTGTCCGCGGTGGCCGGCATCGCGGTGCACTTGACGGGCCCGGCGGGGAAGTTCGCGACCTTGTCCTTCAGGTGCCCACTGTAGAAGGTGAGACCGGAGTCCTGTGCCGAGGCGGGCGACGCCACGACTCCGAGCCCGATGGTCATGGTTGCCGACATGGCCAGAGTCGCAGCGAGCCTGGTTGACCTTTTGCGCATCGAAAAAATCTCCAACTCATCGATGAGTGATGCCCCCATCGTGGTCGGATTTTGTTGAACGCGCAACCATCTCGTGGGGTTCACAACGCGCGCGGTAGCCCTCCCTACTCCGCGATGGTGCGACGCAACTCCCGTTTGAGCACCTTGTGACTTGGCCCGAGCGGTAGCTCCGCGACAAACCGGATCCGGCGGGGATACTTGTGCCGGCCGAGCCGCTCCCGCGCCCAGCCGATGAGCTCCTCGACGTCCGGCGGGTCGACCGAGGGATCCCGCACCACCACCGCGCAGATCTCCTCGCCGTGCACCGGATCTGGTACGCCGATCACGGCGACCTGGGCAACCGCCGGGTGCCGGGCCAGCACCTCTTCCACCTCGCGCGGGTAGACGTTGAATCCGCCCCGGATGACCACGTCCTTGGTCCGGTCCACGATGGTGACGAAGCCATCGGAGTCCCGTATCCCGAGGTCACCGGTACGGAACCAGCCATCGACCACCGCCTCGCCGGTCGCCTCCGGGCGACCGAGGTAGTGAGCGAAGACATTGTGCCCACGGACCACGATCTCGCCCAGCTCACCGACACCCAGCAGCTCGATCCGCTCCGGGACCTCTGGCCGGGCGATCTCCACCTCGACCCCCCAGACCGGATGGCCGACCGTACCGACTCGGGTGCCGAAGTGCGGCTGGTTGGTGGTCGCGGTCGGTGAGGTCTCCGAAAGGCCGTACCCCTCGAAGATGGTGGTGTCGAACGCCTCGTTGAACCGGTCGAGTACGGCGACCGGCAGCGACGCGCCACCGGAGATGCAGAGCCGCAGCCGAGGCAGCTCGGTACGTCCGACGGCAGCCGTCAGCAACGCGATATACATCGTCGGTACGCCGTGGAAGACGTCCACCCGTTCTTTGACCATCAACTCCAGTGCGGCCGGCCCGGTGAACCGGGTGAGCAGCACCAGCGTGCCGCCGATCCGGAAGGTGCCGTTCATCGCCACCGTCTGCCCGAAGCTGTGGAACAGCGGCAGACAACCCAGCACCACATCGGTGGGGCGGGCATCGTTGGCGTCGAAGACGTTCACCATCGCGTTCATCACCAGGTTGAGGTGGGTCAGCACGGCGCCCTTCGGCTCACCGGTAGTGCCACTGGTGTAGAGGATCACCGCCGGATCCTCCGCGCTGCGCGAGGCGTACGACCGCAGCGGCTCCAACTCGGCGCAGATCTCTTCCAGTCGCTGGACCGACGCCTGCGGCGGCGCTGTCGGATCCGACGGCACCGCCCCGACGGTGACCAGCGGGATGCCGGCCCGCTCGGCGGCTGCCGCGCCCATCGCCAGTTGGCTGCTGTGGCAGATCAGCAGGTCAGTCCGACTGTCCCGGAGGACGTAGGCCGCCTCGTCCGCAGTGAGTAGCAGGTGGACCGGAACCACTGTCGCGCCGACCGCCAGCGCCGCGTAGTAGGCGCGTGGGAAGTCGATCACGTTCGGCGCGAGCAGCGCGACCGTACCGCCGGGTCGCACGCCCAGCTCGCGCAGACCCGCAGCGGACGACCGGGCCTCCTGCCACAGCTGCGCGTAGGTGACTCGGGTCTCGCCATCCACGACCGCGACCCTCGTCGGGTACCGCCGGGCGGATTCGGCGAGTACGGCGGCGAGCGACAGGCTGGTCATCACGCCTCCCGGGCGAAGTAGAGACGACTGACCGTCTCGGCCACGCAGACCGGTTTGCCACCACTGTCGCTCTCCACGGTGACCGTATTGACCAGCTGAACTCCGTCGGCCACCTCGGTCACCTCGTCGATCCGGACCGTGGCCCGAATCCTGCTGCTGGTACGCAGCGGGGCCGGGAACCGTACCCGGTTCAAGCCGTAGTTGACTCCCATCCGGAGTCCCTCGACCCGGTAGACGTCCCGAACCAGCGCCGGCAGCAGGGACAGGGTGAGGTAGCCGTGCGCGACGGTGCCGCCGAAGGGGCCGGACACGGCCCGCTCCGCGTCGACGTGGATCCACTGGTGGTCGTCGGTGGCGTCGGCGAAGAGGTCCACCCGGCCCTGCTCCACTGGATGCCACTGCCCCGGGCCGAGAATCTGCCCGGTCGCAGCGACGAGTTCACTGGGGGTGGTGAAGGTCCGTACGCCGGATTCGAAGGTCGTCATGCCAGATTTCCCCCGAGCTTCGTGTAGCCGCGCAGCAGGTCGCGGGAGATGATCAGGCGTTGCATCTCGTCGGTGCCCTCGAAGATGCGCAGCAGCCGGACCTGCCGGTACCACCGTTCGATCGGCAGTTCCCGGGTGTAGCCCATGCCACCGTGGATCTGCATCACCCGGTCCACCACCCGGTTGACCATGCCGGCGCCGTAGAGCTTCGCCATCGATGAGGCGTGCCTCGGGTCGAGTCCGGCGTCGATGGTCCAGGCCGCGCGGAGCACCAGCCAGCGGGCCGCCTCCAACTCGGTCTCCGAGTCGGCCAGCATCCAGCTGATGGCCTGGTTTTCGCCGATCGGTCGGCCGAAGGTGTGCCGGGTGTTCGCGTACTCGATCGCCATGCCCAGGGCCCGTTCGGCGATGCCGAGCGCGTGCGACGGGATGACGTAGCGCCCCTTGCCGATCCACTGCATGGCGAGCGGGAAGCCCTGCCCGACCTCACCGAGGACGTTCCGGTGCGGTACCCGGACGTCCTCGAAGATCAGCGACGCCGGCCCGCCCTCCCCCATCGTCTGGATGAATTCCGAACGCCAGCCCATCGTCCGGTCCACCAGGAAGGCGGTGCTGCCTCCCTTGCGGACGTCCTTGTCCCGGTCCGTCACGGCGATGACGATGGCGAAGTCGGCCTCGTTGCCGCCGGTGATGAAGGTCTTCTCGCCGTTGAGCACCCAGTCGTCGCCGTCGCGGCGGGCAGCGAACCGGATGTTGGCCGCGTCCGAGCCGGCGCCGGGTTCGGTGATGGCGAAACAGGAACGACGTTCGCCCTCGATGGTCGGCAGCAGGTATTCGCGCTGCTGCTCGTCGTTGGCGTGGAAGAGGATGTTGTCCGCCTCCCCGCCGAACCGGAACGGCACGAAGCTGCGACCCACCTCGGTCCAGATCAGTGACTGGGTGACGGCCGGCAGGCCCATTCCGCCGTACTCGTCCGGGGTGTCCAGGCCCCAGAAGCCGAACTTGCGGGCTTTGAGCTGCAACTCGCGTAGCTGGTCGGGCTCCAGGCTGGGCTGGTGGGCGCGCTCGCGGCGGAGCACCTCCGGCTCCAGCGGTACGACCTCACGGGTGATGAACTCCCGGGCGGTGTCCCGGATCGCCCGCTCCTCATCACTCAGTGCGAAGTCCACGATCTCCTCCTCCTCTGGGTCTGCTCGTCGGGGCGCCGACGCTCAGCGAGCACCGCCGTTGACGTAGAGGGTCTGGCCACTGACGTACGAGGCGTCGTCGCTGGCCAGGAAGGCGACCACCGAGGCGATCTCTGCCGGCTGGCCGACCCGACGCAGCGGGGTCAACTCGGCGACCATCTTCTGGTGGTCCTCCGGGTTGGACCCGACCCGAACGGCGGTGGCGGCGGTCATCGCGGTGGCCACGTATCCGGGGGCGACCGCGTTGACGGTGACGTTGTACGGGCCCAGTTCGATGGCGAGGGTGGCGGTGAGTCCCTGTACACCGGCCTTGGCCGCGGCGTAGTTGACCTGCCCCCGGTT
Organism: Micromonospora sp. NPDC003197; assembly: GCF_053590565.1. Taxonomy (NCBI): domain Bacteria; kingdom Bacillati; phylum Actinomycetota; class Actinomycetes; order Micromonosporales; family Micromonosporaceae; genus Micromonospora; species Micromonospora sp. NPDC003197. Next base: position 325,111 of record NZ_JBSFTE010000004.1, on the reverse strand, counting down.
ACCCAGGGCGGAGCGGCTGCTCAGGTTGACGATTCGGCCGTAGCGGGCGGCGACCATCCGCTTCTGGGCCGCCTGGCAGCAGTGGAACATGCTGGTCAGGTTGGTGTTCAGCACCGCGTTCCACTCGGCGGCCGTCATCTTGAACAGCAGGTTGTCCCGGGTGATGCCGGCGTTGTTGACCAGGATGTGCAGTCCGCCGAGTTCGGCGACCACCTGCTCGGTCATCGCCTCGACCGCGTCAGCGTCGGTGACGTCGCAGCCGATACCGATCGCCCGGCCGCCGGCGGCGGTGAGTTCGTCGGCAACGAGTTTGCTCCGCTCGGCGTCGAGGTCGACAACCGCGACGGCGGCCCCCTCTGCGGCGAGCCGGTGGGCGGTGGCGGCACCGATGCCCTGCGCCGCCCCGGTGACGATGGCGACCCGGTCGACAAATCTGTTCATGCTCTCTCCCCTGTAATCAGTTGAAGGCCTTGACGCCGGTCAGCGCCCGACCGATGAGCAGTTGCTGGATCTGGCTGGTGCCCTCGTAGAGGGTGGCGACCCGGGCGTCGCGCAGATACCGCTCGACCGGATGTTCGTTGATGTAGCCGTGTCCGCCGAAGACCTGAAGCGCGTTGTTCGCGGCCCGGACGGCGGCCTCGCTGGCAAAGAGTTTCGCCATCGACGCTTCGGTGGCGAAGGGCTGCCCTCGGTCGATCAGGTTGGCGGCCTGCCAGACAAGCAGCCGGGCGGCGGCGGTGTCGACGGCGATCTCGGCGAGCAACTGCTGTACCAGTTGGTGTCCGGCGATCGGCCTGCCGAACTGCTCCCGCTGGTTCGCGTAGGCCAGCGCGGCGTCGAGGCTGGCCTGGGCAATTCCCACGCAGCCGGCGGCGACCGACACCCGCCCCTTGGCCAGGGTGCTGAGGGCGAGTTTGAAGCCGACACCTTCGGCACCGAGTCGCGCACTGTCGGGCACCCGTACCTGGTCGAGGACCAGTTCGGCGGTGTCCTGGCTGCGGAGCCCGAGCTTGCCGTGGATCTTGCGGCGGGTCAGTCCGGCGCTCTCGGTGGGGATCAGGAAGGCGGTGATTCCCCCGGCCCCGGGGCCGCCGGTACGGGCGAAGAGCAGCAGTACGTCGGCGATGGTGCCGTTGGTAATGAACATCTTCGCACCACTGATCAGCCAGTCGGCACCGTCGCGAACCGCCCGGGTCCGCAGTGCGGCGGCGTCGGATCCACTGTCGGGTTCGGTGAGCGCGAAGCTGCCCAGGATTTCGCCGGCACAGAGTCCAGGCAGCCAGCGGGTCTTCTGCTCGGGCGTGCCGTGGGCCGCGATGGACTTGGCGACCAGTCCGAGGGAGGTCGTGACGATGCCGCGCACCGACGAGTCGCCTCGGCCGAGTTCCTCCAGCACCAGGCAGTACGTCAGGTGGTTGCCGCCGGACCCGCCGTCGGTCTCGTCGATGGTCAGGCCGAGGAAGCCGAGGTCGCCCAGTTTCTTGACGATGCCCGGGTCGAGGGCTTCGGCCCGGTCGGCTGCGGCGGCGTACGGGGCCACTTCCCGATCGACGAACTCGGCCGCGAGTTGACGCACGGCGGTCTGCTCCGCCGAAAGGCTCAGATCCATGGGCATTAAACTAGCGGTGCAAGTTTTAACTCGTCCAGACCCCGATGTGAAAGAGTTCCGACCGTGCACATCCGGAGGGAATCCGCCAATGCCACGGCCCAGTAGAGCCCTGCTCAGCCGGGAACGAATCGTGGCCACCGCCGCCGCGCTCATCGACGCCGAAGGGCTGGCCGCGCTCTCCACCCGCCGACTCGCCACCGAACTCGGGGTACGCGGACCATCGCTCTACAACCACTTCGCCACCAAGGACGAGATCCTGGACGCGGTCGCCGACACGATCATCGCCCAGGTCGACGTCTCGTTCTTCCGTACCCATGACTGGCGGGAGGCGCTGCGTCTCTGGGCCCTCTCCTACCGGGCGGCGCTGGCCGCGCACCCGAACATCGTGCCGTATCTGGCGCAGGGGCCGGGCCGGCGACCAGCGTCGTTGCGGATGGCCGACACCGTCTACGGCGGCCTGGTCGACGCCGGCTGGCCACCGGCGAAGGCCACCCACATCGGCGCCCTGATGCGCTACCTGGTCACCGGCTCCACCCTCGGCTCCTTCGCCAAGGGATTCGTCGAGGATCCGGCCCTCTACGACGCGCACCCACATCTGGGCCAGGCGCACCGCCTTGCCGAGCACCAGCGCAGCGTCGACGATGGAGCATTCGCGCTCGGGCTGGACGCGCTCATCGATGGCCTTGCCCGCAGTTACGAGAAACTCGCCCAGACTATGGATCGATGAAGCGACGGGCGTTACAGTCGAGAAAACTTGCAGCGCTAGTTATCGCCTCGGGCGCTTCGCCATCCCCGTAGCCCCGTCATCCCGCCACCCGCTCACCGACGTGAGAGGTACCTCCGATGCAGCTCAGCCGCGCCGAAATCTATCTCGACGGTCGATGGGTACGGCCGGACGGGACCGAGAAGATCCCCGTAGAGAACCCGGTCACCGAAGAGGTGATCGCCGAGATTCCAGCCGGTACCGCCACCGACGTCGACCGGGCCGTCGCCGCCGCCCGGGCCGCCTTCGACGGTTGGGCCGGCACCGACCCGATCGACCGGGCCACCACATTGGACCGGCTCTACGCCGCGCTCGCCTCCCGCGCCAGCACTCTCGCCGAAACCATCAGTCTCGAACTCGGCACCCCGCAGAAGTTCGCCACCCGGGTCCAGGTCGGCCTCCCGCTGACGGTGCTGAAGAGCTACGTCGACCTGGCCCGACAGCCCGCCCCGGCGGAGACCATCGGCAACTCGCTGGTGCTCCGCGAGCCGGTCGGCGTCGTCGGTGCCATCACCCCGTGGAACTACCCGCTGCACCAGGTGATCGCCAAACTGGCCCCCGCGCTCGCCACCGGCTGCACCGTGGTGCTGAAACCGAGCGAGCTGACCCCGCTGGTGGCCTACCAACTCTTCGACGCGATCAACGAGGCCGGCCTGCCGCCGGGGGTGGTCAACCTGGTCACCGGGACCGGCCCGGTGGTCGGGGAGGCGCTCGCCGGGCATCCCGACGTGGACATGGTCTCCTTCACCGGGTCCACCGCGGTCGGCCGGCGGATCTCCCACCTGGCCGCCGACCGGATCGCTCGGGTGGCGCTCGAACTCGGCGGCAAGTCGGCGAACATCATCCTGGACGACGCCGACCTCACCACCGCGGTCGGGGCCGGCATCGCCAACTGCTTCATCAACTCCGGCCAGACCTGCACCGCCTGGACCCGAATGCTGGTGCATCGCAGCCGGTACGCCGAGGCCCTCGAACTCGCCACCGAGATTGCCGCCGGATACCAGCTCGGTGGCCCCTACGAACCGGCCACCCGGCTCGGGCCGCTGGTCTCCGCCGCCCAGCGTGACCGGGTACGCGGACACATCGAGCGCGGCCTCGCCGACGGCGGTCGCCTGGTCATCGGCGGGCTGGACGCCCCGGTCCCGGAGCGGGGCTACTTCGTCGCGCCGACCGTCATCGCCGACGTGGACCCGGACAGTGCACTGGCCCAGGAGGAGATCTTCGGGCCGGTGCTCTCGGTCATCCCGTTCGACGACACCGACCAGGCCGTGGCGCTTGCGAACAACTCCCGGTACGGCCTCGCCGGTGCGGTCTTCGCCGGCGACGACGAGCGGGCCCTCGCCGTCGCACGCCGCATCCGTACCGGCGCGGTGGAGATCAACGGCGGCTCGTTCAATCCGCTCGCCCCGTTCGGCGGCTACAAGCAGTCCGGCATCGGCCGGGAGCTGGGCGTGCACGGGCTCACCGAGTTCACCCAGCTCAAGGCGATCCAGCAGCGGACGGTCCCGGCAGCGGCAGACCCGCAGCGGACGAGCCAGGCAGAGACGAGCCAGCGATGAGGGCGCTGGTCGTCACCGGCGTCGGCACCGAGCCGACGGTCACCGACATCGAGCTGCCCGACCCCGGTCCTGGCGAGGTACGGGTCCGCATCCGCGCCGCCGGAGTCTGTCACTCCGACCTGTCCATGATGAACGGAACGATCACTGCGGCGTATCCGCTGGTGCTCGGGCACGAGGCCGCCGGGGTGGTGACCGAGGTCGGCGACGCCGTACATCGGGTCGGTGTCGGCGACCACGTGGTACTGAACTGGGCACCGCCCTGCCGACAGTGCTGGTCGTGTCAACACGGCGAGCCGTGGCTCTGCGCCAACGCAGGCGCGCCAGCGGTGGCCCGGGGTCGTACCGCCGACGGTGTTCCGATGCACGTCACGCTCGGCCTCGGTGCCCTCGCCGAGGAGGTCGTCGTCAGCGAGCGGGCGGTGATCGGCGTTCCGGCCGAATTGCCGTTCGAGTCGGCCGCTCTGCTTGGCTGCGCGGTACTGACCGGCGTCGGCGCGGTCACCCGGACCGCTACCGTCGCACCGGGTGAGTCGGTGCTGGTCCTCGGATTGGGCGGAGTAGGGCTGGCGACGGTGACCGCCGCCCGGGCCGCAGGCGCCGGTCGGATCATCGCCGCCGACCTGGCCGAGGCCAAGCGCGAGCTGGCCATCGCCGCTGGGGCCACCGATTTCCTGATCGCCGACGACACGATAGGCAAGCACATCCGGACGCTGACCGACGGGCGTGGCGTCGACCATGCCTTCGAATGCGTCGGGCGGGCCACCACGATCCGCACCGCCTGGCGGGCCACCCGACGCGGCGGCCAGGTAACCGTGGTGGGGATGGGCGCGAAGGACGATCTGGTCGAGCTCAGCGCGCTGGACATCTTCCACTCCGCCCGTACCCTGCGATCGTCGGTCTACGGCTCCTCCGACCCGGACCGCGACGTGCCGGAGCTGGCCGCCTCGGTGCTCGACGGGTCACTCGACCTCGGCCCACTGGTCACCGACCGATGTGAACTTTCCGAGGCTCCGGCCGCCTTCGCCCGGATGGCCCGGGGCGAAGGTGCCCGTACCGTCGTGCACTTCGACTGATCGCCGGCGCCCCAGCCGGGTGAGTCGGCAAACCTGACCGGTTCACCGCAGAGCGCGAGCCAGCTCCATCCGGGAGCGGAGACCGAGCCGGTGGAAAATGTTGCGCATGTGATGGTCGATGGTGCGCGGGCTGAGGTGCAGGCGGGCGGCCACCTCCCGGTTGGTCGCCCCCTCCACCACCAGCCGGGCGATTCGCAGCTGCTGGGCGGTCAACGTCCGCACATCCGCTGTGGGGGCCGGGACGGTCGCACCGGCAGCCCGCAGCTCCGCCATCGCCTGCTGGGTCCAGACCGGGACGCCGAGCCGCAGGAATGTCTCCGCCGCCTGATGGAGATGTTCCCGGGCGGCACGGGGTCGGCGCGAGCGACGCAGCTCCTGACCGAAGAGGAGTTCGGTACGGGCCCGTTCGAACTCCGCCCCACCCGCCGCGTGCAGACGCAACGCCTCCCGGAAGTAGTCCTCGGCCGCCCCGCTTCCCCGCGTTGCCAGCAACGCATGACAGCGGGCCGACACGGCCCGCCGACCCGGATTTCCCGTGCCGCTGGCCCAGCGGTCGAAGACCGCCAACGCCCGTACCGCCCGTGCCCGCACCGCCGTCGAGGATCCCGTGGTCAACCCGGGCACCACCGCTACCGACGGTGCCACCGCTGCGGCGGCACCGCTGTGGGCAACCGCCTCGACCAGGTACGGCGTGGCCATCACCTGTACGACGAGTTGCCCTCTGCCGGTGCCGGGCCGGGCCAGGGAATGCAGCCGGGCAGCGGCATCCGGGCTCCGGCCCTCGATGAGGTCGAGCACCGCCAGCGCCCACTGGCGTAGCGCCCAGGGCCGCTGCCGTTCCGGCTGTGTTCCGGCGGGGAACTGGCCGTGCCGCAGCGCCCCAGCCCGGTCACCCCGGATCGCGGCCAGGACCGCGAGCATGCCTCGGTGGTTGTCGGCGCTGTTCTCCTGCCCGCTTTCCCAGGCTGTTGCCAAACCTTCCTGAGCTGCTGTTACGGCTGCTGTCCCGGTCGGGTCGCACCAGTAGTGGGCGTAACTGAGTAGTTCCAACGCCCGCGGCAGCATCGAGACATCGCCGCTGGCCCTCGACCGCGCCACCGCCCGGGAGGCAAGGTTGCGGGCCGCGACGTCGTCGGCAGTGAGCAGGCTGGCGACGCTGGCTACGGTGAGCCCGGCCGGATCGGCCGACCGGGTCGCGATGGTGACCACCCGCCGCAGGTGCGCCGCTGCGGCGTGGTGGTGTCCCTGGAAGGTCGCGGCGGAACCGGCGATGTGCTCCTGGGCCAGCAGGACGGCGTCCGGGGCGCCGGGCTGACGTAGCGCGGCCGCCCGACGAGCGATCTCGGCGTACCGGTGGTAGTCACCGGAGAAGCTGACCGCCTCCCCGGCCCGCAGCAGTGCCTCCAGGGCCAACTGACGGTCAGTCGGGGCCAATGATTCAGCGGCGGTCAGCAGGCAGTCCAATGCGTCCCCGGCGGTACCGGCACGCAGTGCCATCTCTCCGCTGAGCAGCCAGGCCCGTCCCTGCACCGCCCGGTCCGAGCCGCTCGCCCGGACCCGGAAGAGCAACCGGTGGGCTCGCTGCGGGTTGCCGGCCAACCAGGCGTAGCGGGCTGCGGTCATCAACCGGTTCTCCGCGCTACCTCGCCCAGCACTGGTACGGGCGTCGCTGAGCTGGGCGGCGCGTTCCAGCGCCGCTGAAGCGGTCGCATAGGCCCCCACTGCGGCGGCCTGCTCCAGTTCGGTGGCGAGCGGTTCATCCGGCCCATCGGCGGCAGCGGCCAGGTGTACGGCACGGCGTAGGCGTTGCTCCGGCCCGGTGTCGATGATCCGGGCGAGAAGCAGATGCGCGGCGCGTCGGCGCGCCAGCGGTGCCTGCCGATAGACCAGGGCCCGGAGCAGCTGTGGCGAGAAGTTGACGCCCTGGTCGTCGACTCGGATCAGGCCGGCGAGTTCCGCTGGCGCGAGGGCGGCGAGTGCCGTACCGGAGGCAACCGCGGCTCGGACGAGTCCGGACTGGTCCACTGCGTCGTCGGCGGCGGCGAGCAGGAGCAGCCAGCGGGTCTCGGCGGGGAGCCGGCGCAACCGGTCCCGGTACGACCGGCCGAGCACGCCGTCGAGCGGCAGGGCTGTGGGCAGCGGCTCCTCGCCGTACCGCTGGGCGGGGGTGAGCGCGACGGCCAAGTCGGTGAGGGCCTGCGGGTTGCCCCGCGCGAGCCGGGCCAAAGTGGTGGCCGCGTCGCCCGGCAGCCCGTCGGGGATCAGGTCGGCCAATCGGGCCAGGCTGTCGGCCGGGTCTAGCGGAGTCAGTTGGAGCGCCGGTACGTCGGAGATGGTGGCCGATACCTCGCTGGTGAACAGCATGGCGACTCGGTAGGGGCGCAGCCGGCGGGCGGCGAAGGCGAGCACGTCGAGTGACGGAGGGTCGACGGCGGGTGCGTCGTCGAGGCGGCAGAACACGGGCTGTTCGGCGCTGGCCACGCCGAGCAGCCCGAGTACCGCCTGACAGAGGACCAGCCGGTCCGGCTCGGGGCAGCCTTCTCCGGTGAGTGCCCGGGTGAGCACCTGGGTTTGCCGGGTGGGCAGGAGGTGGAGCTGCCCGGCGAGCGGTTCGAGGAGTCGGTGCAGTACGGCGTACGGCAGGGTGGCCTCGTCGGGCAGACCTTTGGCGGCGAGGACGGTGAATCCGGCGGGATGGGCGGTGGCCGTCTCGCTGCCCTGATCCAGCAGCGTGGTCTTGCCCAGGCCGAGTTCACCGTGCAGCAGCAGGGCCCCGCCGGTGCCGCTGGCAGCCTCGTCGATCAGGTTGATGATCGCCCGGCATTGCGTGGCCCGTCCACGCAGGCCAGATTTTTGCACTAGCAATGCATCAATCATGTATCGAGTGTTACCTATTGGTAACGAGATCGGAAGGGGATGAACAATTCCCCTCCATCAAGACCCAAGAGGAGTCGCCCCCGGGGCGGCCCGTCCGTACGGACCGAGCCTGCCGATGCCGCCGAGTTCGTTGATCTCGGCGAACAGCAGCATTACTGCGTACCGTAGAGACAGTTTCTGCACATGACGAGACCCCCATGGAGGACAAATGACGCTCGGCTCCCTGTGGGACGGCCGCGCGCAGCCGTCCCGCGGCCCCAAACCGGCATTGAGTCTGAAGCACATCGCCGACGCTGGGATCACGATCGCAGACGCCGAAGGACTCGGGGCCGTCACCATGCAGCGAATCGCCGCAGACCTGGGCTTCACCAAGATGTCCCTCTACCGATACGTGGCGAGCAAAGCAACGCTCGTGGCTCTCATGGTCGAGCGCGCCATCGGCGAACCACCAGCCATCAGCACGACCGGCTGGCGGGTTGCTCTGAAGGAGTGGGCCCATCATCTGCTCACGGCATACCTGCGGCATCCCTGGATGCTGGAGGCGATCCTCGGCCCTCGCCCCCTCGGCCCCAATGAACTGGGCTGGATGGAGAGCGCGGTGAGCATCCTGACCGCGACCGACCTGACCGGAAGTGAGCGTCTCGATGTGATCGCGGTGCTCTCCGGGCATGTCCGCTCGATCGTCCAGCAGGCCATGGTGAGTCGGCAACCCGAAGGGGACATCACTGTTTTGCTCGACGAGCAGCTCAGCCGACACGGCGACCGCTTCCCGGCACTGGTCGCAACAATGGCCATGGCAGCCGCCGACGGTGGGCACGATCAGGCCTTCGAGTTCGGGCTGAACCTGATTTTCGACGGTCTCGACACCCTGATCACACAACGCGCCGACTAAGCACGAGCAGCGAGAGGCAGGGTCAGCCGCAGCATCCCGTGAATGCTGACAATCTCGATGCCGTACCGGCTGCTGCCTCGATATCGGCGAGCAGGCCCTGCCGTTCGCTGGAGGAAATGAATCGGCCGCGGGTCATCAGAGCATGGATCCTCTGGGTATTGCGGATGTCGTGAAGAGGATTGGCGTCCAGGATCACGAGATCGGCGAGGTGCCCTTGGCGGATGGTTCCCAAAGAGTTCTGTAAGCCGAGGTAGCGGGCCGGCTCACGGGTCGCTGCCTGCAGCGCCTCCATCGGAGTGAATCCTGCTTGCACGAGTAGAACCAATTCGTCATGCACCGTGAAACCTGGATAGCCAAAAGGGATTCCGCTAGCGTCAGTGCCGACTAGGATTTGGACACCAGCTCGGTGCATCTCGTTGAGTAGCCGGAGTCGGTGTTGGAACAGCACTCGACTCTGGTTGGACTCCTGCGGGGTGCGCCCATCCTGGGAAAACTCCTTGAGTTGGAGCTTCCAGAGCTCCAACGTCCCAGGGGGCAGGTATCTCAGCCGTTCGTGGTTGGGAACGACGTCATCGGCCAGGTCCATGGTGCGATGCATGATCATGGTTGGTGTCACCGCGACACCTTCGCCCTTCAACCGGGCGCAGACGTCGGCGGCCCGGCGCGGGTCGTACGTGTTGACCGCAAGCCATTCCGCAGCGCGGATCCCTCGAAACCAGTCACGGTGACCGTTGCCATCGCCCGCGATCGGAATGGCGGCGAGCAGTCGGCGGATTTCTGCCTCCGAGCCAGATGTTCCGAGTAGCGCCGGAAAGAAGTGCTCGAAGCTGCGCTGCCCAGCTCTGGCGGCCTCGGCGATCGGGACAATGTCCGACGCATGTCCGGCAAGCGGGATCCGTTGCCGCCGAGCCTCGCTGGCGATAGCGTGGAAGCTCTGGTGGTTCAGCCGACTGTAGATCTTGATAAAGTCGGCACCCTCGAGCTTGGCCTGGCGTACTGCGTTATGCGCTTGTCGCTCATTGATGATTTCGTCGTAGACGCCGCCGTCGTTGCCAGACCAGATTGACGGCCTGCCGTCGAGAATGCGGCTGCCAATGACCCACCGTGGCCCGATCAGTTCGCCTGCCTCGATCTGATCTCGCCATTGATGGGCCCAAGGCAGGCCCATCATCTCGCGGACCGTGGTGACTCCGGTCGCAACATACAACTGGGGTAGGATCCCCTCCGGAAAGAGGGAGTGGACATGCATGTCACACAGCCCCGGAATGACGAACTTTCCCGTTAGATCCACGACCCTCGTACCAGTGGGCACTCGAACCTCGGAACTCCTGCCCAGTGCAGCAATCCGTCCACCTCGGACAACTACGGTCATGTCCGGGCAGGGCCGGGCACCGGTGGCGTCGATGACCGTGACATGGGTCAGCGCGATCGAAGCGCCGTCATCAGTCGGCCTGGACTCGGCGAAGGTGGGAGTCGACGGGCTTGAACCGACGGCACCAACCGCAGCGCCGAACCCCGCCGCGAGCATGCCACGACGAGAGACCAGGTGCCGCAGAAGTGGCTTTTCTTCCATGGGGAAAGCCCTTCCTTACGACTACTCGCGGGCAGTCAACGGCGGATGGCGCTGAGATTAGTTACGGCGGCGCGGCGGCGAAGCCGGCGCTGCGGAGCCGGGTTCACAACGGAGTCCGGGCGGAAGCTCGATAAATTGCGTCCACCGAAAACTGTATCCAGTAGACACGGTTTTACTGCGGACCGCAACCCGCGCTCGACGCGAAAACCGGAGGTACCAGCGAAGCAGGCCGGCGAGCTTGGTCAGGCCACGAACTCTCAATGGGCACACCAGCCCTGTGACGACTCAAGCGACAGTGATCACCGGACTCAGTACGACGCGGTCAGCAGCGCCAGGACGGTACGGGTCATCGTCCGACGGGCCTCGTCGACGCCGAGGCCCAACCCGTCGCGCAGCATCGACCACGCCGGCCACATGCTCGCCGCGATCAACGCGTTGAGCAGTTGCGTCCGCCCCTGGCCCGCCGCGTCGAGCTCGACGGCGAACAACTCGGTCAGCTCGTCCCGGAGCCGCTCGATGTGCTTGGCCCGATTGCGGCGCAGCTGTGCCGAGGTCAGCTCCCGCAACTGTGAAGCCCGAGCCGAGGGCGCGATCAACTGGAGCAGCCGGGCGCGTTGCCGACAGAAGGCGTCCACCCGCTTGGCCAGCGGCAGGTGCACCGGGATCGGCTGGTGGGCCGCCTTCTGCTCGGCGAGGACCCGCTCACCGCTGGCCTCGAAGAGGGTCTCCATGTCCTTGAAGTTGGTCCAGAGTGCCCGCAGGGACACCCCGGCCCGCTCGGCGATCCGCTCGCCGGTCGGCCGCAGATCGCCCTCACCGATCAACGCCAGGTGCGCATCGACGATGGCCGCCCGGGTGCGTTCGGCCCGTGCGGTGCGGCCATCCACCCGCACCGGTACGTCGGTGTCGCTCATCGCCTGTGCTCCCTGCCGACTGCCAGAATGTGCATCAGCAGTGTAATAGCGATCAGCTGTCCACTGGCTGGTGCCGGCGGAGTTCGCGCCGAGCCAGGGACCGGCGGTGCACCTCGTCCGGACCGTCGGCCAGTCGAATGGTCCGGGCCGCCACCCAGAGCCGAGCCAGCGGGGTGTCCTGGCTGACGCCAGCGGCACCATGCGCCTGGATGGCCCGGTCCACCACCCACTGGGCCATCTCCGGCACCACGACCTTGATGGCCTGGATCTCGGTCCGGGCCCCCTTGTTGCCCACCGTGTCCATCAGCCAGGCGGTCTTGAGCGCCAGCAGTCGGGCCTGTTCGATCCGGACCCGGGATTCGGCGATCCAGTCCTGGATCACCCCCTGGTCGGCCAGCGGACCGCCGAACGCCTGCCGGTTACTGACCCGACGACACATCAGTTCAAGAGCCCGTTCGGCCATGCCGATCAGCCGCATGCAGTGGTGGATCCGGCCGGGGCCGAGCCGTGCCTGGGCGATGGCGAACCCGGACCCCTCGGTGGAGATCAGGTTCTCCGCCGGAACCCGTACGTCGACGAAGTCGATCTCGGCGTGTCCACCATGGTCGGCGTCATCCAGCCCGAATGTCTCCATGCCCCGGCGAATGGTGACCCCCGGGGTGTCCCGGGGCACCAGGATCTGGCTCTGCTGGCGGTGCGGTGGCGCATCCGGGTCGGTCTTGCCCATCACAATGAAGATCTGACAGAGCGGGCTCATCGCCCCGGTGATGAACCACTTCCGACCGTTGATCACATAGTCGTCGCCGTCGCGTTCGATCCGGGTCGCGATGTTGGTCGCGTCCGAGGAGGCAACCTCCGGCTCGGTCATCGCGAACGCCGACCGGATCCGCGCCTCGAGCAGCGGCTCCAGCCACTGCTTACGCTGCTCCTCGGTGCCGAACTCCGCCAGCACCTCCATGTTCCCGGTGTCCGGAGCCGCGCAGTTCAACGCCGCCGGCGCCACGCTGGGACTGTGCCCGGTGATCTCCGCGAGCGGGGCGTACTGCAGGTTGGTCAGGCCGGCGCCGTACGCGCCAGGAAGGAAGAGGTTCCAGAGCCCGCGACGGCGGGCCTCGGCCCGCAGGTCGTCGAGGATCGATGGGTGCGACCAGCCCGACTCCCGGGCCTGATCGGCAAAGACCGACTCGGCCGGGTAGACCCACTCGGCCATGAAGTCGAGCAGCTGCGCCCGCAGCTCCTCGGTGCGCCCGTCGAATTCGAAGTCCATACGCCTACTCGCTCCGCTCGCTCATGCCGTCCACTCGTTTCGCTCGCTCATGCCGCCGCGCCCAGATCTCGCGCACTCATGCCGCTGCGTCCAAAGTTTCGTGTGCCTGCTGGACCAGCGGCGCGACCTGCGCCCCGATCCGATCGAAGCCGGGGCCAACCGTCTGGCCCTGTACGTACCGGTAGTGCACGCCTTCCAGGATCACCGCGAGCTTGAAGGCGGCGAACGCGACGTACCAGCGCAGGTCGCTGGTGTCGCGGCCGGAGCGCCGCGCATAGTGCTCGATGATCTCGGCGGTGTCCGGATGGCCGGCGACGGCGAGCGCCGGACGTGCCGAACCAGTGACGACGAGCATTGGCCGGCCGGCGTAGACCAACATCAACGCAAGGTCGCTCAGCGGGTCGCCGAGGGTGGACATCTCCCAGTCGAGCACCGCCCGGATCTCGCCGGCCGGGCCGACCAGCACGTTGTCCAACCGGAAGTCGCCGTGCACGATCGCGCCAGCCGAACATTCGGGTACGGCCGCAGCCAGCCGGTCGTAGAGGTGCTCAATCCCCGGTATGTCCCGACTGCGCGAGGCGTCGAGTTGCCGCTTCCAGCGCCGGACCTGCCGGTCGTTGTAGCCCGCCACCCGGCCGAAGTCGGCCAGCCCGACCTCCTCCGGTCGGACCGCATGCAGGTCGGCGAGGGTATCCACCAGGGAGAACACGAGGCTCCGCACCCGGTCCGGACCGAGCCCTGCCAACTCGTCCGGGTCCCGGTAGATCACGCCGTCGACCTGCTCCATCAGATAGAAGGGAGCGCCCAGAACCGTCGCGTCCGGGCAGATCAGCACGGTCGACGGCACCGGGAAACCAACCGGACCGAGCGCCGTCAGCACCCGATATTCCCGGTTCATGTCGTGGGCGGTGGCGAGAACGTGCCCGAGCGGTGGACGGCGCAGCACCCAACGGGACACCCCGTCGGTCACCGCGTAGGTCAGGTTGGATCGGCCACCGACCAGCAGATCGGCCCGGAGTTCCCCGGCAACCAGGCCCGGGGCCTGCTCATCCAGGTATTTCCGAAGCTGTTCGAGGTCCAGACCTGGCAGGCTCATGACACCCGCTCGCTCGTGACGCCCAGTCGCTTTCGCTCGCTCATGACGACTCCCTCGGTGGCGGCGCCGGGACCGCCTCCTCGGGACGCGGTCGGGCGTGCACTGTCTCGTGTCGCTGCTGTAGACGGTTCATCGAGCGCAGCCATCGGTCCGGGTCGCTGGCTCGCCGAAGGTAGAAGTCTTTCACTTCGGCATGCGGTAGCACCAGGAACCGATCGTCGGTCATTGCCTCCAGCACCGAGTCGGCGACCTCGTCGGCGGTGAGCGCACCATCGCCGAGCAGGGCGTTGCCCAGGGCCCCGGACCGGGCGAGCATCGGGGTTCGTACGCCCTGCGGGCAGAGCGCCTGCACGGTGATGCCCCGGTGTTCGTAGCTGGCCCGGAGCCATTCGGCGAAGCTGAGCGCGGCGTGTTTGGTGACCGAGTACGGCGCGTTGCCGAGCATGGTCAGCAGCCCGGCGGCGGAGACGGTGAGCAGCAGCCGACCCTGTCCGTCGGCAAGCCAGTTGGGTAGCAGCGCGCGGGCGGCGTAGACGTGGGAGAGGACGTTGACCTGCCACGCCGTCGCCCATGCCTCGTCGGGCGCGTCGAGGCCCCCGTCCGGGACGATGCCGGCGTTGGCGCAGAAGAGGTCCAGCGCGCCAAATTCGGCCCAGACCCGTTCGACCAGTTGGTCCACGAAGTCAGCGTCGGCGGCGTCACCCGCGATGGCCAGGGCACCGATTCGAGCCGATACAGTTTCGGCGGCGGCTGCGTCCAGGTCGTTGACGACGACCCGCGCCCCGGCGGTGACGAAGCGTTCGGCGAGGGCGGCCCCGATGCCGGAGCCGGCACCGGTGACCACGACCACGGCTCCGTCGAGGTCGAGCCCGATGGGACTCATCCGGCGGCCCGACCCACGAGGTGACCGATGCCGGGACACCAAAAATTTGCAGTCACAGTGCGAATTTTAGGGGCGCTCCATCACACCCGTCAATGGCGGTGACGATTCCCACCAGAGATTCGATGGACAGCCACCTCACGGTAAGCGCACTCTTAGTGCACATTAATGCTGACGAGAGGACACCCTGACACCATGCCCGAAGCTGTCATCGTCGCCGCCGCCCGCTCCCCCATCGGCCGCGCCAACAAGGGCTCGCTGACCGACGTACGTCCCGATGACCTGGCCACAACGATCGTGCGGACCGCGCTGGACACGGTCCCACAGCTCGATCCACACCAGATCGACGACCTCATGCTCGGCACCGGTCAGCCCGCCGGTGAGCAGGGCTACAACCTGGCCCGGGTGGTCGCCACCCTGCTCGGTTTCGACCACCTGCCCGGCACCACGGTCAACCGGTACTGCTCCTCCTCGCTACAGACCACCCGGATGGCGTTCCACGCAATCCGGGCCGGCGAGGGGGATGCCTTCATCTCCGCTGGGGTCGAGTCCGTCTCCCGGTACGCCCAGGGCCGCAGCGACGGGCTACCCGGAACCACCAACCCACGCTTCGCCGACGCCCGGGAACGGAGTGCGCTCCGGGGCAGCATGCCGGGCGCCGAGCCGTGGCGTGATCCCCGGGAGCACGGCGACCTGCCGGACGTCTACCTCGCGATGGGACAGACCGCGGAAAACGTGGCCCAACTCCGCGGCGTGAGCCGCGCCCGACAGGACGAGTTCGCGGTCCGCTCGCAAAACCGCGCCGAGCAGGCAATCACCGACGGCTTCTGGGCCCGGGAAATCACCCCGATCACCCGCCCGGACGGCACGGTCGTCACCGCCGACGACGGCCCGCGTCCGGGAGTCACCCTGGCGGCGGTGGCCGCGCTGAAACCGGTCTTCCGCCCGGACGGTACGGTGACCGCCGGCAACGCCTGCCCACTGAACGACGGCGCGGCCGCCCTGGTGATCATGTCCGACGTCCGCGCCCGGGAACTGGGCATCGAGCCGCTGGCCCGGATCGTCTCCACCGGGCTCTCGGCCCTCTCCCCGGAGATCATGGGACTCGGCCCGGTCGAGGCGTCCCGCCAGGCACTGGCCCGAGCCGGCATGTCCATCTCGGACATCGACCTGGTGGAGATCAATGAGGCGTTCGCGGCGCAGGTGGTGGCGAGCGCGGACGAGCTGGGCATCGACCCGGACCGGCTGAACGTCAACGGCGGGGCGATCGCCGTCGGCCACCCGTTCGGGATGACCGGTGCCCGGATCACCACCACCCTGCTCAACTCGCTGCGCTGGCACGACAAGACGATCGGGCTGGAAACCATGTGCGTCGGCGGCGGCCAGGGCATGGCGATGATCGTCGAGCGACTGCGCTGAGCGGTCGAGCCGGGGTCGTTCATCGAACGCGTAACCGGCGGACCAGCTCGGTTGCCTCGGCGTCGCGCCGGAGCAACCGAGCTGGTCGACCGATGAACTCAGGAGGTCGGGATCCCGTTCGCCGGCGGTGCCTGCGGGGCGTCCGGATATTCGTTGACCGGGCCACTGGCCGAGTCGGTCTCGTAGGTGGGCCCGAAGTAGTCCTGCTTTCCCTGCTCCACCTTGACCATTCGCATGCCGCCGTACCCGGAGTGGTTCTCCTTGGAGAAGCGGAGCGGAGCCAGACCGGGCCCCTTGAAGCCACCCCGCTCGATCGCGTCGACCAGGCCCTGCCGGGTCAGGTTCTTACCGGCGGCGAGAAGCGCCTGCACGAAGAGATAGCCGACCGACATGCCGTAGACGATGTTGCCGTCGAAGGCCGCGCCACCGTTGCGCTCATCGTTGATCTTGCGGAAGAGCGCGGTCCACGGGTCGTCGCTGGCGGCGGCCGAGGGCAGATAGTTGAGCCCTAGCATCCCCTCCAGCAGCCCCTTGTTCTCACCGAGCTGCGCGGCCAGCGTCGGGTAGTCGCCGCCCACCCCGGAGACCAGCCACGTCGGCTTGAACCCGAGCCGCGCCCCGGTACCGATCGCCAGCGAGGTGAAGCCCGGCACGGTGGCCAGTACGACGACCTGGCAGCCGCCGGCCTTCAACTCACCGATCTGCGGTGCCACGTTGGTGTTGCTGGTGATGTAGGTCTTCTTGACCTCCACGGTGGGCCCGCCGAGGACCTGCTCCACGCCGGCCAGGCTGTCCTGACCGAAGTCGTCGCCCTGACCGAAGAAGCAGACCTTCTGACCGGCGAGGTTGTTCTTGATGTAGGTGGCGAGGATCTTGCCCTCGACGGTGTAGTCGGTGTTGAACCCGAAGGTGTACGGGTACCGTTGCGGCGCGTTCCAGGCCCGGCTGCCGGAGGCGACGAAGAGATCCGGCACCTTGCTGTTGTTCAGGAAGTCCAGCACGCCGCTGTGCGGTGGGGTGCCCAGTCCGTTGAGGATGGCGAATACCTTGTCCTGCAGGACCAGCTCGCGGACCACCTGCTGGGTGGTGGCCGGGTTGTAGCCGTCATCCATGATCTTGTAGGTGATCTTGCGGCCGTAGACGCCGCCGTTGGCGTTGACATGGTCGAAGTACGCCTTGGTCGCCGGCGCGATCTTCGAGTAGCCGGCCGAGGCCGGACCGGTCAGCGGCATGTGCGTGCCGACCAGGATCTCGGTGTCGGTGACGCCGGGGACGTTCCCCCCGGCCGGGCCGTCTTCGTCGCTCCCACAGGCCGCCAGTGCCATGGCCAGTACGGCGGAGGTGGCGATCGCGAGTGCGCGGTGCGCGATGCGCTGCATCGTCGGACCTTTCTCGGTCCGGCGGTGATCCGCTGGACCGGTGACGAGGGATATGTGGTGGTGGAGCGGGTGCGGTGGCGCATCGGATTACCGCCCGGCCGGCACCCGCCACCGGGCTCCGACGAGCCGGCCGACACGGCGCAGCAGACCCTGCACCCCGCCCGGCGCGGCAATCACCACGACGATCAACGTGACTCCGAAGATCGCCAGGGAGAGGTTTCCGTCCAGCCGCTGGGCGGCTGCTGGCGACGGGTTGGCCAGATTGGTGATCGTGCTGGTCAGGGCCGGCAGGGCCACCAGGAGCAGGGCACCCCAGAGCGCGCCGGCCAGACTGCCGAGCCCACCGATCACGATGGCCATCAGCAGATAGAGCGAAAGGGTCAGGGAGAAGGCGCCGGGCGATACGCTCTGCGCCAACACGGCCAGCAGCCCACCGCCGAGGCCGGCGCAGCCGGCGCTGACCACGAAGGCCAGGACCTGGGTACGGCCAACGTGGATGCCGGCCAGTCGGGCGGCCACCTCGTCGTCGCGGACCGCCCGTAGGTTGCGCCCGAACCGGCTGTGGATCAGGTTCCCGAGCAGCAGCAGGGTCAGCAGGGCACCGATGATCGCAATCCAGGCCTGCCATCGTTCGTAGGGAAAGTAGAGCCCGAGCGACTCCGGCGCTGGTGCCAGATAGACCGGCAACCCCTGCTCACTGTTGAAGACGCCCCGGAAGGTGGTGGTCAGCGCCGGCACGACGACCGCGACGGCGAGAGTGACCCCGGCCAGGTAGGGACCGCGAAGCCGGGCAGCGGCGGCACCGATCACCGTACCGGCGACGACCGTCACCACCACCCCGAGGGCGAGCGAGAGAATAAGGTATCCCCCGCTGAGCCGCCCGGCGTCGGCCAGCGCGTTCTGGGTCAGGGCGACGGTGTAGGCACCGGTGGCCATCAACGCACCGTGCCCGAGGGAGAGTTGGCCGTTGAGTCCGGTCAGCACGGTGAGTCCGGCGGTCGCGCAGAGGTAGGCGGCGACGGTCGCCAACTGGTAGTTACGGAACGGCCCCAAGGCTCCGGTAAGAGCGAAGAGCCCAGCTCCGGCCACGACGGCAAAGAGCAGATGCCGCAGCAGGGTGGAGCGAATCAGCGGATTCGCGTACCGCATCGGGCCCGGCATCGACAACCTGGCCCGCAGTTGGGAAGTGGTCATACCTGCCTCGCTTTGCCGATGGTGAAGAGGCCGGCTGGGCGAAGCAACAGCACGGCGAGAAGCAGTACCAGGACCGCGAGCGGGGTGATGTCGCTACCGACGTACCCGCTGACATAGGAAAGGATCAGACCAACCGCGAGGCCTCCGACGACTGCGCCCGGGGGGCTGTCCAGGCCACCGACCACCGCGGCGGTGAAGGCCGAGACGAAGACCAGGTCCATCGCGTGCGGATTCAGCCCCAACTCGGTCGGGAAGACCAGCAGCCCGGCCAGCGCACCCACCGCAGCGGCGAGCGCCCAGCCGAGGGTGAGCATCCCGGCGACGTTGACACCGAGCAGCCGGGAAACCTCGGGTGCGAAGGCCGAGGCGCGCATCCGCAGGCCAACCGGGGTGTAGTTGAAGAGCAGGGCGAGGCCGAGCACCATGACTCCGACCGCGCCGAAGACGAAGAGGTCGTAGCGGGACAGCAGGGCCAGGTCGCCGAGGGTGAGCGGGTCGCGGGAGAACGGGGTGGCGACCGGGCGGAACTCGTTGCCGTAGAGCATCCCCAGGACCGCCTGGATGAACAGGATCAGACCGAGCGCGACGATGACCGCGTTCAGCGGGGCCCGGTGGTCGACGAACCGCATCACGCCGCGTTCGACGACAGCACCGAGAAGCAGCCCACCGCCGAGGGCGGCGAGGAAACCGAGCCAGTACGACCCGGTCGCGGCGGTGACGCTGTACGCGACGTAGCCGGTGGCGACCGCCATCGCCCCCTGGGCGAAGTTGACCACCCGGGCAGCCCGCCAGATCAGCACCAGGGCGAGCGCGAAGGCGGCGTAGATCGCGCCCCGGCTGAGCCCGTCGACGGTGAGGAAGACGAAACGTTCCATGGTGTGGCCTTCCTAGAAGCCCAGGTACGCGTGTCGTAGGTCTTCGTCGTCGTGGAGCCGGGCGGCATCGGCGGTGACCACCACCCGACCGAGCGAGAGGACGACACCGGTGTCCGCGACGGAGAGCGCGCTGCGTACGTTCTGTTCGACCAGGAGCACGGTCAGACCGGTCCGGTCACGTAGGTCGCGCAGCAACGCCATGATCTGACCGGTGACTCTCGGCGCGAGGCCGAGCGAGGGTTCGTCGAGCAGCAGCAGTTTGGGCCGGGCGACCAGGGCCCGCCCCAGGGCCAGCATCTGCCGCTCGCCGCCGGAAAGCTGATGACCGTTGGCCCGCCGCCGCCGGGCCAACGGTTCGAAGAGTTGGTAGACCTCGTCGAGGGCACGTTTCGCGTCGGCCCGGTCGCGGCGCCAGAGCCCACCGAGGCGCAGGTTCTCCTCGACGGTCAGCTCGGTGACCACGCCCCGACCTTCGGGAACATGGGCCATCCCCCGGCGGACCAGCCGCTCGACCGGCGTACCACCGATCTCCTCGCCGGCGAGCATGATTTGGCCGGCGGTGGGGGGAACAAGCCCGGAGAGGGTACGCAACAAAGTGGTCTTTCCGGCACCATTGGCACCGAGCACGGCGGTGATGGTGCCGGCGGGAATCGTCAGGTCGATGCCGTGCAACACCGGCGCGGCACCGTATCCGGCGGTCACGCCCTGCACCCGAAGCAGCGGAACATCAGTCATGCCGTCGCCTCGCTCCGCTCACCGTCGGCATGAGCCGACTCTGAGCTGCTGATTCGCTCGCTCCGCTCGCTCATGCCGTCGCCTCCGCGCTGGTTGGCTCGATCTCGTCGACGCCGAGGTACGCCTCCGCTACGGCCGGGTTGTCGCGGATCTGCTCCGGGGTACCGGTGGCGATGACCCGGCCGAAGTCGAGCACCACGATCTGGTCGCAGACCGACATCACCAGGTCCATGTGGTGCTCGACCAGGAGCACCGAGCAGGACTCGTCTCCTCCGGCCCCACCGGTCCCACCGGCCCGGTCGGCGCGTCGGGGCAGGTTGACGATGAGCTCACCGAGTTCAGTGATCTCCTCTACCCCGAGGCCACCGGCCGGCTCGTCGAGGAGGAGCAGTTGCGGCCGGGCGGCCAAGGCTCGGGCCAGAGCGACCCGTTTGCGCACCCCGTACGGAAGGGTCGCTGGCGACGCGTCGGCGTGCTCGGCGATGCCGAGTTCGTCGAGCAGGCCGAGCGCCTCGGCGCGCAGCCGACGCTCGTCGCGGTCGCTGCGGCCGAGGCCGAACAGGGCAGAAAGGAAACCGGCTCGGGCGGAGTTGGTGGCACCGGCCATCACGTTCTCGGCGACGGTAAGGCCGGTGAAGAGTCCGACGCCCTGCAGGGTGCGGGCGATGCCGAGCCGGGTGAGCTGATCGGGTCGGGGGCGTAGTGGTCGCCCGTCCAGGGTCAGCGATCCGGTGGCCGGGCGGACGAAGCCGCAGATCACGTTGAAGAGGGTGGTCTTGCCGGCACCGTTCGGGCCGATGATGCCGACAACCTGGCCGGGTGGCACCCGCAGGGAGACGTCGTCGAGGGCGACGAGGCCGCCGAAGCGTACTCCGATGCCGTTTAGTGTCAGGCCCCCGCCGGGGATCGGCGGTGTCGCTGCGGTTCCGGCCATCGGCCCTCCTTCACAGCTCGGGTACCGCTCCCCGGCCCCCGCTTCAGTAAACTATTTGCACTCCCACTGCTATTTACACTGGGAGTGTACTTTTCAAGCGGGCTTCGTCAATACCTTGTTACGAACCGGTGACCTCTCCGGGTCAGGCCGGTGGCAGATCGACCAGTCCGGCCAACGCACTCCGGTGCCGGTCAGCCGCGCCAAAGGCGACCGCCGCCGTCCGGGCCCGCTTCAGGTAGAGGTGGGCAGGGTGTTCCCAGGTGAACCCGATCCCGCCGTGCAACTGCACGCACTCCTCCGCGAGGCGTACCGCGATCGGGCCGCAATGCGCCTGGGCCAGCGCCGCCGCCACCTGCGCCTCCGTGCTCGGACCGGCGCTCGGATCGGCGTCCGCGAGCACCCCGACGGCGTACCGGCTCACCGCCCTGGCCTGGGCGACCTCGACCCAGGCATCGGCGAGCCGGTGCTTGAGCGCCTGAAACTCGCCGATCGGCCGGCCAAACTGATACCGCGTCTTCAGCTGGTCAACAGCCGCCTCCAGGCACCACTGGGCAAGGCCGTACTGCTCGGCGGCGAGCAGCACCGCACCGGCGGTCAACCCCCAGTGCAGCGCGGCGGCCGCCGGACGCCCGGCCGCGATCCGGCACGCCGGCACGGCGTCGAGGGTGAGATCGGTCAAGGCTCGGGTCTGATCCAGCGAGACCACCGGTGACCGGCTGACCCCGACGGCGGTGGCCTCGACAATCCAGAGTTCGTCGCGGGTCGGGACCAGCAGCAGATCGGCGGTGGCAGCATCGGCAACGCCGGCCACCGTACCGGTGAGCCGATGCTCGTCTGCTCGGACGTCGGCACCAGAATCACGGCCGACCGGTACGGGACGGACGGCACCCGGCCCCGGCGGGGTGTCCATCGGCACCGCCAGTACCGCCCGGCGAGACCCGTCGGCGAGCTGCGTCAGCCATCGCTGCGCAGTGCAGGCAAGCAGGGTCTGGGTAGCGACCACCGCGCTGGCCAGGTACGGCACGGGAGCCACTGCCCGGCCCAACTCCTCGCAGACGACTCCGTTCTCCCGCAGCCCGGCACCGCCGCCGCCTAGATGTTCGGGGACCGCCAGTCCGGCCAGCCCCATCTCGGTGGCGAGCAGTGACCAGAGCTTCGGATCCGAGTCGGGGTTGGCCAGCACCGTCTGCCATGGACAACGCACGGCGAGCATCGCCCGTACGCTGTCGCGAAGCTCCCCCTCCACCTCGCTGTAGCGCAGGTCGACGCTCATCGGGGCAGATCCTTCCAGGCGATGTTCCGATCGGTACGGGGCTCGGCGGGCAGGCCGAGGACGCGCTCGGCGATGATGTTGCGCAGGATCTCGGAGGTGCCGCCCTCGATGGAGTTGCCCCGGGCCCGCAGGTAGCGGTAGCCCGGCGTACGGCCGAGCATGTCGACCCGGTCCGGGTGCCGCAGGCTCCAGTCGTCGTAGCGCAGCCCGTCCACGCCAAGCAGTTCGAGTTCCAGGCTGGAGGCCGCCTGGGTAAGGGCGGCGTAGGCGAGCTTCACCACCGACCCTTCCGGGCCGGGATCCCCGGCGGCCAACTGTTGCCGCACCAGCATCCCGGTCAACCGGACCGCCTCGGCCCGGACCCAGAGACGGAGCAGCTCGTCGTGCAGGCCCGGGGTACGCCGGTCCGGCCGGTTTCGCCAGGCCTCGGCGAGTACGCCGATCATGCCGCCTTCGCGCGGTGTCGGCCGGCCGCCAATGGTGACCCGCTCGTTCATCAGCGTGGTCCGGGCCACCTGCCAGCCCTGACCGACCTCGCCGAGGCGCAGTTCGTCCGGGAGTCGTACGTCGGTCAGGAAGACCTCATTGAACTCGGCCTCCCCGGTCAGCTGACGCAGCGGTCGAACCTCCACGCCGGGGGTGGTCATGTCACAGACGAAGTAGCTCAACCCTTGATGTTTGGGCAGATCCGGGTCGGTACGGGCGAGCAGCAGCCCCCAGCGGGCCTGATGCGCCAGCGAGGTCCAGCACTTCTGCCCATTGATGATCCAGCTGGCACCGTGCCTGTCGGCGGCATCTGCACCGTTGCCGCCGTCGGGCTCACGTACCGCGCGAGTGGCTACGGCGGCGAGGTCGGAGCCGGCCCCGGGCTCGCTGAAGAGCTGACACCAGATCTCCTCCCCGGTCCAGAGCGGACGCAGGAGTCGCTTCCGGAGGGCGGGGG
Organism: Micromonospora sp. NPDC003197; assembly: GCF_053590565.1. NCBI lineage: Bacteria > Bacillati > Actinomycetota > Actinomycetes > Micromonosporales > Micromonosporaceae > Micromonospora > Micromonospora sp. NPDC003197. The sequence continues at coordinate 301,856 of NZ_JBSFTE010000004.1, read as the reverse complement.
TGCCGTGCCGGAGGATGGTGGGCGCTGCCATGCCGAGGCCGATCCCGTTGCGGTGCGGCGAGTTGTCGGGTGCACCGGCTGCGGCGAACGCCTCGTTGACCAGCGGCTGCAGCTCGCGGGGTGCGTCGAGGCCACCCAAGCCAACCGGGTAGTGGACCCAGGCCAGGCCGGCATCGAACCGGGCTCGGAGAAATTCGGTACGGCCGACCACCTCGGGGTCGTGCCTGGCCAGAAACTCAGCTACCAGGCCGGACAACCGGTCCTCCCACACGCCTACCTCCCATGAGGATAGATGCACTGTCGGTGCAATATATGGCTGCGATCCTTGTCGCGTCCACTGCCCGGCACGACCGACCGGCGGAAGGATGCTCCCGCCGGTCGGTCGTCATCAGGTCGTCGCCGCCGCCAGTGCGGTCACCGCTGGGGCCGGCGGGCGCTCAGTTCACGCCGCCCATCAGGTCGGGCAGGTGTTGCGATATTCCTCGATCGACAAGCCACTCGGGCCTGGGCAGAGGAACTGCGAGTAGCGGGTGTCCTCATCCACGAACCGCTTCAGCCAGGAGATCATCTGCTTGGCCATGGGCGTGTTGGAGGTCTGCGGAAAGAAGTGGCTGGCGTTGTTCAGCTCCAGGTACGCCTTCTCCGGCGTCGACGACATGCTGGTGTAGAAGGGTTCGGAGTGGGTCGCCACCGCGGCCACGCTGTCCGACTCACCACCGATGATCAGCGTCGGCACCTGTACGCTCGACCAACTCTTGGTGGTGTGCCACGGCGCCAGCGGAATGGCCGCCTTCAGCGCAGGACGAGTCCGCGCCGCTTCCAGCGTGCCGCCACCCCCCATCGAATGACCGGCGACCGCCAGCCGGGAGGCGTCCACTCGGCTCCGCACGGAACTGCGGTTGACCAGGTAGTCGAGGGCAGCGAGCAGCTGCCGACCCCGACTGTCCGGCTGGTCCAGCGTCGTGTTGGTCTCGATGCCGAAGACCACGAAGCCGTGCGAGGCCAGCCGAGGTCCGAGCCAGTCCAGGCTCGACCAGTACGCGGTGAAGCCGGGCGAGATAGCGACCGCGCCGAACGTACCGTCGCTGGTGGTGGTCGGGTAGTAGATCTCGCCGCCGCCGAAACCGGTCACCACCAGCGAGGAGACGCTGGTTGACGAGGTGGCGTACGGGCCACGGGCCGCTTCGACGCTGGAGTCGGTCGGGTCCGGGCCTCGCTCGTACGGGTTGTCGGCGGCCTGTGCCGCCGGCCCGACAACGACCGCGCTGACAACCAGACCGACGGCCATGGCCAGGCCGAACAGGGCCCGCACCGGGCGGCGGTGCTGGGTGGGACTGGTGGTTGCTGACACGTCTGTACTCCCTCCACGAGGAGCTATATCGACGTTCAACAGTTTCTTGCCTCGGGTCGGCTGTCCGCATCGGCAAAACCACCGGCCTCCACGCCAGCCCAGGCCACCTCACCCGAGGCAGTACGCCCCCGCCCTTTCGACCCTTGCCAGGTAGCGACACCAACACGCCCCTTCGCCGGATCGCCCACGAGGGTTGGTCACATGATCCTGGACGGCAAGCTTTTAATTGCAACCAGCTGGCCGCAACCACACTCAACGCAAAAGGCAAGACAATCGACTCCTGGCGTTCCGGAAAACGTCGCAACGGCGAGCAACCACCAACTTTCGAATACGGAGTCAATAAGAAGCACAACGCCGTAAAATCCTATTTGAGGATATCGCGCTTGTCACTCTCGTAGAGTGCGAGATACTCCTCCATGCTTAGCTCCCGACACTCACAGCTGGACTCCTCTACCCGAATCGGCATATTGCCCACCAGGCTCACAGTCGGGTCGTCGGCCCCGGCGAACTCAACGGAGTTATAGCCGACCACAACCGCCCCGGGGAGCCTCTTAACCCACTCAGGCTTTACAGCGAGCTGCACGTCGACATCGACGAGATGGTTGTTGGCGATGTACGCGAGGGCGAGGTCGATCGCCCGCTGGTCGGTCAGCATCAGTTCGTCCTCATGAGCTGGTGGTGCCGCCACCTGGCGACGTGGTCAACGATCCCGCTCTGCCCGTCCAGGAAAACAATCTTCCCATTATCATTCATAACATTAAATACATGCCCTACCGGCCCCCCACCATAGCCATAGACGATACCGCGCGCCCCGTGCCCGGCCTTCGTCATCTCTTCGACGAGCCCGCTCAGCTTCACGTGCCGGAACTTCGCCCCGAAGTGCTGCTCCAAGACGCTGATAGGCCCTGCGGGGATGTTCGGTATCGCGGAAGTGGGGGCTCCACTGAGGGTCGCGTCCACCGCCACGACGCAGGCCCGGCAGTTCATCCTGCCACCGCCCGGGTTGATCAACTCGACCAGCCCTGGCGTCCTCGGTGTGAAATATCCGCTGCCGCGAAGGGTCGTCCCGGGGTTTTCCCACCAGCGGCGGCCGGCAACATCGCCTGCGAGCCCCATCGGCACTAGCGGAGCTGAGCCGACTGTTGTCGACTTGGGTCCTCTGCCTTGCGTGACAGGTCCCTTCCGGAGGCTTCGCACGGCTGGTGCGACCGCACGGATCAGTGCCGCGCACCGGATTCCGGCTTGATGGTGGGCATGAGCCAGCTGAAGGACGAACCGCCTAAGGTTCTGCCGCTGCTGTTCGCACAGCCCCGCGTTATACCCGATGCGCCGGGCAAATTCGCGCACGGCAACATCGCGGCCAGCCGTCAAAGCCAATGCGGACGACTCGTTCAAGCCACGCCAGATGCCCCCGGCCGAAGAAACTCCCGACGTAAGCGCGTAGAACTGCGCCAACAGGGACCGATACTGAGCGTCGGCTTGCATACCCTGGGACAGAGCGGTCCGGGCGGAGGCTTTCGCCTGATCCATTAGATTTGCAAAGGCGGACAGGATGTCGGCGCACGCCGAATAGGCTGGAGAAATCTTGCTGGCTTCGGCTGGCAAGCTAGCCAAGCTGTCACGGTAGATGGCAGCAAAGTTGCCCTGCAACTTCAACAGACCGCTGTTGCTGGAGATAACCCGGAGTCGGTTGGCGTAACGGTCAGCGGAGGCAGCTCGCCGACGTAGTTGCGCGGCCACGGCTCGGATCTGATCTGGCGAACCGGGGATGGGGTCGGAGGTCAGATCGAGGATCTGCCAGTTGTCCATGTTTGCAAAGTGGTCAGCCGCCGAGGCCGCCGGCCAGCCGGTTGTCTAGGTCCTGGTACTCCTGGATTGCGCTATTGAGGAAGGCGGCCATCCCTTCGAGGCCATCGATCATGTTTTGCGCCCCGCTCGACCACTGCTGGTAGGACTCCTGAAATCGTCCAGAGGCGAGTTGGGTACGAAATTCACTGGAGACGAGCTGATCAATCATCGACTTCATAGCCTGGAGTCGCTGGGTCATCTCACTCTGCCCAGTCCGCAACTGGGCCCCTGCTCGTTGCAGACCGTCGTAACCAATGTTCACATCAACCATCTGTCACCCCTCGTCCGTCATTGACCGGAATTAGTGCCATCCGCCAACCGCTTGTCCACCTGCGCCTGATCGGCGACCAGGTCGTCAAACGATTTCGCAACCTGCGTCACCGACTCGCCCACTGTGGCGAGGGCCCTCCTGGTGGTGGCGACAAACTCCTGCAACGCCGCCTCGATCATCTTTGGCTCAGACAGTTCCACACCGCCCGATGCCTGCCAATCAGGCTGCATATCAGATCGGATTCCGGCAAGCTCCCTTGACACACGTGCCACCGCATCGGAATCAAAGCTGAACCCTGCGGTCATCGTGCCGGTTTACCCTTCTGCTGGCGGTCGCACCGGTGCAGCGCTCGCGTGGGCGGCCGGTCCACGCCAGAGCAATCTGCATTGATCTTTGCCGACTCAGGTACTTTAATGATCTTGGCCTCGCGGTACCATGCGAGTCGACTGTAGACCGGGGCGGCAAGGAGCACCAGAGTGCCTGATTCCCAAGCTCCGCAACGGCTGGTCGCGGGGCGGTATCGGCTGATCGACGTGCTCGGCCGGGGTGGGATGGGCGTCGTCTGGCGCGCCACCGACGAGCTGATCGGGCGTGTGGTCGCGGTCAAGGAGTTACGCGCGCCACCCGGACTTCCGGCGGATGAGCGTGCATTGTTCGGAGAGCGGGCGCTCCGGGAGGCCCGGACCGCTGGCCGGATCCATCATCCGGGCGTGGTCGCCATCCACGACGTCGTACCGGCCAGTGCTGACGACGATGCGGTCTACATCGTGACGGAGTTAGTGGAAGCCACCAGTCTGGCTGACGTCCTGAACCGCGACGGAGCCCTGCCGCAGAGCCGAGCCACTGTGATCGCCGTCCGGATCCTGGACGCACTGGATGCCGCGCACTCTGTCGGGGTAGTTCACCGGGACGTCAAGCCGGGCAACATCATGTTGTTGCCCGGCGATGATGTGAAGCTTGTGGACTTCGGTATTGCCCAGGCGGCAGAGGAGAGCCGCCTGACTCGGACCGGTGTGATGGGGTCGACCGAGTACATGGCACCGGAGCTGTTCCACGGTGCACCTCCGTCAGCGGCGGGTGATCTCTGGGCCCTGGGGGTGACCCTGCTACAAACCGTCAACGGCCAGGGGCCGTTCGGCCGCGAATCCACCGCCGCGACCATCCACGCCGTGCTCTACGACAACCTGCCGGGTATCAGCTGTGGTCCGCCCCTGACGACGGTCATCACTGGTCTACTTACCCGTGACCCGGGCCAGCGACTCCGCCTGCAACAAGCCCGCGAACTGCTCACCACCGCCACCATCCCCCGTTCGGACGCCGCACCTCCATTCGACACCCTAGTCCACAGTGGTTTGGCTGAGAATTCCTGGGAACAACAGCCCACCTCCATTCATCCGCACGCCGGTCGCCCCCCAGGGCACAGCAGCAGCTGGCAAGGTGCCCCAAAGACGAGCTACCAGGTGTCGGCACCCGCGACAATCCGGAGACAGAATGGAATCGCGCGAGCTATCCTTTTTACACTGATAGCGTGGGAGAGTGGCGTCTTGGTCGTCGCCACCGCATGGCCGTTCCTATTAGCAATCCCAATTCTCATCGAGATCACCATTTTCAGCATACTTCACCCCTGGCAGGGGAAGCTCAGCATCACAGAAGACGGCCTCGCCTTCAACAAATCATGGGCACCAAAGAACGCGGCGGCCAACAACCGAATTCTGCCATGGGCACAAGTAAAGAACGTCGTCTTGACCACCATCGCGGAGCATTCAAGGAGACTCACTCGGGTCACCCTCTATCTCACATCTGACGCACGAATTGCTAGCGGCTTCCTTCATCCACAGGCTGGTCAGGGCCTAATCTGGACGATGGGCAACATTGCGGCAGACCGAATGGACGTGGCAGCCAGTTTCTCGGCAGCCATCCCCACCCATGTCGCAGTGACAGCAGTGGACCAGGATGCCGATGTCGCGACCGCGTTAACGGCAAGCATGCGTTACGTTGGTCCGAGGCTTCGCGGCGTAATCTTTTGGATCCTGACACTCGCCCTCGTCATCGCGGGCACGTACTACTACCTTCACCAACGACCTGACCTGGCAAACCTCGCCAAAGGTAGTTCCAGCGAGGTTGCCTTCAGCCCGGACGGGACCGTCCTGGCCAGCACGGACGGGACTAGCGGAACGATCACGCTCTGGAACGTTGCCACACGGAAGTCGGTTGCAGTGCTGGCCGGGCACGACACGTCGATCAAGGTGGTGACCTATAACCATAACGGCTCCCTGCTCGCCAGCGGTGACACTGAGGGCAAGGCAAAGCTGTGGAACGCCGCCACTCATCAAGACACCGCCACTCTAGAATTTCCCGAATATGAGGGATCGATCGAGTTAATCAGGTTCAGCCCCGACAGCACCACTGTCGCAGTGCTCAGCAGCGGTGGAGATCTGGCGGCATGGCGCCTCGCTGCTCACACTGACCCTGTCCGCATCAACGGCTTTGTCGAAGACGACTCGCGTATCACTGTGTTCAGATTCAGCGAGGACAGTCGCACTCTGCTCGGCATCGACGATGACGGCACCGCGCACATTTGGGAGACGGCAACCGGCCGAGTCACCCGTACTGGTGGGACCTTCGGCCCCTACGCGACCCTCGCGGACGACACCATGGTCCAGATCCGGGATGCCACCTCTGAAAGAATCGTGTCGACGTTGAGCGGAAACACGGCGAGCGTCACTGCCATGGCATTCGGTCCGGGGAATATATTCGCCACCGGCAGTTACGACGATGTCCGGATATGGAACGCGGTTACCGGACGTGAGTTGCACGTACTCGACTCGAGCTTTCCGTTCTTCGAGAGCGTTCCCGACGCCGACGCGCTGGCGTTCAGCGGTGACGGCAAGACGCTCGCGATCGGGGGCTATGACGGGCTATGGCTATGGACGTACGGGGCAGACGGTTGAACCGAAGCCAACACCCGAGCCGTGTAAGGAGTCTGCAGTGAGGAGTCCGCAGTGATCCTCCGAATGACCCTGTGGAAGGCCGGCGCGGCAGTGAGCCACGACATCGAGGTGGTCGCCCAGCCCGGGGCCAGGGTGGGTTCGCTGCTGTCCGCACTACCGGTGCCGGTCGACGTCCGGCGGTGCTTCGTCGGTGCCGCTGCCCTGGATCCGCATGCCACCCTGGCAGACAGCCCCCTGATCCAAGGATCGATCATCAGCATAGGGACACCCGGCCCGGTCAGCCGATCCGTCACAGATGGTGATGTGGTGGGTCTGTTGGAGGTCATACGCGGTCCGGACGCGGGGCTGCGTGTCGCACTGGGGCCTGGACGACACACGGTGGCGCGAAGCTCGAAGGCCTCCGTTGTGCTTCGAGACACCGAGGTGTCGCGCGTGGGTCACGCTTCGCTGGATGTCGCCCCCGACGGCGCGCTCATCGTCGTGGACCTGGGGTCGAGCAACGGCACCTACATCAACGGTGTCCGGATCCTCCATCCGACGCGGCTGATGCCCGGACCGGCGCTGCAAATGGGTGCCAACGAGCTGCGCTGGGTGCCCTCCTCCACCCGCGCGCTGCGGGTGACCCGAGCCCCGGACGGAAGGCTGGATTTCGACCGCGCATTCGCCAGTGTGCCAGCGGTACCGAACATCGAAGTGCCCCTGCCAGTCCGGCAGACATCCAGCCAGGGCACCGCCACGATGATGGGGATCGGCGCACTGGGTGCCGTCGCGATGGCCTACTTCACACAGACTCCCATACTGTTGCTCGGCGCGGTCATCGCGGGTGTCGCCTACTTCTTCACGAGTTCCCAGGAAGATAAGCAGAAGGCAGAACGAGACAAGACCTTCACCGAAGCGAAGCGCGCGGCTCAGGAGAGGATCGACTCCCAGGTCGGCACGGAACAACAGGTACGTCACCTGCTCGCTCCCAGCCCCGAGGAGGTCATCGGCGCGGCCACCGGAGCCCGGCCCGACCTGTGGTCGCGAAGGTCGGACGCCGCACACGGGCTGACACTGCGAGTCGGCACCGCCGACCAAGAGGCAGCGGTGACATTGCGCGGCGAGCCGTGGCCGGATTTCAAAACTCCGATGCTGCGTGCCGTACCGGTCACCGTTGATCTACGGACCACCGGCACCCTCGGCGTGGTTGGGGGCGACGAACAGGTCATGGCCATGCTGCGGTGGTTGGTGATTCAGCTGGCCACCCTGCGTGCTCCCGACGACCTCCGGATGGTTCTGATCACGGCGGGGACGGGTGACCAACTGTCGTGGATGCGATGGTTGCCGCACGTCGATGCGGGCACCGGAGCCCCGATGTCTTGCCTGGTCGGCAACACGCCGCAGACCCGAACCGCCCGGGTGGAGGAACTACGGCGACTGATCGCCATGAGGCGCGCCGAGCGCGGCGGATCGTCGAAGGTCTGGTTCGGCGAGGAGGTGGTCGTCGTACTGGATGGCGCCCTGGCGCTGCGGGACCTACCCGGCATGAACGAGGTGTTACGCGACGGCCCGGCGGTTGGGGTATACGCCATCTGCGCGGACCGGCGCGACATGAGCGAGTGCCACGGCATCTGCGAGGTGAACCCCACATCGGTGCGGCTTACCCGCAGTCCCGACGCCCAGCGGGTCACGGCCACACCCGACCGTCTCGACGCCGCGACCGCCGAGCAGCTTGCCCGCGCGCTGGCTCCGATGCGTGATCGGGCAACGCTGGCGGCGGCCCAACATGCGATCCCCGACCGGGTACGCCTGCTCGACCTGCTGGAAATGGGTGTGCCCACCGCCGACGACGTACTCGGACTCTGGGGCGACGGGCAGGGGCCCCGTACCCGCATCCCGCTGGGTGCGGGCGACCACGGCACGGTGTACGTCGACATCGCGCGGCAGGGCCCACACACCATGCTCGGCGGTGCTACCGGGGCCGGTAAGAGCATCCTGCTACAGACTCTGGTCACCTCGCTGCTGCTGGCCAACCGGCCGGACGAGCTGAATCTGGTGCTGGTGGACTTCAAGGGCGGAAGCGCGTTCCTGCCGTTCCAACGGTGTCCCCATGTCGTCGCCCTCATCCGGTCCACCGGCGAGACCGCCAACGACATCTTCGACGACGCGGCTGCCAGCCGGGTCCTCGCATCGATCCGGGCCGAGGTGAGCCGGCGTGAATCCCTACTGGCCCGGTACGACGGGGAGATCGACCGGTACTGGCAGAAGCGTCAGAACCTTCCCGACCTGCCGCCGCTACCCCGCCTAGTAATGATCTTCGACGAGTTCGGCCGGGTGCTGGACGCCGCCCCGGACTTCATCAAGGAGCTCGTCAACGTCGCCGCGAAGGGCCGCAGCCTGGGCATGCACCTCGTGCTGGCCACTCAGTCGTTACAGGGCAAACTGTCACCCGAGCTGAAGAACAACGTCTCGTTGCGGATCAGCCTGCGGCAGAACGAGCCTGCCGACAGCACCGAGGTGCTGGGGATACCGGATGCCGCCGCGATTCCCGGGTCCCTACGGGGGCGCGGCATGATCCTCTGTACCACCGACGAAGCCCGTGTCCCGCAGGAGTTCCAGTCTGGTTACCTGGGCGACCCGCCGACCTCGGGCACCGGTCCGGCCGTCGTCCGTACCGTCGGCTGGTCCGACCTCGGCGCACCACGGCCTGCCGAACGGCGGCACGTCGGCGATGCGGCCACGGATCAGCACCTGGCCATCGCTGCGGTGGAGCAGGCTGCCCGGCGGGCCAACCTCACCGCCCCCTTTCGGCCGCTGCTGCCCGCGCTGCCCACGGCGCTGGCGCTCGACGAACTGGACCGGTGGTACACCTCCAGTCCGCCCGAAACCACCGTACCGTTCGGTCTGGCCGACGAGCCAAAGCTGCAGAGCCAACCTGCGGAGTTCCTTGACCTCGCCAGCTCGGACCGGCTGCTCGTCGCCGGCGGCCCGCAGTCCGGCCGGACCACCTTCGCCCGCACGCTGATCACCAGCCTCGCCACGCGGTTCCGGCCCGACCAGGCCCACCTGTACGTCATCGAGCACCGGCCGGCCGGGCTGGCCGAATACGACGCACTGCCGCACTGCGGTGGGGTCTTCAGCCCGGCGGAGCCGGACCGCATCCGCCGTCTGATTACCTGGCTGGCGCAGGAGGTCCAGCGCCGTACCGTCGCCCGGCTCGCCTCCGCCAACATGTCGCGACCGTACGTCGTGGTCGTCATCGACGGCTGGGAGCACTTCGAAGACCACAGCGATCCGGCCTTCGTGGATACCACGCTGGTCACCACGCTGCGCGGCGTCATCGCCGCAGGCGCTCCCCTCGGCGTACACATCATTGCCCTGGGTGGCCAGGACATGCTCAACCACAAGCTGCCCACCTTCTACACCCGACGGTTACTACTGCCCTTCCCGAAGGAGGACACCCGGCGGGCCCATCTGACCAGCGGAATGGCCAGTCCGCCTGTGCTGCCGGGGCGGGCGATCGAAGCCAGCAGTGGCCGGCACGTACAGATCTGCCAGCCGGCGCTGGCCCCTGCGCAACTCGTCACCGGCCCGCACGGTACCGCCGAGGACGTCGATGTGGCCGCACTTCCCCGGACATTCCCGGCGCTGCCCACCCGGATCACGCTCCGCGAACTCGTCATGCCCGAATCTCCCCCCGCCTCGGCCTGGTTTCCTCTCGGCATCGGCGGCGACGACAACGTCACGATCGGCGTCGACCTGTTCGAGACCGGTCCTCACCTGCTTCTTGTCTCCGGGTCGTCCGGGTCTGGTCGTACCACCGCCGCCGCGACGGCGGCCCACGGCCTGCGCCGACTGGGCATCGGCGTACTCGCCATCGCCTCGCCAGGGTCTCCGCTGCCCCGGTTACTGCCCGACGACGAGGGCGTGCGGCTGCTGACCGGGGTGACCGTCAAGGACGTCGAGCTACGCGAAACAGCTGCGGCCTTCGGCGAAAGCCCGTACGCGGTCATTATCGATGACGCCGACCACATCACCGTGCTGCCGACCGAGCAGGGGTTCACCAACATGTCGACCCTGCTGGACGAGATCACGCTGCCGGCCGCTCGTGGCCGACAGGCACTCATCGTCACTGGGGACGCGGCGCCTGTCCTGACCGGCTTCCCCAGCCCGGTCTCCCGACTGTTCAACACGATCCTGGCCACGGGCGTCCGGCTGCTGCTCACTCCAGAGAACCGAGCCGCCGCTCTGGCGCACAACATCGCACTGGAACCGGACCAGTACCTCATCGGCCCGGCGGGCCGCGGTTACCTCGCCACTGGAAACCGAGTGCCGACCCTGCTGCACCTGGCTTCGCCGGTCTCGACGCCCGACAGGTGACGGACAGGCCACAGGCTGGTCACGCCAACCACTGCGGCAAACCCGGCGAGGCGTGTGGCCTGCGTAGCCGGCTGTGGAAGATCCCGCGTATCCAAAGGTCACGTTGGCCCCTGAGCGCATACCCGTCGGATCGGGCAGTTCGGTGACCGGTGCGGGCGGCAAACGGGCGGCCTACGCACATATTCGGTCATGCGCATTGGCGAAGATATCCGACAAATGCCGAGATGCTCCCCAAGGATCGCTTGCCCGCTCGGGCAAATCCGGGCTCGACTTTCACGAATGCGAGTCGGACCGCCCTGCTTCGGCGGTGTTACAAATTCAGGACAGATATTCACGATCCTCAGCAGCCGCAGAGGAGGTGTCAGGTGAGCACAGCGGGACGGCAGCATCGGATCCTGGCGCTGGCCAGGCGCCAGGGCGAGGTGAGCGTGGCCAAGCTCGCCGTCGAACTGGTTGTCTCGCCGGAAACCATCCGCCGCGACCTGCGCCAACTCGAGCAACACGGGCTGGTTCGACGTACCCACGGCGGAGCACACCCGGTCGAGACCGCTCAGTTCGAAACCAGCCTCGCGGCCCGGACGAGTCGGCAGGTACCGGAGAAGCGGCGGATCGCCGCAGCCGCTGTCGGATTGCTGGGTGACGCCGAGACGATCTTCATCGACGAGGGGTTCACCCCACAGTTGATCGCGGAGGCGCTGCCGATCGACCGGTCACTCACCGTGGTGACCGCATCGTTGAACACAGCCGCAGCGCTGTCCGCCTCCACTGCGGCCACCGTGCTGCTGCTCGGTGGCCGGGTGCGTGGCCACACCCTGGCGGCGGTCGGCCACTGGACCACCCAGATGCTGGATGGCTTCGTCGTGGACCTCGCCTTCATCGGGGCCAACGGCATCTCCCGGGAGCATGGCCTGACCACACCTGACCCCGCCGTCGCCGATGTCAAGGCGCAAGCAATGCGGGTCTCCCGCCGCAAGGTGTTCGTCGGCGTGCACACGAAGTTCGGCGTGAGCAGCTTCTGCCGCTTCGCCGACGTTGCCGACGTCGAAACGATCGTCACTGACTCGGGTCTGTCGGCTACCGAAGCACATCGCTACTCACTGCTCGGCCCGGTGGTTCTGCGTACCTGAGCCGGCTGGCTGAAGCCGACCACGAAGACACAGATCTATCCCAACACCAAACATCTCGCCCCCTACTGGAGGTTTACCATGCCTATTTCGAGAGCTGCCGGGCGGGCCGCACCCGCACTGGCGGCCGCTACTACGGCCGCATTGCTGCTGACCGGCTGTTCTGGAGCGGGTGGGTCCGGCTCAGGAGACTCCGGCGACGGCAAGACCATCACGGTGCTGATGGTGGGCAACCCGCAGATGGAGGACATCGCCAAGCTGACGGAGGAGAACTTCACGAAGGCCACCGGGATAACGGTGAAGTTCACAATCCTGCCCGAGAACGAACTGCGCGACAAGGTGACCCAGGACGTCGCCACCCAGGGCGGCCAGTACGACGTGGCCACCATCGGCGCGTACGAGACACCGATCTGGGCAAAGAACGGCTGGCTGCACGAACTGGACAGCTTCACCGCCAAGGACCCGGAGTACGACGCCGCCGACCTGCTCGATCCGATCGTCGAGTCCCTCTCCGGCGAGGACGGAAAACTCTACGCAGCACCCTTCTATGGCGAGTCCTCGTTCCTGATGTACAACAAGGAGCTTTTCGCGGCCAAGGGCCTGACCATGCCGGAGCGCCCCACCTGGCAGCAGGTGGCCGACTTCGCCGCCAAGCTGGACGACGACGCCAAGGGAACCACTGGGATCTGCCTGCGCGGGCTGCCCGGTTGGGGTGAGTTGTTCGCTCCGCTGACCACCGTGGTCAACACGTTCGGCGGCACCTGGTTCGAGAAGGACTGGACGCCGAAGGTAAATGCTCCGGAGTTCACCGAGGCGGTCAAGTTCTACGTCGACCTGCTCCGCACACACGGCCAGGCCGGGGCATCCCAGGCCGGCTATACCGAGTGCCTCAACCTGTTCGGCCAGGGCAAGGCCGCGATGTGGTACGACGCCACCGCTGCCGCCGGCACCCTGGAGGACACCGCCGCCAGCGCCGTGGCCGGCAAGGTCGGCTACGTGCACGCGCCCGTAGCAAAGACGAAGGCCTCGAGCTGGCTGTGGGCGTGGGCCTGGGCGATGCCGACCACCACCAAGCGGGCCGACGCGGCCTGGGAGTTCATTTCCTGGGCGACCAGCAAGGAATACGAGAAGCTGGTCGGCGAAAAGCTCGGCTGGTCCCGCTTGCCGGCCGGCAAGCGCACCTCGACGTACGCCATCCCGCAGTACCAGCAGTCGGCAAAGGCGTTTGCCGATGTCACTTTGCGCTCCATCGAGGAAGCCGACCCCCAGAACCCGGGCGTGCAGCCACGGCCAGCCGTCGGTGTCCAGTTCGTCGGCATCCCGGAATTCGCCGATCTCGGCACGAAGGTCTCCCAGGAGGTCGCCGCCGCGATAGCTGGCAGTACCACGGTGGAAAACGCTCTCGCCAACGGCCAGAAACTCGCCGAAGAGGTTGCCAAGAAGTACCGGAAGTAGCGGGCAGGCGAGTGCCGTCGACGGAGGTACGAACCAGATGACGCAAGTGCTGACCGCGGGTGCCCCGGCCAAATCGCGCCGACCGCGATCGGGCGGATCGGTCCCGGGTAGCGCCCGGGACCGATGGTCCCGACGAGGGCCGCTGCTTCCCGCGCTGATCTTCGCGATCGTGGTGACTCAGGTGCCGTTCCTGGTCACGCTCTACCTTTCGACACAGGGCTGGAACGCGCTACGCCCCGGCGAGCGTCGCTTCGTCGGGCTGGACAACTACCTGACCGTACTCACCGATGGTCGGCTGCGCGCCGCGCTGGTCAACACGGTGGTACTGACCGCCAGCGCGGTGCTGGTGTCCGTCCTGCTTGGGCTTGGTCTGGCCATCCTGCTGGACCGGAAGTTCCCGGGCCGGGGCATCGTACGAACGCTGCTGATCACGCCGTTCCTGGTGATGCCGATGGCTGCCGCGCTGCTCTGGAAGCACGCCATCTACAACCCGGCGTACGGCCTGGTCAACGGCGTGTTGGGGGGTGACACGGACTGGGTGTCGCAGTATCCGATGACGGCGGTGGTGGCCTCCCTGGTCTGGCAGTGGACTCCGTTCATGATGCTGATCATCCTGGCCGGGCTGCAGGCCCAGTCCACCGAGACGTTGGAGGCGGCCCGGGTCGACGGGGCCGGGCCTGGGCAGACCTTCGCCCGGATCACCCTGCCGCACCTGCGGCCGTACCTCGAACTGGGGGCCCTACTCGGGTCGATCTACCTGGTGCAGACCTTCGACGCGGTCTTCACCATCACCCAGGGCGGCCCCGGCACGGCAACCACCAACCTCCCGTACGAGATCTATCTGACCACGTTCCGCAAGTTCGAGTACGGCGAGGCGGCGGCGGCCGGCGTCGTCGTGGTGATCGCCACCATGATGGTCGCCACGTTCGCGCTGAGGGTGCTTTCCGGCCTGTTCCGAATGGAGGAATCCCGGTGAGCGCGAGGAGCGAGCCGATTTTGCGAGCCCCGCGAGCCCCGCGAGCCCCGGGTATCGCCCGGCGTCGGGGCGGGCAGGTGGTCTGGACGTCTGCGGCCTGGCTGGCCGGGCTGGTCTTCTTCCTTCCGGTCCTCTGGATGGTGCTGACCGGCTTCAAACGGGAAGTCGATGCGGCCAGCAACCCGCCGAGTTGGTTGTTCAGCCCGACGCTGGACGGCTATCGACAGGTGTTCGAGCGGGACATCACGCCTTACCTGCTCAACTCGCTGATGGCCAGCGGCTTCGCCACCGTCCTGGTGTTGCTGTTGGCGATGCCGGCCGCGTACGCGTTGTCGCTGCGGCCGGTGGAGAAGTGGCGGGACGTGCTGTTCTTCTTCATCAGCACCAAGATGTTGCCGGCGGTCGCCGCGCTGCTGCCGATCTATCTGGTCGTTCAGCAGTTGGGCATGTTGGACAACGTCTGGACGATGGTCCTGCTGTACACCGCGATGAATCTGCCATTGGCGATCTGGATGATGCGGTCGTTTCTCCTGGAGTTACCCCGGGAGGTCATCGAGGCGGCCGCCATGGACGGTGCCGGCCTACTGACGACCATCCGGCGGGTGATCCTGCCGATGGTCACTCCCGGGGTCGCCGCGACCGCGTTGATCTGCTTCATCTTCAGTTGGAACGAGTTCTTCTTCGCGGTCAATCTGACCGCGACCCGGGCCGGTACCGCGCCGATCTTCCTGGTCGGCTTCATCTCCTCCGAGGGGTTGTTCCTGGCCCGACTCTGCGCCGCCGCCACGCTCGTGTCCCTGCCGGTGGTGCTGGCTGGTTGGTTGGCGCAGAACAAGCTCGTACGAGGCCTATCGATGGGAGCAGTCAAGTGAAAGCCGCCGTTATCGTGCAACCCGGCGAGGTCGCGCTGGAGTCCGTACCCGATCCGACTCCGGGGCCCCGCGACGTGGTGGTACGGGTGGCCGGCTGTGGTATCTGCGGCACCGACCTGCACATCATGGATGGTGAATTCGCTCCCGCCTTTCCGATCGTCCCCGGGCACGAATTCGCCGGCGAGGTGGTCGAGGTCGGCCGGGACGTGACCGACGTACGGGTTGGTGACCAGGTGGCGGTGGACCCGTCGCTGCACTGCGGTGAGTGTTACTACTGCCGGCGGGCCCGTGGCAATCTCTGCGAGAACTGGAACGCGATCGGCGTCACCCGCTCTGGTGGCGCTGCCGAGTTTGCCCTCGCACCGGCGAAGAACTGCTTTCGGCTGCCGGACGGGATCAGCCCGGCTGACGCGGCGCTGATCGAACCGCTCTCCTGCGCGGTACGCGGCTTCGACGTACTGCCGCGCCGGCTCGGCGACCACTACCTCATCTACGGTGCGGGCACGATGGGGTTGATGATGATGGAGCTGGCCAAGCGGGCCGGTGCCGCGAGTGTGTCCATGGTGGATCTCAACGCGGAGCGATTGTCGACGGCCGAGTTGCTGGGCTGTTCGGCGACGGTGGGCTCAGCCGACGAACTGACCGCGCCGCGTGGCTGGGACGTCGTCATCGACTGCACCGGGGTGGAGGCGGCGATCACCGACGGGCTGGGTCGGGTCGGGCGCGGGGGGACTTTTCTCCAGTTCGGCGTCGCCGAGTACGCCGCCCGGGCCACCATCGAGCCGTACAAGATCTACAACCGGGAGATCACGATCACCGGGTCGATGGCGGTACTACACAGCTTCGAGCGGGCCGGAGAGCTGTTTGCCGCCGGGGCACTCCGGCCGGAGGTCATGATCAGTCACCGGTTCCCGTTGGCCTCGTACGCCGAGGCGTTGGCGCAGTTCCGGGCCGGCGTTGGCCGCAAGATCCAAATCGCCGCCTGACCCCACCCGCAGTGGTGAACGACCGGACGACGGTAGCCGCCAGAGCGCGATGTGCGCTCCGGCGGCCCGACATCGGTCAGCCGTTGTCGATCAGGCTGCTGATCTCGTTGTAGATCAGGTGCGCCTTGGCGCCCTGGTTCGACGGACATCCGCCGAGGTGGTGCAGGGCGATCACCCGGTGGCTACCGTTCAACACCGGAGAGCCCGAGTTACCACCCGAGGTGTCACAGCTGTAGCTGATGTTATACGTGTTGTAGTTGGCGTTCTTCACGGTGCACAGCGTGCCGCCCTGAGTGTCCTCGTAGATCGACAGCCGCTTGGGGCTGCCGTCGCCGTGACCCGGGATGTACATCCGCGTACCGGTGGTGGTGGCGGTCGTCGCCAGGTACAGCGTGCCGAACCCCTGGATGCTGGCGAAGTTGTTCACCGAGTACAGGGTGTAGTCCAGCTGGCTGGACCCGCCGGCGCTCACCGCGTACAGCGTGGCGCCGCTGACCTTGGTGCCCGCGCCCGGGTTGTTACCGCCGCAGGTGGCGCACTGGTAGTTGAACTGCATCTCGCTGCCGCTGACCTGGGCCTGGGTGGAGAAGCAGTGCTTGTTGGTCAGCATCCGGTTGGTGTTGCCGACCCGCCAGGTGGTGCACATCCCACCACCGCTGATCAGCAGCCGGGCCACGGCGTTGCCCCGGGCGAACTCGGTGGGGTGGCTGCTCTGGTAACACACCACGTCGCGGCGGGCGTCGGTGCTACAGACCGACTGCGTGGAGAAGTTGTGCTGGCCAATCTCCGCCTTGTCGTAGCCGCGCCAGAGCTGGTCGATGGTCGCGGCTGCCCCGCCCCAGCGTCGGTTGCTGTGCAGCGTCACCACCGCGGTGTCGCCGTCCACCGACATGGCCCAGAAGCCCGACTGCCCGTCGGTGGTGTAGTCGGACCCGGTCGACCGGCTCATCGAACCGTCGTACCGGTAGCTCTCCCGGCCGTCCGGGCTGGACACCGTGACGTAGTCGCCCTTCGCCAGTCGTAGCGAGCTGAAGTGCACCTTGACGTAGGTCGCGCCGGGATGCTGGATGATCTGCGTACGGCCGTCGCGAGCGTACGTCAGTGAGCTGTCGACCGTACGGAGTTCACCAACCGTGGTGACGCCCTCCGCCGAGAACTGCTCCGACTCGGGCGCCCGCTCGGACTGCGGTGCGAGCGGCTGATCCGAATCCGCCGCGACGGCGGGCGCTGACACCAGGCTCAGCCCGAGCGTGCAGGCGGCGAGCGCGACTGCCGCCGTTCGTAGGCGGCGCCGGGATTGGTTCATCGTCGCTCCTCCCCAAGCGGGCGGCACTGCGCCGCCCTTTCAGACTTCATACACGAGCCAATAGATGCATGCAAGATTATCAATGCCTTGCGTGCATGACTGCGGCCCGGCGGGAGCGCTGCGACCACGGGATGCGTACGAAACCTTCAGGATGAGCAAGTATTTTCGTCAGAATCTTTCACGCAGCATCGACATTCGTTATAGTCTCGGCCATGATCCAACTGCAGACCACCTGCGCTCTGCCTGCGGCGACGGCCAGCACCGCGTCGCTGCTACAACGTCCGCCGAGCTCCTCCCCCAGCGAGCACACGCCTCGCTCCGCTCCGGCAGACCGCCAGTAGCCGGTCGTCCCGCCCCGCCAGGACTGTGACAACGACGTCCCACGCCTGATCGGATCTCCGCCGTCGGCACACCTACGCCCCATCCGTGAGCCGGCACCCTCCCGCACAACGCCGTGAGTGCGCCAACCCCGCGTACGACCCACGGCGCGGCACCTCCGTACCGGCCAACTCCAAGCACAGCTGCGGTCGGCCGGTATCACCCCCACCCAACCCCCAATTCGTGAGGTGTTCATGCTCAACAACCCGACCGCACGACGTCGTACCCTGCTGGCCGCCGCAGCCGCTGCGGCTGGTGCCATGGTGGCGCCGGTCTCCCTCGCCGGCCGAGCCATGGCCGCGAACACGCGCCTCTACCTCGACCCGGGGCACGGCGGCACGGACCCCGGTGCCATTGGTAACGGCCTACAGGAGAAGGACCTCACCCTGGCCATCGCCCTGCAGACCCGCGACATCCTGCTGGCGAACTGGAGCGGCGTCGACATCCGGATGTCACGCACCACAGACCTCACCCGCAGCCTCACCTATCGCACGGATGACGCCAACTCCTGGGGCGCCAACCTGTTCGTGAGCATCCACATCAACTCCGGTGGCGGCACCGGCTTCGAGAGCTACCGCTACCCGTCGGCGGACAGCGCGACCGTCAACCTGCACAACGCGACACACCCACAGGTCCTGTCCGCCATGCGAACGATCGGCACGATCACCGACCGTGGCAAGAAGACAGCCAACTTCCACGTGCTGCGCGAGACCACCATGCCGGCGATCCTCACCGAGAACATGTTCATCGACACCCTCGCCGACGCGAACCTGCTCAAGCGGGCCGACTTCATCACCGCCGTCGCCCGGGGACACGCCCAGGGCATCGCCAACTACCTGGGGCTCACCAGCACCCCGCCGCCGAGCTACAGCACCATCGTGGACAACGCCACCGCCGGCCGCTTCACCGCGAGCGACAGTTGGGGTACGTCGTCGTACTCCAGCCAGCGCTACGGTGCCGACTACCGGTTCGCCGACCCGGTGCTCGCCAGCGACGCGGCGTGGTTCAAGGTGAACATCCCACAGGCCGGCAACTACCGGGTCGAGGTGCGCTACCCGGCCGACGCGGGCTACAACAGCGCGACCCCGCACGTCATCGTCACCGCCTCCGGGAACCAGACGGTGAACGTGGACCAGCGTTCCAACGGCGGTGCCTGGCGCTCCCTCGGCACCTTCAGTCTCGCCGCGGGCGACCGTAACCTGGTCGGGGTGAGCCGCTGGACCAACGCCACCGGATACGTAGTGGCAGACGCGGTACGCGTCACCCGGGTCTGAGTCGTCGGCCGAGGCCGGTTGGCAGGTGCGGAGAGCGGAGACCCAGCCGACCCGCACCTGCCTCGTCCTGTCGTTCCCGAGCATCCAACGACGGGGCAGAGTCCCGTCAACAAACGTCTGCCAGCAGTGCGGTGACGAAGGTGCCGGGGTCGATGCTGACGGGGCGGTCGCTGACCTGCCCGTCACCCATCTCGATGACGCGCCACCGGCCGTCGGCCCGGTGGGCGAGGTCCACCGTCACGAACGGTAGGTCCAGGTCGGCGACCAGCGGCGCGATCTCGGTGAGGTCGACATCGGCCGGCGGCAGGTCGTCGGGGGTGTCTGGGTGTGCCCCGACCATCGCGCACCTCCCGTCAATCCACCACGTGCGTACCTCCGCGGTGGTGAAGTGTTCAAAGCAGCGCAGGACGAACCCACCGGTGAAGTCGTCCGCGCGGAGGTCCAGGAATCGGCTGGCCACCTGCCACGCGGTTGCGGCGTCGGTGAGGTCGGGGATGAATACCGCCTCCTGCCAGTAATGCTTCATCGACTTGGTGTAGTCACGTAGGACGGCGGATCCCCTACAAGGAGTCGTACTGCATGCTGTTCAACATCCAGCCGCGGTAGAGCGCCCTGTCTCCGCGCGGAACCGCCGCGACAGCGCGGGCCGCGTCACCGCGTACCACAGCGTCATGGTCGATCAACGCGATGCTTAGCCCGGCCGCACGAGCGGCTTCCACCTCAGCAACGAAGTGGTCGTCCGGACGGCGCGGTCGCAGGGGGTTGGCCGGAACCAACAGAATCATGCGGCGCAGCGTAGTCGGTTGCGAGTTCGTTCCGGGGCCGGTGCTGGCCGCAGAGCAAGACACCGCTTGCTGCTGGTTGTTGGCTGAACGATGATCGCTAACAGCGGTGCGATGTGCCAACGGGCGAGCGGTTGGGGGCGGTGGTGGTCGACGAGGACGCTCCCCGCTCCGGTGCGGCAAAACCAGACGTCGACGGGATATCGGCGCCGCTCCTGATCGGCCGCGAAGACGAGCTGGACCGACTGGGACAGGTCCTCACGAACGCCGCAGCGCTGGTGCTGATCGAGGGTGAGGCCGGCGTCGGCAAGAGCCGGCTCCTGGACGAGTTCCTGTCCTCCCCCACCGGCACCACGCATTCCGTGCTGACGACAGTCTGTCCGCCCCTTCGGGAGCCATACACGTTGGGACCAATCGTCGACGCGGTGCTCGCCACCGGTGTCGACACCGTTGCGAATCTGCGCCTCAGCGGCCTGGCTGGTGCCCTACGGCCGCTCTTTCCCGAGTGGGCCGAGCATCTTCCGCCGGCTCCTGAGCCGGCCGAGGACGCCAGCGTCTCACGTCACCGGGTACTCCGGGCGCTCGCCGAGCTGCTCGACAAACTGGGTGTGAACCTCCTCGTCGTCGACGATGCGCAATGGTCCGACGATGCGACCCGGGAGTTCCTGCTGTTCCTGGCCGAACGGGACGGGCAGGGCCCCAGCCTGGTGGTCGCCTACCGCCCAGAGGATCTGATCGGAGACCCCTGGCTACTGCGCCTGTCGGGACGCCTCAGGCCGCACCGCTCGCGACTCCGGCTCGTCCTCGACCCGCTCGACCAGTCCGAGACGGCGGCGCTTGCCTCGTCGATGTTGGCCAACCAACAGGTCTCCGACGAGTTCGCCCAGCACCTGCACGCGCGCACCGAAGGGTTACCGCTCGCCGTCGAGGAGTCGGTACGGCTCATGGCCCGTCGTGGCGATCTCGTCCGCCGCGACCGTGGCTGGAAGCGGCTGCCGCTGGACGAGATCGTGGTGCCACCGACGGTACGTGACACCGTGCTCGAACACGCCAGTCGCCTCGACGGTCGCACGCAGTCGGTGTTGCGAGCCGCCTCGGTGATCGCCGACCCCATCTCCGAAGGACTGTTACTCCAGATCAGTGAACTGCCGGCGGAGGAGTTCAACGCCGGTCTGACCGAGGCCCTCGCCCATCGCCTGCTCCACCAGCGCACAGGTCTGCGGGTGTCCTTCCGACACGTGCTGGCCGGTCGGGCCATCTACGACGCCATCCCCGAACGGGAACGCCGATCGCTGCACGCACGGGCCGGGCACGTCCTCGAAACCGTCGCGCCAAGGCCGTTGGCGCAGCTTGCCAACCATTTCCGCCTCGCCGGTGACGGCGAGAGGTGGAGCAGGTACGCGGAGCTTTCCGCAGACGTGGCGTTGGAGACCGGAGACGAGACGACAGCGGGCACACTTCTGCACGATGTGTTGACCAACGGCCCCGTGCCGGCCGAGCAGATGTGCGTGCTGGTGGACAAGATGCCGTTCGGGTCGTTCACCGGATCGGATCGGCTGCGAGACCTCGCCGCCGCCGTACGCCGGGTCCTCGATCGGGGCGTAGCCGATGCGACCGTGGCGGCGAACCTACGGTTCCAGCTCGCCCGAATCCTAAACGACATGGAGGAGTTCGACGAGGCACACGCCGAGTTGGAACGGGCCCTACCGCACCTCGATCGGCGACGCGCCGCCCCTGCTGTCGCCATGATGGTGCTCGGCTGGCCGCGCGGACGCACACCAGCCAGTCGACACCTGACCTGGCTGGACCGGGCGGCAGAGTTCGCCCGGTCGCTGGGGCCGTCGGACCGGCTACGGGTCGCGGCCGGCCGGGCAGCCGCGCTGCTGCAACTCGGTGACCCGCGCGGCTGGGCGGAGGCCGCGTACATCCCACCCGCAGCCCACGCTGCCCGGGACCGTCGGATCGTCACCGTCGGCCACCTCAACGTTGGCGATGCGGCGATGCGGTGGGGGCGGTACGCGGATTCCCGCCGTTGGCTCACCAACGGGCACCGGCTCGCGGTCGAATACGAACAGTTCAAGATCCGGGATCTCATCGATTCCACTCAACTGCACGTCGACTGGTTCACCGGTTCCTGGGAGGGCCTCGCGGAGCGAGCAGCGGCGCTGGCCAACAAAGCCGACTTCCATCCGGTCAGTCGGGTCGAGCCCATCATGATCAGCGGCCTGCTCCGCATGGCGGCCGGTGACCTCGTCCAGGCCGCCAGGGAGATCGAACTTGCCGTCGCTGGTGCGCGGGATGCCGGTGCATGGGACACCGTTGCCGAGGCGGTGGCGACGTTGGTACAGATCAGGCTGCGCGCGGGCCGCCTGGACGAAGCCCTGGACATTTCCCGTGACCCGTGCGATGTCATCGCGGAGAAGGGGGTCTGGCTCTGGGGCACCGACGTGGTGCCGGCGCGGGTCCAGGCCCTGCTCGCCGTCGGAGCCGTGACGGACGCCCAGGACCTGGTGGCCGCGTTCGCACAGGGTCTGCGGGGAGGACAACTGCCGGCTGCCCCGCAGGCGGCTGTGGTGGACTGCCGTGCTCTGCTCGCCGAGGCCAGCGGCGAGTACGACTCGGCCGCCGGCCTGTTCGCGCAGGCTGCGACGGCCTGGGCAGCACTTCCCCGGCCGTACAACGCGGCCCTCTCACGGGAGCGGCAGGCGCGGTGCCTGATCCGGGCCGATGCCGTCGCTGACGGGCTGGATCTGCTCACCGATGTCCTGGGCGCGTTGTCGTCGCTGCCGGCGAGCCATGATGTGGACCGGGTCGCCCGCACCCTTCGCGCACACGGGCGGGTGGTGCCCCGCGTGTGGCGTGGCGGCCGGAAGGGTTACGGGTCCAATCTGTCACCTCGCGAACTGGAGGTCGTCGCCCTCGCCACCGAAGGGCGGACGAACCGGGAGATCGCCGATGCGCTGCACCGTTCCCACCACACGGTGGCCAGCCAGCTGAAGTCGGCGATGCGCAAGCTCGGGGTGTCGTCGCGGGCGGCGCTCTCGGCGCGAGCGATCGCGATGGGCATCGCCCATGCCCGTCCGGGCCCAACTGCCGGTCCAGCGATCGAGCCCGGGACAGCGTCCAGCGACTGAGTCCGCAAGCTACCCGGGTTGTTTCACTCACCTGAGGGATCGCAGGGCATCCGGCTGTTGACCACGATGCTGGCATGTCGCATCGAGATGACCCCGACGACGCCGAGGTGGCGTCGTCGGAGACCGTTCGCCCTGCGGACCCGCCCGTCGAGGACCCTCCCGAGGCCGGACCTGTCGACGCGTCCGACGCCGAGAACGACGACCGGTACCTGCCGCTGTGACCAGTCACGACCGCAGTCCCCACCGCATTCCCAGACGAGGATCCCTTATGCGCTCTGCCCATCCATCGAGACGAAGAATCACGACCGTACTGGTGGCCGCCGTGGCCACGGTGCTCGGCCTCAACGGTGCCGCCGCCGCGCTTCCGTCAACCGGGCCCGATCAGCAGGCATCCGCCGCCGCAGAGGCGAAGATCCGTCCACAGCTCCAGACCCAGCTGACCGCCCAGGAGTCCCCCGTGGACTTCTGGGTCTATTTCGATGCTAAGGCAGACCTGTCCAAGGCCAGTGCGATCAAGGACTGGAACGCCCGCGGCACGGCGGTGGCCAGGGCACTGAAGCAGGCCGCCGACAACAGCCAACAGGCGGTGCGTAAGGAACTCACCGCTTCGGGTGTCGCGTACCAGAGTTTCTGGGCGACGAACGCGATCAAGGTGACCGGCGGGTCGGACCTCGCCGAGCGACTGGCTGCCAAGAACGAGGTCAGCTCGCTGCTGCCGTCGTTCAAGGTCGACCCTCCCGCGGTCACCAAGGGCGTCAGCCGACAGGCGGTCGACCCGGTCGAGTGGGGCGTCGCCAACATCAACGCCGACGACGTGTGGAACCAGTTCGACGTACGCGGCGAGGACATCACGGTGGCCTCGATCGACACCGGTGCCCAGTTCGACCACCCGGCGCTGGTGCGGCAGTACCGAGGCAACAAGGGCGACGGCGTGTTCGACCACAACTACAACTGGTTCGACGCGGCGGGTACCTGCGGCAACGCCCCCTGTGACAACGACGGACACGGTACGCACACGCTGGGCACCATGGTCGGCGACGACGGTGCCGGGAACCAGGTGGGGGTGGCCCCCAGGGCCCGCTGGATCACGGCGAACGGCTGCTGCCCGACCGACGCCGCATTGATCAGCTCTGGTCAGTGGCTGCTGGAACCGACGGACCTGAGCGGGCAGAACCCGGATGCCAGCAAGCGGCCGCACATCATCAACAACTCCTGGGGCACCACCACCCCGTCGGACGCCCCGTTCCTGGAGGACATCAGCCTGGCCTGGACCGCCTCGGGCATCTTCGGCGTGTGGGCCAACGGCAACAACGGACCGGCCTGCCAGACGAGTGGCTCGCCGGGCAGCCGTAAGATCAACTACTCGGTTGGCGCGTACGACGTCGACAACACCATCGCCGGTTTCTCGTCCCGCGGGGCCGGTCAGGACGGTGAAATCAAGCCGAACATCGCCGCGCCCGGCGTGAACGTGCGATCCAGCATGCCGGGAAGCGCGTACGCCACCATGAACGGCACCTCGATGGCGACACCGCACGTCGCGGGCGCAATCGCCCTGGTCTGGTCGGCGGCAGCGGCGTTGGTGGGCGACGTCGACGGCACCAAGTCCCTGCTCGACGGCACGGCCACGGACAACCCGAACAGTCAGTGTGGTGGCACCGACGACGACAACAACGCCTTCGGCGAAGGTCGACTCGACACGCTCACACTGATGAAGCAGGCACCGAGGGGTATCACCGGTCGACTGGGCGGCACCGTCAACGACACCGAGACCGGAAAGCCGGTTCCCGGTGCCACCCTCACGATCACCGGTCCGGTCAGCCGCGAGGTGACCGCCGACGCCAACGGCGCGTACCAGTCGGGTGCGCTGCCCATCGGCAGCTACACCATCAGCGCACGGAAGTACGGCTACGCGTCCGGCACGGCGCAGGCGCAGGTACACGAGGGAACGACCACGACGGCCGACGTCACCCTGGTGCCCCAGGCGATGTACGCGGTCAGCGGCACCATCACCGACGGATCGGGGCACGGCTGGCCGTTGTACGCGAAGATCGTCATCGACGGCTATCCGCTCGGGCCGATCTTCACCGACCCGGTGACCGGCCGGTACCACGTGCGGCTACCCGGCTCAGCTCCGTACACGATGCAGGTCACCGCCCAGTACCCCGGATACCAGGCCGACCAGCGGACGTTCGAGCTGGACAAGGCGGACATCGTCCAGGACGCGGCGTTGACCATCGACGCGTCGACCTGCACCGCACCCGGCTATCGCTTGAGTGGCGTCGGCGAGGACTTCAACGACTGGACCGACACCGGCACCCGGAACGGCTGGCAGACCTCGGGCAAGCCGAGCTGGCGGTTCGACAACCCCGGCTACCGGCCGGTACCCGAAGGCGGTGACGGCAGGTTCGCCATCGCCGACTCGGCGGCCGGCGACGGAAAGCGGTTCGACACCAGCCTGACCTCCCCGGTGTTCGACCTGTCCGGTGACGCCTCCCCGCAGCTCACCTTCCACACGTCCTACTACCCGAACGACGCCAGCCAGCGGGCCGACGTCGACGTGAGCACCGACGGCGGCCGGACCTGGAAGACGGTGTGGCGGCAAACCAGCAACCATGCGTTCGGGCAGGTCACCCTGGCGCTGCCGCAGGCAGCCGGCCGCAAGGACGTCCGGATCCGGTTCCACTACCAGGGCCGCAACGCATGGTGGTGGGCGGTGGACAACGTGTTCGTGGGCACCCGCGCCTGCCGGCCGGACGAAGGCGGACTGGTCCTCGGGTTCGCCAGCGACCGTGACACCGGTGCGCCGGTCTTCGCCACCGTGGCGCGTACCGGGCAGCCACAGGAGTCCGGCACGGGCGTCACCACGCCGGTGGACCCGGCCCTCGGCGACGGCCTGTACTGGGTGTTCAGCTCCGCGATCGGCCGCACCGAATTCACCGCGACCGCGTCCGGATACCAGAGCGGTACCGCGACGATCTCGGTCCGCAAGGACGCGATCGTGACCCAGGACTGGTCACTGGTACGGGCAGGTGGCTGACATGCCAAGCGACACCCTGCACCGCGATCCCGCCAGTTCACCTCAGGCAAGGAGCCATTCGTGACCAGATCACGCAGAAATCTCCGTACCCGGAGAAGAGATCGTCTACGCCTGTTCGCTGCCGCAGCGGCGGTCCTGACCGTGCTGGGTACGGCCAGCGCCGCAGCCGCACGCCCCTATGAGCCGACGGATCCGGTCCCGGCACCCGCCGGGCCCACCGCCGCCGAAGAGGGCCTGCGAGCCGTCTCGCTCCCCGGTCTGACCAGGTCGACCTACACGATCACACTGATCACCGGCGACGAGGTCACGTTGACTCGGGAGGGCGACCGATACACCGTCACCGCCGTCCCGACGACCCGAGCCGACGGCACCCGCCCGACGATCGACGTCAAGGTCGGCACTGCCACCGATGGCACCGCCACCCGGATCCACGCCCTGCCGAGCGACGCGCAGACGCTGGTCGCCAGCGGCGTCATCGATAAGATGATCTTCGATGTGGCCTGGCTCGCAGCCCTCCAGGAACGCGGCGGGGACACCTCCTTCGCCGTCACCGTCAAATACGGTGACCGGCTGGACGCGGCGAGTCTCGACAAGCGGATTTCGCGCCTGTCCGGTGTGACGACGGCCGGGAAGCGCCCGGACCTCGGCACAGTCGACCTTCGCATCGATCCGCGCCAGGCTGCCGAGTTCTGGACCGCCATCAAGCCCAA
This sequence comes from Micromonospora sp. NPDC003197, assembly GCF_053590565.1. Taxonomy (NCBI): domain Bacteria; kingdom Bacillati; phylum Actinomycetota; class Actinomycetes; order Micromonosporales; family Micromonosporaceae; genus Micromonospora; species Micromonospora sp. NPDC003197. Next base: position 275,042 of record NZ_JBSFTE010000004.1, on the reverse strand, counting down.
CTCCCAGCTGGGCGACTTCAGCAACTACCTGTTCGACGGTGCCACCCCGCAGCTCGGCGGCGAGGCGGTGGCGATCTGGCCCACCGGGCTCCGCTCGGTGAAGGCCACGCCGCAGACCGACACCGGGCAGCCGAAGTACCGGGTCACCCAGATCTTCAAACGGAAGAACGCCGACGCCAACTCCTGCGGCGCCCGGGTGATGACCCTCTGCCCGGTCGGCGGTTTCGTGCTCGCCCAGGTCGCCGGCGCTGCGGTCGGCTCCGCGTACGAATCCGTCAGTGCCCGCTGCCTGGACGAAGATCCCTGCACCACGTTCGAGGCGACGTACGAGGTCCCGCCTGGCACCTACGAGGCCGGCGGCCACGCCGTCTTCCTGCTCGACCGGCGCGAGCAGCACCTCAACCTGGAACTGCCGGAGTTTGAGGTCACCGGGGACACCACCATCACCCGCGACGGCGACGCCGCGCAGCAGTTGACGGTGGGCACCCCCCGGCCGACCGAGGTGTTCCTCGCCTCCCGGACCACCTTCCGTACCTTCGCCAACGGTGCGGGCGGAGCCACGCTCAGCTTCACCGGGTACGGCAACTCCAGGTTCTGGGCTGTTCCCAGCGCCCCGGTGAAGGTGGGCACCTTCCACCTCGGAGTGAACTGGGTGCTCGGCAAGCCGATGCTGACGATGGCCGTCACCGCACCGAAGCGTGTCGAGCTCAAGGCCACGCTGCCGGCGGAATGGTACAAGCGTCCCGACTTCGAGGTGGTGCGGTTCAGCGGCCGGCAGAACCTCCAACTGGTCGACGGTGGACTGGGCCGGGACGCGGACTTCGCCCGGATCAACGCCAAGGGCAAGCTCGTCCTACTGCAGATCGACGCGGACAAGCCGGCCGGTGGGCAGTGCCGCATAGGGAACGGGCAACTGACCCGAGCGCGGGCTGCCGGTGCCGCGGGTGTGCTCGTCGAGCCGATCTCGTCCGGCGGCCCCTGGCCGACCATGACCTGCTGGGTTCCGGTCGAGCCGGACTGGTGGTACAACACCGAGGAGGTAGCCGACATCCCGTACGCCACGGTCTCACCGGCAGAGGCCGAGAGCCTTCGTGCCCTGCTGCGCCGCAACCCGGTGAAGATCGACGTCTCCGGCTACGACTCGGTCAGCCCGTACGTCTACACACTGCACACCTACCACGAGGGACGGATTCCGGCCTCCCTGCACACCGAGGTCACCGACCGGCAGCTCGCCAAGGTCGACACCTCGCTCCAGGGCACGCAGGCGGAGCCGGCCAGCCTGATCTACTCGGCCTTCCGGCCGAACGAGACCGTCGCCGCTGGGGTCCCCTACAACTACCTCACCGACAGCGTCCAGTTCACCACCTATCGCGGCCCGGTGTCGCCGGACCTGGTACGGAACCAGTTCTACACCCCCTTCGGGTCGCAGCCGGCGGCCCGCACCATCGACGTCACGGACCGAGCGGGATCGACCACGGCGCGGTGGGCGCCACGGCCCCTCGTGCCCGGCGCGCCGGAGCTGTCACCTCGGGTCTTCCAGTCCCAACCGGGCAAGTGGGAAGGTGACTGGTCCACCGAAGCATGCGCCTTCTGCCGGCAGGGCAACACGTTCTACCCGATCACCTATCTGATCTCCGGGGCCAACCCGGACCAGGCGATCGGTGCGTACGTCTTCGAGCCGGAGAATCTACACATGTACGCCGACGGCCAGAAGCTGCCGCAGGCCAGCTCGCTCGTGTGGGGTGCCACCTACGAGCTTCCGGCCGAGGCACGGCGATACCGACTGACGGCCCAGAGCGGCGGCGGCAAGACGTCGACGGCATGGACCTTCACGTCCGCCGCGCCGACCCGGAACGAACCACCGAAGGGGTTCTTCTGCGTCGAGGGGTCGGGCATCGCCTGCCACGCCGACCCGCTCCTCTTCCTGCGGTACGACGTCGACTCGGACCTGGCCGACACGGTCACCGCTCCCGGCCGACACCAGATCAAGGTCGCCGCGTACCACAACGCGCCCAACGCACCGGCAGTCCGGAGCGTCGCGCTCTCCATCAGCACCGATGGCGGAGTCACCTGGAAACGGCTCTCGACGACCGCCAAGGGCGGCGGGAACTACATCGCGAGCTACCAGCTCCCGCGCTTGGCGGAGACCACTGGCACGGTCAGCATCAGGGCCAGCGCGGCGGACGCCGACGGCAACACCATCGAGCAGACCATCCTCGACGCCTTCACCCTCACCGGCAGGCGATGACCGCCATCCCCTCACCCGCCGGGTACGTCCATGACGTGCCCGGCGGGCTGGCATCCGGACCGGCATCCCAGCCGCTGGTTGTCGGGTAGTTCAGGTGCATGCCGGCAGCGGTTGAACAGTCATCGTGGATAACAAGTTCATATAGTCAACTATCCCCGCCTCCCGACGCGATATCCATTTGCGGGCATCGCAAGCTGCGATGCCCTAAAACGACTTTGCGTGCCGCGGAGGTTTGGGATGCAGGACAGCCACCTGAACGCATCGGATCGCCAAACCTCGGAACTGCTGCGCAGCCTGCGGCGTACGCGCCGCTCGCCGAAGCCGATGATGGCTGCCATGCTGGCCGCGACGCTGGCGCTCATCGTCGCCACCGACGGGGTGGAAGGGCTGCCGGAACCTCCGGATGCGAGTTCGGCCACCACGGCTGGCGCGGCCCGAGACGGGAGCACCGGGGCGCAATCCGCACCTCGGCAGCGGTGGGATGGCGCATCGAGCGCGGGCCAGGCTCCGCAGCAACGCGTGAACACGACGATTCCCGCCTCCCAACAATCGCGCTATCCGCAGCACAAGCTGCCCCAACAGCCGACCGTCCCGGCCAACACCGCCAGCCAGCAGAAGCCGCTGACGACGCAGCCGCGGGGCTACCAGCCGGCCAGCAGCCAGGAGTTGCCGCAGCAGCGGGATGCCCATCGACAGGTCTACACCAACACCGACGGCACCCAGACCACCGTCTTCTCCACCGCACCGATCAACTACCGGACCGCCAGCGGCGCCTGGGCGCCGATCGACCCGAGGTTGACCGCCGATGCCGGCTCAGGCTGGCGCAACACGGCCGATGCGGTGCAGGTCCGGCTCGCCGCCCAAGCCGACTCCCCGACGCTGGCCCGCTTCACCGTCGCTGACGGGCAGGCCGTGTCGTACGGGCTGGCCGGTGCCGCGTCGGTGCCCGGGCGGGCCGATGGCGCACTGGTCACCTACCGTGGCGTGCTGCCCAATGTGGACCTTGAGTTGGAGTCGCGACCCGGGGCGCTGAAGGAGACGCTGGTACTGCACTCCGTCGACACGCCCCGGGTGTACGACTTCCCGCTGCGCCTCGACGGGCTGACTGCGGCACTGCGCGACAACACGGTGGTGCTGACCGACGCGGCCGGCACGGTGCGCGCCGTCTTCCCACCGGGCTACGTCGTCGACGCCGCCCCCGTTCCGGTGACCTCGACCGCGGTCACCTATCAACTGCTCACCATCGGCGGCAAGCCGACGCTGCGCGTCTCGGTGGACGACAAGTGGCTGCGCGACCCGGCCCGGGTCTACCCGGTACGCCTGGACCCGACGGTCGAACTACCGGTCGACAGCGGTGCGGCCGACTCGGCCATGTACGTGCACGGTTCCAGCTCTGCCTCGGGCAGCAGCGAACTGCTGGTCGGCGCGGTGGACGGCGCCAACGCCGCGTCGTACCTCAGGTTCGGTGGCCTGGTGGACCGGCTGCGTTACCACACCATCTACGGCGCGCAGCTACAGGTGGTCAACTACGACTCCAACTCGTGCCGGCCCCGGCCGGTGACCGTGCACCCGGTGACCGCCGCCTGGTCGGCTGGCCCCGGCTACTCCTACCCCGGCCCGGCGGTCGGCGCGGCACTGGCGAGCAAGTCGTTTGCCTACGGCTATGTCGAGTTCGGCGCGGACCGGTCGGCCTGTCCGATCGCGGCCGAGGCGATCGACCTGGGCGGTGCCGGTGCTCAGCTGGTACAACGCTGGGTCAACGGGGAGCAGACCAACCACGGTCTGTCGCTACGCGCCTCGACCGATTCGCTCAGCGGCAAGCGGTTCACCGGCCCCGGGACGGCCAACCCGCCGAAGCTGTACGTGACGCACAGCCCGTACAACGCCTCGTACGCCATCCCGAAGCCGGTGCCGAACCCGCCGGTGTTGCAGAACCAGGACGGCCGGGTCGCCGTGACGGTGACCAACCGCAGCGCCGAGGCGTGGGCGGTGGGCAACTACTACCTGGCCTACCGTGCCTACCACGCGCAGACCGGCGCGGCGGTGACCCAGCAGCGTGCGGCCAACCTGACCGCCCCGGTGGCCCGTGGCGCCACGGTGACCCTCGACGCGACCATCAAGGCCCTGCCGCCGGGACGGTATTTCCTCGACTTCACCATGGTGCGTACCGGCGGCGCGGTCTTCACCGACCACCAGGTGCCACCCGCCCGAATGGTGCTGGAGGTCACCGACATCCCGCCGGTCGTGCAGGAGCTCTACCCGCCGAACGGCTACGCCGCGTCGACGTTGGCCCCGCAACTGTGGGCCCGCGCCTTGGACATCGACGCGCCCCCGGGGTCGTCGCTCTCCTACAAGTTCGAGGTGTGTGAGCAGACGGCATCCGGTGGCACCACCGGCTGCTTCGACTCCGGCTTCCAGGCCAAGACCGCATGGACGGTGCCGGCCGGCCGGCTGTACTGGAGCAAGACCTACCAGTGGCGGGTAATCGTCTCCGACGCCGGCAACGAGGTCTCGTCACCGTCTTCGACGCTGCTCACCGCCGTACCGCAGCCGGAGATCACCTCACGGATCGCGGGTGCGACGACGGCGGCGAACGACCGCGAGTTCGACGCCCAGACCGGCAACGTCTCCACCACCGCGATGGATGCCACGGTCACCACGGTCGGTCCCGAGCTGAACCTGGTCCGCACCTACAACAGCCTCGACCCGCGACGCGACAGCACGTTCGGTGCCGGCTGGTCGACCCGGTACGACATGCGGATCGTCGCCGACGCGGACGGCTCCGGCAACATGCTCGTCACCTACCCGGACGGGCAGCAGGTGCGCTTCGGTAAGAACCCGGACGGCACCTTCGCCGCCCCGTCCGGCCGTACCGCGTCGTTGACCTGGAACGGCACCATCTGGACGCTGGTCGACAAGGCGCGGATGACGTACCAGTTCTCCTCGACCGGCCGACTGACGAAGATCACGGATGCCGCCCTGCGGTCGATCGTGCTCACCTACCGCACCACCGACGGGAAACTGGCCCGGGCCCACGTTGCCAACAGCCAGACCAACACCGCCGGACGGTCCCTGACCTTCACCTGGTCGGGCGCGCACGTGGTCAGCGTCGCCGCCGACGCGGTCAACGGCACGGCACCGACCTGGACCTACACCTACACCGGTGACCTGCTCACCTCGGTCTGCGCCCCCGGCAACGCCTGCACCCGCTACAGCTACGCGGCCGGTTCGCACTACCGCACCGGCGTGCTCGATGCCAAGCCGGAGTCGTACTGGCGGCTGGGTGAGGCCAAGGGCACGGCGGCCGGCAGTGAGATCGCCGTCAACCTGGGCAAGGATGCCGGCACCTACACGGGGGTGACCCTCGGTACGGCGGGTGCGCTGACCGGCACCAGCAACACCGCGGCCAGCTTCAACGGCACCTCCTCGACGGTGGAGCTGCCCAAGGGCGCGGTGAAGAAGTCGCGCGACGGCGCGGTCGAACTCTGGTTCAAGGCCAGCACCACCGGCAGCGGCGGCCCGCTGCTGGGCTACCAGGACAAGGCGCTCGGCGAGGCCTCCACCACCGGGGTGCCGGTGCTGTACGTGGGCACCGACGGCCTGCTTCGCGGCCAGTTCAACGGCCCCACGATCGCACCGCTGACCTCGACCGCTGCCGTCAACGACGGGCGCTGGCACCACGTGGTGCTGTCGGTCATGGGCGGGGTCCAGACGCTCTATCTCGACGGGGCCAAGGTGGCCGAGCGTACCGGCACGACGGTCGAACACTCGCTGCTCACCTTCAACCAGCTCGGCGCGGCGTACGCGTCCACGCCGGCATCCTGGCCGGGCTGGGGCACGACGGCGCGGCGGTACTTCACCGGTGCGATCGACGAGGCGGCCGTCTACTCCCACCCGCTGGGCCAGGCGGCGGTCACCGCGCACTACCAGTACGCCACCGGCACCAACCAGTTGACGTCGGTGACCCTGCCCAGCGGCAAGATCGCAGCGCAGTTCACGTACGACACCGCAGCTGACCGGGTCACCACGCACACCGACCGGCACGGCGGTATCTGGACCGTCGGGGCTCCACTGGTGTACGGCGGTGACACCGACCTGCGGCGCAGCGTGCAGGTGCTGGACCCGGCGAACCGGCCGCACCTGTACGAGTACGACGGGCTCACCGGTCAGCTGCTGCGGTCGGGCACCCCGCTCGGTCTGGAGACCCGGGAGGAGGACCGGCCCGGCTCGCCCACCCCCTCCCCCACGACGCCACCGACCGAGGTGTGTTCCACCCCCGACCCGGAGGACCCGGCGTTCTGCACCGTCATCCCGGGTGGCGCGGGCGGGCCGGTGTTCGTGCGGCACCCGCTGGAAGGGATGGCGATCCGTACCTTCGAGTACGACGACCGTGGCAACCAGAGCGTGGTCACGAACGAGAACGGCGACGCCGTGCGGATGACGCACGACGAGCGCGGCAACGTCGTCTCGACGAAGACCTGCCGGGCCGCTGGTGTCTGCCACACCAGCTACACGACCTATCCGGCCACCGTGACCGACCGGTTCGACCCGCGTAACGACCTGCCGACCGAGGCGCGGGACGGCCGCTCGGCCAACGCCACCGACAACACCTACCGCACCACCTACAGCTACACCCCATCCGGTGAGCTGGCCACCCAGGTCAACCCGGACGGCAGCACCGTCAGCCACACCTACACCACCGGAGGTGAGGCGGCGTACGGCGGAGGCACCATGCCCGCCGGCCTGCTGCTGACCACCACCGACGCCCGGGGCAAGATCACCCGCTACGCCTACTACCAGAACGGGGACCTGTACCGGATCACCCAGCCGTCGGGGATGATCACCACCTCCACCTACGACGCGCTCGGCCGCACGCTCACCACCACGGAGATCTCCGACTCCTACCCGGCCGGGGTGGTCACCAGCTTCACCTACGACGCGTTGTCCCGACCGGTCAGCACCACCGAGCCGGCCACCACCGACAAGGTCACCGGCCAGGCACACCAGAAGCGCTCCACGACGACGTACGACGTGGACGGCAACGTGATCCGGGTCGAGGTCGCCGACGTACCCGGCGCCGACGCCACCCGTACCACCTCCTGGGAGTACGACCAGCACAACCGGCCGATCAAGGTCACCGATGCCGAGGGCAACGAGACCACCAAGAACTACGACCGGTTCGGCAACGAGACCAGCGTCGTGGACGCCAACGGCAACCGGTACGACTACGCCTACACCGCGCGCAACATGATGGCCGAGGTCCGACTGCGGGCGTACACCGGGGACGAGGGGCCCACCACCGGCGACTACCTGGTGTTGCACACCTACACGTACGACTACGCCGGCCGAATGGCCAGCGACACCGACGCCATGGGCCGGCGGCTGGAATACCAGTACTACGGCGACGACCAACTGCACCGCATCGTGCTGAAGAACTTCCGCAACACCGACGGCAGCACCCGCGACTACGTGGTGGAGGAGAACATCTACGACGGTGCCGGCAACCGGACCCGGCAGACAGCGGCCAACGGCACCTCGGTGACCCAGCAGACGTACACCCGGGCCGGCAACGTCGCCACCGTCGTGGTCAACCCCGGTGGTGCCGCGCTGACCACGTCGTACACGTACGACGCGATGGGCAACGTGACCCGGACGACGCGCACCGGCCGGGCGTCCAACGTGCCGTGGACCCTGTCGACCACGCCGGAGCAGGTCGACTACGGCTACGACGACAGCGGCAACGTGATCCGCCAGACGGTTGTCGCCGGCACCACCAGCCGGGTCACCACCAGTAGCTACGACCAGCGTGGGCTGCTGACCACGGCCACCGACCCGCTCGGTCAGACGATCCGGTACGGCTACGACGAACTGGGCCGCCGGATCAGGGTGATCGCCCCACAGGTGGCCGCCGAGGAGAACGGCGGCGCGCCAACCACAGTGACGCCGACCACCGTCACCGGCTACAACACCTTCGACGAGACGGTGCACACGGCCGACGCCCGGGGCAACGTCACCAGCTACGCCTACAACCGGCTGGGTCGCCAGGTCAGCCGGACGGCTCCGACGTACTGGCCACCCGTCGGGATGGGTTCGCTGCAACCGAACACCACGACCCGCTACGACCCGACGGGCAACGTGGTGGAGACCGTCGACTCGCGGGGCAACGCCACCCGCTATCAGTACGACCAGCTGGGGCGGCTGGTCAGCCGGGACGAGCCCACCGGCGCCTCGGACCGGGCGGTGACCCGGTACACCTACACCCGTACCGGTCAAGTGTTGTCGACGACCGGCCCCACCGGAAGCCGGATCGAGGCCACCTACGACGACCTCGACCGGCAGGTGACCGCCACGGTGCTGGAGCGGTACCCGACCGTCCGCGCGCTCACCACGGGCTACCGCTACGACGACAATGGCAACGTCACCTCGGTCGTGTCGCCCAGTGGTGCCACCACCACCAACGTGTACGACGCGCTCGGCCAGCTCACCCGGGTGACCGACCCCGCCGGGGTGGTTACCAGCTACGGCTACGACTCCGCCGGCCGGCAGGTACGCGTCAGCGACGCGCTGGGCCGCACCGAACGGATCGACTACGACCTGCTCGGGTTGATCACCGCCGAGTCGGACCTGGCGGCGGACGGCTCGGTCCTGCGTAGCCAGACCTACGGCTACGACGCGGCCGGCAAGCTGACCTCGGCGGTCAGCCCCGGCGGGGTGACCACCAGCTACGAGTACGACGCCCTCGGCCGGCTGACCCGGCAGGTGGAGCCGACCACCGCCAACTCCTCGATCACCACCAGCTTCGGCTACGACGTGGCCGGCAGCCCGACCCGGTACACCGACGGCCGGGGTAACCGCACCATCTCCACGTACAACAGTTGGGGGCTGCTGGAGTCACAGATCGAGCCGGCCACCACCGCCCACCCCAACGCGGCCGACCGCACCTGGACGCTGACGTACAACATTTCTGGGCAACCGACCAAGCTCACCTCACCCGGCGGGGTGACCCGGATCCGCAGCTACGACGCGGCGGGCCGGCTGACCAGCGAAACCGGGGCCGGTGCGGGCACCCCGGAGCGCTCCCTCGGCTACGACCTGGCCGGCCGGCTGGTCCAGGCCACCGCACCGGTCGGCACCGACACGTACCGCTACGACGACCGGGGCAACCTGCTCAGCTCCGCCGGCCGGTCCGGCTCCGCCAACTTCAGCTACGACGCCGACGGGCAGCTGACCAACCGGACCGACGCATCCGGCAGCGCCACCTACACGTACACCAAGAGGCGACTGACCGCGATCCGCGACGGCATCACCGGCGTAACCCAGAACTACACCTACGACGCCACCGGGCAGCCGACCAGCATCGACTACGGCTCCGGCCGCACCCGCACCTTCGCCTACGACAACCTGGCGCGCATCACCAGCGACGTCACCCGCAACTCGACCGGGCAGTCGGTCAGCTCCATCAGCTACGCCTACGACGTCGACGACAAGCTGGTCGGCAAGAAGACCACCGGGACGGCTGGGGCCGGTAACCACACCTACGCCTACGACCTGGCCGGGCGCCTGGTGTCGTGGACCGGGCCGCAGGGCACCGTGGCGTACGCCTGGGACGCCTCCGGCAACCGGATCCGCGCCGGCACGAAGACCGCCAGCTACGACGAGCGCAACCGCCTGCTGTCCGACTCGGACTACACCTACACCTACACCGCGCGGGGCACGCTCGCCTCCCGGACCAGCTCCGGCCTGACCGAGTCGTACGCCTTCGACGCGTTCGACCGGCTCACCACCGCCGGTTCGGTGAGCTACACGTACGACGCGTTCAACCGGGTGGCGAACCGGGGCACGACCTCGTTCGGTTACGCCGGCATGGCTGACGACGTGGTCACCGACGGCACCGGCCGCTACTCGCGGGGGCCGACCGGTGAGGTCGTCGCCGTCGGCGAGGGCAACCAACAGCTGCTGGCCCTCACCGACGGGCACGGCGACGTGGTGGCCGGTATCGACCCCATGGACACAACGCTGACCGAACTCGCCGACTCGACGGCGTACGACCCCTTCGGTCAGGTCACCGCCACCGAGGGCGATACGGGCGACCTGGGCTTCCAGGGCGACTGGACCGATCCGACCACCGGTCAGGTGGACATGGGCGCCCGCTGGTACGAGCCCGGCACCGGCGCGTTCCTCTCCCGCGACACGGTCAACTACAGCGTCGGCGACTCGATCCTGGCCAACCGGTACACCTACGCGGCGGGCGACCCACTGGCGCACATCGACCCGGACGGGTACTGGCCGTCGTGCGGTTGGTGCAAGTCCGTGGTCAACAAGGTCAAGAAGACCGCCTCCAACGCCTGGTCCGGGGTGAAGAAGACCGCCGCCAAGGCCTGGTCCGGAGTGAAGAAGGTGGCCAGCACCGCCTGGAACGGCCTGAAGGCGGGGGCGAGCGCCGTCTGGTCCGGGATGAAGAAGGTAGCCAACTGGGTCGGTTCGGGAATCAAGAAGGTAGCCTCCGCGATCTCTGCCGGTGCCCGGTGGCTCTACAACAAGGCCAGTTCGGCGGTCAGCTGGGTCGGTCAGAAGATCAGAGCCGCCGGTGCCTGGGTGGCCGACAAGGCGTCCCGGGCGTGGAAGACGGTCACCGGTGCCGTCTCGGCGGGATGGAGCTGGGCAAAGCAGAAGGCCGAGCAGGTTCGGCAGGTAATCCACGAGGTGAAGCGGAAGGTCACCGAAACCGCGCGGCGGGCCATCGAGTACGTGGCCAAACACAATCCCATCAAGGCGGTGGCCGCCGCGCTCAAGCCGGTGGTGTCGGCCATCAAGACGGTGGTGTCGGCCGCCGCACACATCCCAGCCGCGGTGGTCGCCACCGTCCGGGACGTGGTCGCCGACACGGTCCAGGCGACGAAGGTCCTCTATCAGGCGGCCGTACAGGTGGCCGGCACGGTCGTCGAGGAGTTGTCCAAGGCGACCGAGGCGGTGGTGGACTTCGCCCAGGCCGCGGCCCCGTACGTGAAGAACGCGCTGAGCCTCGCCGCCGACGCCGTCGGCATCACCGACCTGGTCGACTGTGTCAGCAAGGGTGACCTGGAAGCGTGTGCCTGGACCGTGGCGACCGTCGCCGGTTACGCCCTCGGTGGTGCCGGTGGCGGCGCAATCCGCGCGGCACGGGTAGCGACCCTGGCCGCCAAGCACGGTGACGAGGTCGCCGACGTGGTCCGCGGCGGATCGCAGCTGGTTACCGCCAGGCGCACCGACGACGTCGCCGACATCGCCTCCTGCGCCACCGGCAACAGCTTCACCGGCGACACGCTGGTCCGGATGGCCGACGGCTCGACCAAACCGATCAGCAAGGTCAGGGTGGGCGAGAAGGTGCTCTCCACCGACCCCACCACCGGCCGCACCGGAGCCTTCGCGGTCACCGGAGTCATCGTCGGCGAGGGCCAGAAGGAGCTGGTCGAGGTCGAGGTGGACACCGACGGCACCGGCGGTTCGGCCAGCGCCACGGTCACCGCCACCGAGGGCCACCCGTTCTGGCTACCGGAGCGGAACACCTGGGTCGACGCCGATGACCTGACCGGCGGCAAACGGTTGCAGACCTCCGCTGGCGGCACCGCAACCGTGCTGGCCACCCGCGAACGGACCGAGCGGACCCGGGTCTACAACCTCACCGTCGACACGACGCACACGTTCTACGTGCTCGCCGGTGGACTGGACCTGCTGGTGCACAACACCGACGCCGGGTGTCCGATCCACGGACCGTCCGCCCTGCCGGAGTCGACCACCGGCCACCGCCCCCCGGGCAGGTGCAACTGCGACGACTCGAAGCTGGACGACGCCGGTTCCGACCTGCGCAACGGCACCGCTGCGCGGCGGGACCAGGATCCAGATGAACTGCGCAGGGAGCTCGAATCCTTCAGGGGGAAGAGAGAAGCCCACGCGAAGTTCTTCGACAAAGCCACCGAGTTCTTCACAGAGATCCAGGATCTCTGGCTCCCGCCAGGCGTTGGCTGAGCATCGGCCGCCCTCCGGTCCTGCCGCCGGAGACCGACCGTGAGCACCGATGACCACTCCCAAACGACTACGACAAAGGAAGTGACGTGTTTACCGAAGGCACGTACAGATTACGGGCGGCTCGGCTGCTGACCGTGCTGGTGCTGCTGGTGGCGGCGTTGGGCGTGGCTGTCTCGCGCCCGTCGCCGGCGGCCGCAGACGCGGCCGGGTTGGGTGGCGACTACGTACCACTGCCCAGCGGCGGCGCACTGCTCGACACCCGTACCGGAGTCGGCGGGCGCACCGGCGTCGTCGGGGCCGGCGGCGTGGTGACCTTCCCGGTGCTGGGTGTCGGCGGCGTCCCCGCCTCCGGGGTCAGCGCGGTCCTGATTCGACTGGTGACGACGGACGGCACGGGAAACACCTACCTGCGGGCCTACCCCGACGGCACCACCGCGAACGGGGTCTCGATGCTCAACAACTTCACCGGCGAGCAGGTCTCCAACACCGCGGTCGTGCAGCCGGGCAGCAACGGCCGGATCGCCATCCGCAACGACGTCGGCAACGTCCACATCATCGCCACGGCACAGGGTTACTTCCGTTCCGCTGTCGGTGGCGGTGGTGGCTTCGTTCCGGTGTCTCAGAACAAGTTGGTCGATACCCGCGACGGCACCGGAACCACCCAGGCGAAAATCCCCGCGAACGGCACCCGTACGGTGACCCTGACCGGTGGCGTGGTCCCGACCACAGCAACGGCCGTGCTGGCCAACGTGGCCGCCGTCAACGTGACCGCACCCGGCTGGCTCGGCGCGATGCCGGCCGGCGGCGGCGCGCCCGCCCACTCGGCGCTCAACTTCGAGGAGACCGGGCACCACTCGCACCTCGTCTCGCTGCCGCTCTCCGCGGCCGGCCAGGTCACGTTCACCAACCGGAGCGGGGCCGCCGTCGACCTGATCGTCGCGCCATACGGCTACATCACCAACAGCCCCAGCCTGGGGGCCGGCTTCCGCCACCTCGCGGCGACCCGGCTCTACGACAGCGGAAGCACGATCGCCAACGGTGGTGTGGTCGACCTCCAGGTCACCGGCAAGCTCGGCATGCCCACCCGGGGGGTCGCCGGGGTGGCGCTCAACGTGACGGTTGCCGGAGCGAGCGCTACCGGCGGCATCAAGGTGTGGCCGACCGGCGACACCGAGCCCAACACCGGCCAGGTGCATGTGCGTAAGCCGTACACCGCGGCCGGCCTGATGATCGTCAAGCCGGGCAGCAACGGCCAGATCCGGATCAAGAACACCCTGGGTGGAGCCGCCCGCATCATCGTGGACATCCAGGGGTACTTCACCGACCCGATCCCGTCGGTGCCGGTGCAGTCGTACGCGGCCTCGGTGGGTGTGCAGGCCGGACCGGTGTCGGGGGCGGCGCTGGGCATGGTCGAGTACGCGTACACGGACAACATCGGTCGGGTGCTGATCGGGCACCAGACCGATGTGGACAACTTCGGTTCGGTGCAGTGGACCGTGCTCTCCGGTAACGAGGCGTTCTCCGGTCGACCGAGCCTGGGGGTGCTGGGTGACGGCCGGGTGCAGGTGGCGGCCCACTACTCGGACTCGGACGTCTGGACGCGTACGCAGACGGCGGTGGGTTCGGCGACGTGGAGTGCCTGGGCGGACTTCGGCGGTTCGATGACCGCCGCCCCGGCGGTGACCCGACTGCCGTCCGGAACCATGGCCGCGTTCGCCGTCGACGTCGACGGCAAGCTGTGGGTGTATCAGCAGACCGGCACCATCCCCAGCTGGCAGGGGCTGACCGATCAGGACTTCGTCGGCACTCCGGTCGTCGCGGCGACCCGCACCGGCGTACGGCTGTTCCTGCGCACCACCGCCGGGACGGTGGCGACGGCGGAGTACGTCGACGGCACCCTCTCCACCTGGACGAACCTGGGTGGCACCGGCACCAGCGCGCCGGCGGTCGTGGTCTACCCCGGCTACCGGATGCGAGTCTTCGTGCAGTCCCTCGACGGCACCATCGCGACGAAGTACCAGGACGCGGCGGGGACGTTCCCGACGGCGTGGACGTCGCTGGGCTCGTACGTGTCGGCGGGTGCCCCGGCAGCGGTGCTGGACCCGGTGCTGGGTCGTACGGCGGTGGTCACGCGCAGCCCCTCCGGTCAGGTGATGCTCGCCTGGGAGACGACGCAGGGTTCGGGTGTCTTCAACGACTGGTCCGCAGCGATCCCGGACCTGTTCGAGGCGGCGGCGACGGATCCGACGATCGTGCCGGTGACCAACAGCGCCGGACAGACGTGGTTGATCCTGTTCCGTAACGCCAACAACGCGAGTCGGATCTATGAGCGGCAACCGGTGACGGGTCTCGCCGCCACAGCCAGCCGTAGCTCGACCGCAGCAGCGGAACGGACCGGGGACACCGCCTCCACCTCGGCCACGCGCGGCGTCTTCGCCGCGCACACCCTCCCCGCCCCACCGGCCTGACATCGCACGGGTGGGCGCGGCCAGGTCCGCGCCCACCCGGCACGCCAGCGACGGCCCCGCTCGATATTGCCCAGTTGACCGTGCACCGGCTCGTCGCTCGCGGAAAGAACCAGCGCCGCAACCCACTACGCCAGCTCGATGGAAAGGTATGCAATGAAACGATCACGATGGCGGGGCCGGATGGCGGCCTTGCAGGTCGCCGCGCTGGCCGCAGCGCTGGTCGCGGTGGTCGCGCCGGCGCCTGCGCCGGCGCAGGCCGTCGACACGGTGAGCTGTGTCGCGCAGACGTCGGTCTTCGCCGTGGCCAGCGGCGGTTCACTCCGGCGCTATCCGCTCAACGCGCCCGGCAGCGCGAGTTCCAGCTGGTCGACCAACGTCGGAATCGGCAACGGCTGGCAGACCTATGGGCGCGTCCTCGGCGGTCCGGATGGACGGCTCTACGGCATCAACTCCAGCGGACTGCACCGCTACCGCTGGATGGGCAGCAACTGGGAGATGATCAACGGTAGCGCCTCTCAGCGGATCAGTACCGGCTTCACCCAGTTCGCAGCCGCTGCCGCCCGCAACAAGATCACTGTCGACGAGCGAGGCGACTTCTACGCCATCGACGCCGAGGGACGGCTACGGACCTACCGGTACGACGATGTCGCCGGCGCGTGGACCTTCTCCAACCGTCTGCTCGACACCGGCTGGGGTCGGTTCAACCTGATCGTCGCTGCCGGACCGGGCGTGCTGTACGCCCGGGACGCCACCGACGGCCGGCTCTTCCGCTACCGCTACGAGCCCGACAGCCAGCGCTGGATCGAGTACCAGCAACTCGTCGGCACTGGCTGGCAGGTGTACACCAAGGGCGTCTTCTCGGCCGGTGGTGACACCCTCTTCGCCATCAACGGCAGCGGCAACCTGTACCAGTACCGCTACCGCGAGGACAACCGCGCCTGGACCATCAACGGGCGGCTGATCGGGTCCTCCTGGCACAACTTCCTCAACGTCGCTGCCGTCACCAACGCCTGCACGCTGGCCGTATCGCACGTGCCGGCCCGGCCGACGGTGCCGGTGGCCCAACACGCCCCGGCCGCCGTCACCCAGGCCTCCTCGAACAGCATCGAGCTCACCCACACCGACAACATCGGCCGGTTGTTGCACGGACGGATGAGCCCGGACAACTTCAGCTCGCTGCAGATGACCTCCATCTCCGGCAGCGAGGGGTTCAGCGGGGTTCCTGGACTCTCCGAGAACACCCAGAATCTGGCCCGGATCACCTCCCGCAACATCAACAGCGACATCTGGACGCGTACCCAGTCCACTGCCGGCAGTCCTGGTTGGAGCGCCTGGACCGACCTGGGCGGCCGGATGGCCTCCAGCCCTGCGGTCGTGCGGCTCTCCAATCAGCGTGAGGTGGTGTTCGCCGTGGACGCGGGCGGCGCCCTGTGGGCCCGCTGGCAGGACCCGGTGCACGCGGACCTGCTCGCCTGGCGCAAGCTCGGTGGCAGCGGCCTGACCGGCACTCCGGTAGCGGTGCCGCTGGCCGACGCCAGCGCGCTGGTCATCGTCGCGGACAACACCGGCACGCTACAGGCGGCCCGATACGTCGACGGTGCCCTGCAGGGCTGGACCAACCTCGGCGGGACCGGTCTGACCGGTACCCCGGCCGTGGTGGTGATGCCGGGCTACCGAATGCGGATCTTCTCCCGGAACGCCGAGGGGCGAATCGTAGCGACGGAGCGCGGCACGGACGGCACGTTCACCGGGACGTGGACGACGGTCGGCGGCACGGGTGTCGCGCCAGCGGGCTCGCCCAGCGCGTTGCTGAGCCCGGTCACCGGCCGGATCGGGGTCTACGTGCGCGGCACCGACGGTTACATCCACTACGCCGCCGAATCCGCTCAGGGCAGCGGCACCTGGGGTGTCTGGATTCCAGCCCAGGACGCGTTCGAGACCTACGCCACGGACCCGACCGCGTTCAGCTTCACCAACGCCAACGGCCCGAACGTGGCCTACCTGGCCCGTACCCCCAGCGGCACGCTGCGGCTGTACACCGTTCATGAGCCGGCGAGTTGGGCGGCTGGCGTCAGCGGGGCCCGCCTGGCCACCGCCACCGCCCCGGCCGAGCGCCCGGTCTTCCTCCGGCACGCGCTGCCGGAGCCGTCCATCACGGACTGAACGACGAGTGGTGCGGGTGTTCGTGGGCTGCGCCTCCGAACACCCGCACCAGCTTGCGGACGCCCTGACGAGGGCTCCCGAACAGCGGTCTGTACAGACTTTGTACGCCGTTTATGCCCAGCCCCGGCGACATCGAGATAGGTTCTGCCCGCCCATCCGGCCCAGCGCGGTTTCTCGGATGGCCATATTCCAGCGGAGGGCAGGATGACGTGTCCTGGGCGGTGGCGATGACCAACGGCACAGTGCAGCACACCGCGCTGGTGGAGAGCAGGCTTGAGGATGTACTCCGGCGCATCCGCAGCGACGTCGAATGGGTGGACATCGATCTGCTACGGCGAGGGCTGTCGCCCCGGCTCGACGGGATCGACACCACGTACGTGCGGCACCTGGCCGGGCTGCCGGAGGAGCTGCCGCCCCTGGTGGTGCACCGGGCCACGATGCGCGTGATGGACGGGTTGCACCGGCTGGCGGCGGCGCGCAGTCACGGCGAGCGGCAGGTGCCCGTGGTCTACTTCGAGGGAAGCTACGACGAGGCCTTTGTCGTCGCGGTACGGCTCAACGCCATTCACGGCCGGGCGCTGCGCACGCAGGATCGCGCGGCGGCGGTACGGCGCATTCTCAGCACGCATCCCCACTGCTCAGACCGCTGGATCGCCGCGATGTGCGGGGTCGCGCCGCGTACGGTCGCCCGGTTGCGACAGGAGTCGGCCGACGACCAGCAGCGGCTGACCACCCGGATCGGGCGCGACGGCCGGCGGCACCCGTTGTCCGCCCAGGAGGGACGCCGCGTCGCCGAGCAGATCATGCGCGAGGAGCCGGACGTGAGCCTGCGCGAGGTAGCGCGCCGCGCCGGTGTCTCCGTCGGCACTGCCCTGGACGTACGGCGGCGTCTGCTCGCCACAAGCCCCGCGTTGGTGAGCCAGGCCGGCGGGACGCCGCGCCCGGAACGACAGTGGGCTACGGGGGACGCCGGGCGCACCGCCGTGCCAAGGATTCGTGAGCAGTTGGAGTGGTTGACCCGGGAGCCGGCGCTGCGCTACACGGACCAAGGGCGGGCACTGCTCCGTCTGGTGTCGACCACGCTGGCCTTCCTCGACCGCTCCGGCCCGATGACCGACGCGGTCCCTGACCACTGCCAGCGTTCGCTGCACGCGGTGGCACGCGCCTGCGCCAGCGGCTGGCTCGACTTCGCTGAACAACTCAACGACGAGCAGCTACCGTCCCGGGCAGCTTGACCCCAGTGCCCCGCGCCGCCGCACGGTGCCGGGATAGTGTCTCGTCCTGGCCGTCTTCACCGGGGTCGACGCGACGACGTCCAGCCCTGCTGTTGTAGCCGTTCGATGCCGTCCAGCAGCAGGTCCAGCGCGAACTCGAACTCGAACTGGTCGTCGCAGCCCTGCCCCACGACCGATGCGTCGTCGTGGGGCGCTGCCGTGGCGATCTCGGCGAGATGCGGAAACCGGGCTGCGGCTTCCGGTGGTAGGCCCTCCGGCGGCTCTGGCTGGATCGTGCCGGATCGGCCGGCGCGCCGGGAGACGTCGAACAGCTCCTGACTGAAGCCCAGGATTCGGCTGCCCATGGCGTGCATCACGTGGTGGGCCAGATCGGCGGAGAACCCGCCGGCTCGAAGTGTCCCGACCATCGAATCGAGGTAGGCCAGGACGGCCGGCGTCGCCATGTTCCGCGACTCGATCGCGAGCGGCGCCCAGGGGTGGCGTCGCAGCATCTGCCGTGCAGAGAGGATGCGCTCACGGACCACGTACTTCCAGTCGACGTGGGGCACGAGCGGATCGATCTCGCCGACGACCACGTCGATCATGCCGTCGAGTAGTTCGTCCTTGTTGGCCACATGCTTGTAGAGGGCCATCGGCACGACACCCAGTTCCTGGGCGAGGTTGCGCATGCTGAGGGACTCGATCCCGGCCGCGTCGGCGAGCGCGACGGCGGCGTGCAGGATCCGATCCCGGCTCAGCGGCGTCCGGCGCAGCACTTCAGCCTGCTCAGCCATCTCATCCTCGTCTTCCGGCAACGGTTGACACCATAACGGTATTGACAGGTGTACGGCGTACACTTAGATTTCTTCCTATGAGGTGTACGCCGTACACCCAGGGAGGGAAAAATGAAAGCAATCGTCCAAGACCACTACGGTCCGCCGGAAACGCTCCGGCTCGCGGACATCGACACGCCGACACCTTCGGTCGACGAGGTGCTGGTGCGGGTCGAGGCCGCCGCACTCAACGCCTACGACTGGCATGCCATGCGTGGCGATCCTCGGATAGCGCGACTGGCCATGGGTCGGTCACGGCCCCACGCACGCATCCGTGGCCGCGACTTCGCCGGCCGGGTCGAGGCCGTTGGTGCCCACGTTCGACAGGTACGCCCAGGCGACGCCGTCTTCGGTGACCTCGGTGATGCCAACGGCGCATTCGCCGAGTACGTGCGCGTGCCCGAGAACCTGATCGCGCCGAAGCCGGCGAACCTGACACCGCAGCAGGCAGCCGCCCTGCCCCTGGCCGGTGTCACCGCGCTCATGGGACTGTGCGACGTCGGGCAGGTCGCACCCGGCCACCGTGTCCTCATCAACGGTGCCTCCGGCGGCGTCGGCACCCTGGCCGTCCAGTTGGCCAAGGTCCTCGGCGCGACGGTGAGCGCGGTGTGCAGCACCCGCAACGTGGACCTGGTCCGCTCCCTCGGTGCCGACCACGTCCTCGACTACACCCGCGACGACTTCAGTCACGACGCCCGCCGCTACGACCTGGTGTTCGACCTGGTCGGCAACCGCTCTCTCAGCGCGCTCCGACGGCCGCTGACCTCGACCGGGACGGTGGTGCTCTCCGGCGGCGGCGTCTACCGCGGCGGCAGCCTCATCGGACCGGTCGGGCTCATCACGCGCGGGCGGCTACTGGCTCCCTTCGTGCGACACCGCATCGTCACACTCACCGCAACGCCCAGCCAGCAACACCTCGACACGCTCCGCACCCACGTCGAGGCCGGCCGCCTCACCCCGGTCATCGACCGGACCTATCCGCTGCACGAGGTACCCCAAGCCATCCGATACCTCGAAGGTGAACACGCACGGGCAAAGGTGGTCATCACCATCTGACGTACCGACCACGAACGCGACTGGCCCTGTCCTACCGGTGGTCTAGCCTTCGGATGCCGTTGATTGATTAGGGAGGGTTCATGCCGAAGTTCGTGCTGCCGGACGAGGACGCCTGGGTGCTGCCCAATGCGTGGCGCAAGGCGCTGGATCCTCGCCGAGGTGGGCACCCGGCACCGGAGCGAGCCATCCCACTCGACGCAGACGTCCGGCTACGCACCCGGCTGAGGTCAGACGAGGTCTCGAGGGCTCTGGCGAGGGCGTCGGATCGCGATGTGTTGTACGACCCGGCGCTGCTCGCCGAGGGCCAGCGCTACCTGCGCAGTTGGCGGGAGCTCGACGATCCTGGCGACGAGACGAACCTGGTCGGAGCCGCAGTAGCCACCATGCTCATCGGCAGGGACTACGAGACCCCGACATGTTCCGCTGATGTGTGGGTGTCCCGGTACGGGATCGAGTTCGCTGCCCGGGTCATCGGAGAAATGACCAGGCTCATCGTCGACAGATCACTCTGGACGATCGACCCTCGTCCGGAGAAGACCTATGAATCCTTGTGGCGCGGAGACGACCGGAACAGTCTCTTCCCAATGGCCCATGCGGTACGGGCCCACCTGGCCGTGGCGACCGATGCCGAATACGAGCGGGTCTGCGAAATCCTCGGCGAGTACCGGACGTCGCCGGTCGGCCGGATCATGACGTCCTACCTGGTGCCGACGCAGGTGGCATGGGTCGACGAGGATTGCGTCGCAGCCGCAGCCTGGTCCACTGATCCGGACGACGAAGGCCTCGGCCAAAACAATTATCACTATCTGAGTGGGTTACTACTCCTTGCGGCCAGCACGGTCCACCACCTCGAACTACTCGACGGCAACATCCGGGACATGGCGTTCGTCATGCACCGGTTCGACCGGTCGGCCGGGCCGGTGAGCACGGTCCTGGACGGGGTCGGACCGGCCGCTGCCCCGATCCTCATCAACTCGTTCTACCGCAGGCTGCTGCGGCTCGAAGACGACAAGTGGAAACGTCGCGAACGGCTGGGGGTTGAGGGCGTTCGTATGCTCTCGCTGATCCCGACCGACGACGCGTTTCGACTGCTGTGCCGGGCGATCTTCGGTGAGGAATCGGTACGCCCCGGCGCGTTCCTGAAAACCGGAGTGCTGTCGCGATATCCGGTGCGGGCGCTACGGATACTCAGCGAGCTCGAAGCAGCGCCGCCGACGTACACGCAGCGGTACGACCGTCAGGTGATTGCGAATCCGCAGGAGGTGGCGCTGTACACGGATCTGCTGGGCACTCAGGTGCTGGCCGATCCGCGGCTGCTGCCGGCTGCGGCCGCAACGCTGCCAGCCGAGGTGCGGGCCAGGGCCGAGGAGATCGTGGCCAGCGGCGGCGCGGGAATCGGCGCGGGCTGGGCAGCCCTGCTGGACCGTCACGAACAGACCCGGTACTACAACTATCTCGACAGCGCCGACGACGAGAAACGGGCGGTCGCCGCGCTGGCCGCGATCCCGACCGAGGAGGCGTTCGGCCATCTGGTGGACCGGGTCGAACGTAAGTACTTCCGCCCTGCGCTGCTGACCGCCGCCAAACGCGACCCGCAACTCGCACTACGAGTGCTGCTGGCGAAGTCCGCCGACGCGGTGGACACCGATGCCATGCCGACCGTGTCGGAGTTGCTGCGCAACCACGTACTCGCCTATCCGGAGGCGGTCGCAAGCACGCTGCCGACCCTTGATACGGCGACACAGGCCCGGGTGAAGACCATCCTTGCCAGCGCAGCGGACCCCTCGGCGGACACCTCGCCCACCGGCAACACTCCGGATGTCGCGGTGGGCGCGATGCTGCCAGTGCTGGCCGGCCCCCCACGTCGGCCCGACGGGAAGCCGATGCGGGTTCCCGACCTGCCGGACTGGCTGGTCATCGCGACCCTTCCCGCAGTGCGGCTACAAGAGGGCGGCGAGGTGCTGTCCCCCGACGCGGTACGCCAGTTGTGCGCGCTGCTCGCCGTCTCGAAAATCGCCGCACCCCACCCCGGAATCGCCGAGGTACGCGCGCTCTGCGAGCCACACAGCCTCGCCGCCTTTGCCTGGACGATCTTCGAGCAGTGGCAGGCCGCGCAGTATCCGGCAAAGAGCCAGCTCGCCATGGTGGCCCTGGCCCTGCTCGGTGACGACACCACCGTGGCACCCCTGACGTCACTCTTCCCCGCCTGGGCGACCGGCAGCAGCCTGCGCGTACGCACCGGCATGGACGTACTCGCCGCGATCGGCACCGACGTCGCCCTGACAGCTCTACAGCGATTGTCCCGCAAGGCCAAGACCGCCGGCTTCCGCCGCTTCGCCGAGCAGCGCATACAGGCCGCCGCCGAAGCCCGCGGGCTGCAGCCCGCGCAGCTCGCCGATCGGATCGTGCCGGACCTCGGCCTCGACACCGACGCCCGGACCACCCTCGACTACGGCTCCCGACGGTTCACCATCAGCCTCGACGAGCAACTTCAGCCCACGATCACCGACCAACACGGCAAACGTCTCACCCGCCTCCCCCGACCAGCGGCCACCGACGACCCGACGCTGGCATCGGCCGCCCAGCGGCGGTTCACGGAGCTGAAGAAGGACGTCAAAACCATCGCCACCGACCGGACCCGCGCCCTCGAAGAGGCGATGGTCACGGGCCGCCGCTGGACCCCAGAGGAGTTCCAGCGCCTGTTCGTCCAGCACCCGCTGATGTGGCAACTCACCCATAGGCTGCTGTGGGCCACCTTCGACGAGCAGGGAACGGTCGTCACCACGTTCCGCGCGGCTGAGGACCGCACCCTCGCCGACATCGACGACAAGACCTTCGCGCTCGACCCGACGGCAACGGTGGGGGTGGTACACCCCTGGCACTTCACCGCTGACCGGGCGGCGTGGACCACGGTGTTCGCCGACTACGCCATCACCCAACCCTTTCCCCAACTCACCCGCGAGATGATCGACCTTTCGGAGGCCGAGGCGAACGCCGAGTTGAGTTCCTTCGTCGGCACCAGCGTCGAGGGGCGGAAACTGTTCGCATTGACCGCCCAGGGCTGGCGGCGATACGAGAACGACTACCACAGCGCGGTGCTGCGGGACTGGCCCGGCGACCGCACCGTCGAGATCGAGTACTCGCCCGGCTTCCACTGGCAGGAACCGGACGCGGCTCAGAAACTGACCCGCGTCCGGGTCTGGACGACCAGCATCTCGCCGGACGGGGCAGCCGGCCGTAACCAGGCCGAGGACGGTGCCAAGTTGGCCGACCTCGGCCCGATCGGTATCTCCGAGGTCATACGCGACCTGCGCTTCCTGGCGCGCTGACCGGTCCGGCGGCGGGCGGCACCCGAAGGACAACGGATCCGGCTCAGCGTCACAGGCATTCGTCGGTGACGCTGAGCCGGATCTGGGCATCGACCCAGGCAGCTGTCGCCGCCCCGCCCGGATCTGGGCCGAGGGCGGCAACCAGATCATTCAGGCAGGCACCGGCCCGGGGTAGACCCGATCGGGCCAGGTTGGTGGATGCGGCGGCGAGTCGGCTGGCGAAGGCCGGAGGCAGTCGCCGAAGACCATGATGCGCGGCCTCCGCCAGCAGGGACAGTGCGGTCTCGACCGCCACCTCGACCGGGTCGGCGCGCTGAATCGACTCGCCGGTGTCCAACGCGCCGAAACCGTTCCCCGGGGCCAGGTCGAGGACGACCAGCTTCGAGTCGACCGCCACCGCCAACGGGTCGATGACAATTTCGCCCCGCGTACGGCGCAGAATCCCGCTGACGTAACGCGGCCGGCCGTGAACCCCGCCAAGGGCGTCCGCGAGTGCGTCCAGAGCCCCCGGGCACACCGATCGGTAGCTGGCCGAAATGGTGGCGCGCGTACCTGCGGGGTCTTCGATGGTCGCGGTGAGCCGCTGATCGCTGGGAAGATAGCCGACCGAACACACCTTGCCGATCGTCACCGGACGGACGAACTCGGCCGCCACCCGAGGCCGGATCAGTCGGGGCGGCAGTTCACCCATCCTCCGACACTCCTCGGCGAGGTCGCGGACCAGCAGCGCGGAGGGCAGCTCGGCCCACCCGTCATCGTATGGAACGACCGTGGATCTGGATCCCCGGCTGCTGGCCAGCCGCACCATCCGACTGGCGCTGCGGACGGCCGACGCGCTGATCACGCTGCCGGCGGCGAGCTGGCTCAGTGTGCCGCCGCCGATACGTTCGTTGCCGAGCTGGGCACCGGTCAGCGGCTGGTCGTCTGGCACCTTCCAGGTACGCCGCAGCACGAGCACGGACGCGGTCTCCGGATGGACAAGGTACACGTCCACTGTCCGCTCATCGTCCGGCCCCACGCCGTTGGTGACCCGGCAACCGAGGCTGATCAGGCGTACCTGCCGCAGGGTCGTACTCGCTGCCTCCCGCGTACCCAGCACCCAGGCCGGGGGGTGGGACGCCCGGCCGGTCGAGGCCCGGTGCCGGGCGTGCAGCTCGGCGATCAGTTGTGCCACGGTCTCGGGGCGGTACCGGGCGCTGCGCGAGTGGTACCGGTCGAGTTGCTCCGCCAGTTCGTCGACGGCGAGCAGCGGCCACCGCAGACCGGCGGTGTCCAGGTCACGCCGGACGTGCGCGATCGTTGCTGCCTGGGCGGTGCCGGTGTGGACGATCCCGTCGAGCAGGATCTCCTCGGTGAGCGCCAGCGCGGGGCCGAGGCCGGAGGGGGTTCGCGTTCCGGTGCGATTCCCGCCAACCTCGACCAGCACCGTCTCGGCATCGGGTGCCTGCTCGTCCGCAGCTTGGAAGGCCCATACCGCCAGCGGAATGAACCGGTCCCGTGTTCCGTCCGCCGCGTCGCTGTGCACGTAGGCAAGCTCATGGGGTACCAGGAATCGGATGGAACAGGCCGCGAACTCCACCGACGGCACGGGCTCCGCCTGGGTCGGTCGCCGTACCCGAGCGGTGAACCCGGCCCGCAGGGTGCGGCGGGCAGCGTCGAAGGCTCGCGTACCGACCAGCTCCCGCAACGCCTCGTCGGTGAACTCCCCCGGCGACCAGATCGTCACCGCCGGATCCGAAGCGGTTGCCGGCTCCGGGACGGTTGCCGCCGCCGAGACGGGCGCCGGCTGCCCCGGCCCGGCTGGTTCATTCCGTGGTGGGCCGTCGCCGGCCTGTCGCTGGTAGGTCAGTACCAGGGCGACCATGTGCCGGCAGCCACCGGTGGCCGCGCAGGTACAGGTGGCGCTCTCCAAACCTGCTCCGGCGGGCAGCACGACCCGGACCCCATCGGGGTACGCGCCGCTGACCGTGCCGTCGGCACCGACCTCCAGCGCCGGTCCGGTGGCGTCCTCCACCTCCCTGGTCGCACGCTTCACCAGACCCCGGTTGGTCAACGCGGCGAGCGAGTCCGGCGTCAGCGCCAGCAGGTCGGCACGGCTCACCGTCCCACCTTCTCCGCGACGAAGGTGGCCAGTTGACCCGGGGTCATCGCGCCGACATGGGCACCGACGTCGGCGAGCCGCTGGGCCAGGTCCCGGTCGTAGGCCGGTTCCGCCTCCTCGTCCAGCGCCGCGAGCCCGAGCACCGTCGTCCCCTGTTCCACCATGTGACGTACCGTGCGCACCAGTTTCCCGGCGTCGCCGCCCTCGAAGAAGTCCGTGATCAGCGCGACGATCGTCCGGCGCGGGTTGTCGACCAGACCCGCGCCGTATCCGACCGCCCGGGCAATATCGGTGCCCCCGCCGAGTTGCACCCGCATCAGCAGTTCGACCGGGTCCTGCACGTCTGCGGTCAGGTCGACGATCCCGGTGTCGAAGGCGACGAGATGGACCTTGACACCCGGCAGTCCCCACAGGCACGCCGCGGTCACTGCCGAATGGATCACCGATCCGGCCATCGAACCGGATTGGTCGACCAGCAGGATGATCTGCCACTGGCGCAGCCGGCGCTCATCGCGGGCGACGAAGTACGGCGTCTGGACGTAGAGCTTGCGCTCCTCCGGCTGATAGTGGGCCAGATTGGCGCGTACGGTGCGGCGGAGGTCGAAGTCGCGGGCCAACTTGAACCGGCTGCTTCGCCGGGACCGTGCCCCGGCGAACGATCGGCGCACCTCGGTGGCCAGCCGCTCGATCAGCTCCCTGACCACCGCATCGACCAGACGCCGAGCCAGGAGCAGCACGTCCGGACTCATCAGGTACTTGGTCCGCAGCACCGCCTTGAGCAGCGTCGGATTCGGTGCGATGCGTTCGAGGACGGCCGGATTGGTCACCACGTCGTGGATGTCGTACCGCTCCACGGCGTCCCGCTCCAGCCGTTCGATCGTCTCCTTCGGAAAGAGCCGGGTGATCTCGTCGAGCCAGTCCACGGTGGTCAGGGCCGAGGGTCCGCTGCCGCCACTCCGGTCGGCCGTCTCCCGCTCCCCTGCGGCTCGCCCCACCCCGCCACCGCGGATGTCCCTGCGGGCCAGTTCCGCGTCTCTGCCGTAGAGCCAGTCCAGGGCGGCATCGCGGGCTGCGGCGTCCGCACCGAGCGGATGCCCGCCGAGACACGACTGCCCGGCGGTGCCGAGCACCAGCCGCCAGCGTTCCAACGTCGGGTCCAGCTGCGCGGAGCCCGACATGGGGTCGATAGTCACGCCGGTGTTCCCCTCTCCCCGTCCAGCAACCCCTCCGGGGCCGGCAACGCATCTCGGGCCAACAACGCGTCTCGGGCCAGCAACGTGTCGACCTGTGCTTCGAGCGCACGGCCACGCCGCAGGATCGCATCACCGAGATCACCGATATCGCCGCGCAGCAGCGACCGACCAGCGGCGCGCAACCCCCGCCGCTCCAGGAGCTGCTGCGAGATCATTTCCTGCTCTCGGGGCGGAAAGAACGCAAACGCCTGCCGCAACGCCGGCAGGGCAAGCAGGAAGTCATGTTCGGCCATCATCGCCAGGATGTCGTCAAGAATCTCCAGGACAGTGTGCTCTCCGGCGAGCACCCGCTCCCGGGCCAGCGCGAAGAGGCCGGCCAGCCAGTCGCCCAGCAGCGTCGGCGTCGCGACCCCGCGCACCATGCGGGCCGCGTCCTGCCCCGGCGCCTTCGGCAGCAGGTCCGGCCCGCCCAGCGACCAGCAGAAGCCGAACCCGGCGCCGCGCAGGTCCGGCGGCGCCGCGTTGTCCCGGGCGACCCGCGACATCACTGCAATCGCCACACCCCGGTCCAGGCCGAGAGCGGTGTCGGCGTACACGAACGCGTCCCTGGTGGCGACAACGGCCGCGAGCCGAGGCAGGTCGGCGCCGGCCGCCTTACCGGGTATCCCTTCCAGCAGCCACAGCACCCGGGCAACCGCCGCGACGATCACCGCACCGAGGGTCGGGCTGTGCGCCGTACCCAGCAACCGGTCATGACGCCAGAGGTCGAGCACGATGGCGAGGACCCGGCCGAGCGGGCCGACATCCGAGGCCGTGCCGAGCGCCGCGGTGATCGTGCCCAGCACCCGGGCGGACAGCTCCCCGACCCCGCAGAACGCCGCGTCGAACAGCACCGACGCCAGCTCGTCGATCACGCCGCCCACCTGCCCAGCTCGCTGCTCAAGTACGGCAGCCGCCGCGTCGAGCAGCGTCGCGCCGTACGCGCCCGCCTCGATCAGGGCCGGCAGCCGCAGTGCACTGGCGGCACACACCCAGTGCTCGGTGAGCACCGGGTCGACGCCGGTTCTCGGGCCTGATCGATGATCGAATCCGGGGATTGCCAGTACTCGCAACCGATGCAGGATCCGGCTACGAACCCGATCGCGCTCCACGGTCAGGTCCAGGTGTACCTCGCCGGGGTCGGCCAGGCCGTGCCGCTCCAGCTCGACGGTAACGTCATGGACCAGCGGCGGTGCCGGGGTGTCCGGGTGCAGCCGGCCGACCCGGTCGCCGCCGAGCACCGTGACCATCTCCAACACGGCGGGATGCGTGCCGGCGGCTGATCGTCCCTGCCCAGTCCGCGAGTTCCGTCCGGCCCACGGCGGCGGGACGTCCATCGGCTCACTTACCAGGGCGCTGACCAGGCCGTCGAGCACATCGGTCCGGGTCGGTTCAGAGTGCCCGCGCAGCCGGGCCAGGCCGGCCACCATCGCCCGAGCGACGATGAGGTCAGCGGTCGACACCACCTGTCGCCGCTCGCGCAACCGATCGACCACTGCTTCGATGGTGCCCGCTGCCGCGCCGGCCAGACCGTCCGCCCACAGCCGCTGGTAGTACCCGGGAGACGGCATCCCAGCTTGGTGACCGTCGAAGGAATCCAGCCGCCGAAACGAGTACGGCACCAGGTAGCTACCACCGTGCGCATCCGCCGGCAGCCCTGGCACCTCGGGCCAGCCCGACGCGGGAGTGATGGCCCGCTCCCGCTCGGCGGGCTTCTGTTCGGCGAGCTTCTGTTCGGACTGGCGTTGCGCAATCAGGCGGACGAGGGCGGGACGGTGAAATCCACCGGTCACCACCACGACCGGCCGGTCGCCGGCCGCCCCGACCGCAGCACCGACCCAGTCCGCCATGTACGCCTCGCGTACGGTGTCCTCCTGGCCAGCATCGGAGTCCCCGCGCACCACGTCGAAGTAGCTGGCCAACCGCTCGCTGAGCTCGTCAAGCAGGTCGTCGAGCAGGTCGTCGGCGGCACCGGGATCGACGGACTCGAACAGGTGGTCCCAGAGTCCGTCGACGTTGTCGACGGCGAACTCCCGACAGAGCCGATCCACCGCGTCGGCGTACCGCTGTTCCGCGTCGGCGTACCGGTTGCGCCGTCCGGTCAGCGCCGGGTGCCAGGACGGCAGGTCGATGAGGCGTACCTCGGCACCGACCTCGCGCCCCACGGTGAGCGCCACCCACTCCGGGGAGTACTCGCACAGCGGCGTCCACGCGGCGTGGACCCGGTCCCGGTCCCGGTCCCGATACGAGCTGAAGATCGCGATCGGCAGATCATGCCCCAGCAGCAGTTCGTCGAGCCGGTCGTTGACATCGGCCGGCCCCTCGACCAACACGTACGCCGGGCGCAGCCGCCGGATGGTGGCGGCAACGAGACGGGCACACGCTGGACTGTGGTGACGGACTCCGATGAAGGTCGGCGACATCAGCCGGGCAGCAGGTTTCGGGCCTCGTGGAATTCCTTCCACTGCGGGCCGTCCCGCCGGGACGCCTGCTGCTCCAGGTAGCGACGCAGCCTCGCGAGATCCTCCGGATCGTCCTTGGCGGCGGTGCCGGCGAGACAGGCGACGATGTCGGCGGCGCTGCCGGCGTCCCGACGCAGGAACCAACCACGCAATCCGACGGCGTGCGCGACCGAGACCGCCTCAGCCGTACTCATCACCGAGGAGAGACGGTCCATGGCGTCCCCCCGGTCGGTCGTACCGCTGCGCAGTTCCCGGAACGTGGTGACCAGCACCTCCAGTACGTCGCGACGCGGCGGGGTCCGTACACCCGAGCGCTCCAGCAACGACCGGGCCTCGGCCTCGACCAGGTCGAGCTCGGTGGTGAGATCCGCGATCGGGAAGACGGTCTCGAAGTTGAACCGGCGTTTGAGCGCGGCGCTCATCTCGTTGACGCCCCGATCCCGGGTGTTCGCCGTGGCGATGACGTTGAACCCTTCGCGAGCGAAGACCATCGCATCCGGTCCGATCAGCTCCGGTACGGTCAGCGCCCGATCGGAGAGCGGCGACAGCAGACAGTCCTGCACCTCCAGCGGGCATCGGGTGATCTCCTCGAACCGGACGATCTTGCCTTCGGCCATCCCGCGCAGCAGTGGCGCCGGCACCAGTGCCCGAGTCGACGGTCCCTCCGCGACCAGCAGCGCATAGTTCCAGGAGTATCTGATCTGGTCCTCGGTCGTCGCGGCCCCGCCCTGGATGGTCAGGGTGGAGCTGCCGCAGACCGCCGCCGCCAGCAGTTCCGACAGCAGTGACTTGGCGGTGCCCGGCTCTCCGACGAGCATCAGCCCTCGGCTGGTCGCCAACGTGACCAGCGCCCGGTCGATCAGTGACGGGTCACCGACGAACTTCCTGGTGATGCCAAGCTGGTCATCCCCCACCACGAACCGACGCGCCGCGTCGAGGCTCAACGCCCAGCCGGGTGGCCGCTCGTGCCGGTCACTCTCCCGCAGCCGCGCGAGCTGGTCGGCGTACCGGATCTCCGCTGGTGGCCGCTGGATGACCTCGGTGTCCACGTCCCCGCCTTCCGCAGTACCGTCGTCCTGCCCACACCGCCGAACCTGCATGCCACGAAATGATCTCACTTGGCCATGAGGCGTACGGCTCGGGTTTCCGGCCTCCTCGGACGTTCTCGCGGTGCGTACATGGCCCTCGGTAGGATCGGGTTCCCAATCCTGGCCCGGAGGCAACAGTAGACATGGGCAACCCGGAACAGCCCCAGCAGCAGCAATTTGGCTCGCCGTCGGGATCACCACCGGTACCGCCGCAAACGTCCGGGCCGCTACCGCCGCAGCCCGGCTACGAAAACCCGCCAGGCTACGGGGCGCCACCGCCCGACTACGGGAACCCGCCAGGCTACGGGGCGCCACCGCCCGGGTACGGCCAGCCGCCCAGCTATGGCCCGCCGGGCTATTCGCACCCCGGCGGGCCGGTGACGCCAACTCGACCGGCCAGGCGTACCGGGCTGATCATCGGGATTGTGGCCGGAGTCGTCGTACTGGCCCTGCTCGTCTGTGGGGTGGGCGGCTTTCTCTGGTACCAGCAGACCAAAAACAAAAACACCCTGGCTGAGGTAATCGACTATCGCAAGACGAACCCGGAGGCGTTGGCACAGGACCACGTCGCACTACCTCCCAGGTACCCGATGACGCCACCGGCCGGCGGCCCGCACTTCTCCATGTGGCAGAACTGCAACGGTGACGTCTACTCGGCACCCATCGTGGACGGCAACGCGGTGCACAGCCTCGAACACGGCGCGGTGTGGATCACCTACCTGCCGAGCCTGCCAGCGGCCGACGTGGAGCGGCTCGCCAAGCGGGTACGCGGGCAGACGTACCTGATGCTCAGCCCCTACCCGGGACAGGAGTCGCCGATCTCGTTGCAGGCCTGGGGCTACCAGCTCCGAGTCAACGACGTCGATGACGAGGCGATCGACGAATTCATCCGAACCTACCGGGAGACCGCGTCGATGGAACCCGGAGCGACCTGCGGCAACGGAGTCACTAGGACACGATGATCCGCCACCGGATGGCAGAGCCGGCTCGTACCGTCGCTTTGGCAGCGTTGGCCGACCTGTGGAGTCAGGGATGTCCCGTCGCCGCACCGGATGGCCGCGAACGCCTCGTCGACATTGGCCTGCGACGTTGGCGCAGTTACCACCGGCGGCACCCTCGGGCCCGTCCGCCATCGCACGAAGCCCGAATTCGCGACCTGGTGCGCGGGTTGGTGGCGGCGGTCGAGCCCGAACCACGTTTGGTCGGCCCACTCGTCAGGGACTACGAGTGCGTCGCGGAGGCGATTGCCGCAGCCGTCTCTTCCTCCGAGCGGTAATCGGCACTGGGTACCCCGGCCGGGGCGGCGAGGGCGGCCGAGAGTTCCCGCGCGGCGCGATCGAGATCGTCGGCCGTCGCGAGGGTGAAGACGAACCGGTCCGGCCGCAGGATCACCAGGTCTGCCCGGTGACCGCGCAGCCAACTGCCGATCGTTCCATCGACATCGACGACGTCCACGCGCCGATCGGACTCGCCTGGCGTGGGTAGGTTCTCCAGCGGGGTGCCGGCCGGGTGTACGGCGACGAAACGTACTGGCAGTCCGTGCCAGTGGGAGTTGTCTGGGGCAGCCGATGACACACCAACTCCGAGCGCCGCGAAACCGGAGCCGAGCGCCTTGTCGAGCAGCTGTGGCTCGGCCGAACCCGGGATACCGACCCGTGGCTGGGGAAACATTGTCCCCACCGCACCGTCCCGCCGGCCGCCAGCCAGCAGACCCCGCTGATACGCCGGTACCGGCTTGAACTCGAAGTGCCGGATGAATCGACGCACCCGGGGCACCGCCTGGACGGCCCGCAGCGCGGTGTCCCGGAGCCAGGCGGTGCTGCGGCTACGAGCCAGGAAAATCCGTCCCATCCGTACGCTGGTCTGCGCCATCGCCACCGTGTGCGGGCGCCGTTCCACCTCGTACGTGTCGAGCAGTGCCGGGTCGGCGGCACCGGACAGCACCATCGCGAGCTTCCAGGACAGGTTCGCCGCGTCGCGCAGGCCACTACACAGGCCCTGACCGAGGAACGGGGGCATCTGGTGGGCCGCATCGCCCAGCAGAAACACCCGGCCCCGACGCCACTGCCGTGCGACAAGGTGGTGGAAGGTGTAGACCACCGCCCTGGTGATGCTGAACCGGGCCGGGTCGACGTACGGATCGATCAACCGGGCAAGGGTCTCCGGTCGGAGCATGTCGGCCTCGGTTTCACCGGGACGCAGCATGAACTCCATCCGGTAACTGCCCCGGGCTCCGGGCGATACGAACGCAGGCCGCTGCCAGTCACACACGAACGCGGTGTGGCCCAGTCGGACGCCGTCCGGAGCGATGTCGCCGGAGACGGCCAGCCACGGCTCCGCGTAGCTGGCCCCCACCAGTGGGATCCGGACGGCCGACCGGGTGGTGCTGCGGGCTCCGTCGCAGCCGAGCACGTATCTGGCCCGTACCGGCCGGAACTGCTCGGTGGTCACGTCGCGCAACACCAGGTGCACCCACTCGTCGTCCTGTTGCAGGGTGACCAGCTCCGTACCGAGGGCGAGGTCGACGTGGTCGAACCGGCCCAGACCGGTGCGGAGCGCCTGTTCCAGCAACGGCTGGTCGAAGAAGTTCAGCGGCGCGTGTCCGAAGCCGAAGTCGACCTCGGACAGGGCGATGGTGGCGAAGGTCTGGCCGGCCCGGTTGACGTAGTCTGCCCGCGACGGCTGGTGCAGGTCACCGCGAATCTCGTCCAGCAGGCCGGCCTGCTGGTAGATGCGCAGTGCCTCGTCGTCGCAGGAGAACGCCCGAGGTTGGCCGTGCGGAGCGCTGCCCCGCTCGACCACCAACGTACGCATGCGCCGCGCACCGAGCAGGTTCGCCGTCAGTGCGCCGACCGGGCCGCACCCTACGACAACGACATCGACTTCCTGCACCGTTCCGTAACCCGACGGCTGATCTGGACGCATGAAGGTACCCCCCGGAACGATCACGACTCAGCGGGACGGCCCAGCCGTCCCAGGACGGTGACCACGACATCAGGCGGCTGTGGAGAAGGTATGCAGAGCGCGTGGAGACCGAGGTCAGGTCAGTGGGTTGTCCGGCGTGGTGAAGCGGGCCAGCAGCAGCCCGGCACCCTGTTCGGCAGCGATCCGGGCACCGACAACCAACTCGGCGGGATCGCCACACGCGATACCCCGGATCCGATGCAGTTCGGCGATGAAGACGAACTCCCCCAGCCGGTCGGCCACGGCCAACCCCTCGTCGGCCAGGTCCGCCGCGGTCGCCAACTCGCCTGCAGCCAGGTACGCCTCGGCCATCGCACTGAAGGTGACGGTCCGGGTGGCTCGCAACCCGGGACGGTAGATGCCCTCGGCTGCGGCGCGCATCGCGGGCAACCGCGCACGGTCCCCGCTTCGGGCCGCGGCCCACTCGAAGAAGAACGTGCCGGTCGCCACGAAGTGCGGCATGCCGTTGGCCGCGCCGATGTCGCGACACTGACGGGCCGCAGCCAGGGCGGTGTCCACATCATGTTCCTGCATTGCCATCCAGGCGGCGTACAAGGCGGCATTCGCCCGCCCGTACGGGTCGCCGAGTTCCTCGGCGAGCTGGTCGGCGTTGGCGATGTCCGCCCGGGCAGCGGCGGCGTCACCACGCAGCGACCGGACCAGCGCACGGAAGTTGTACGCCGCCAACGCGGGGCGGCGGCCGATCTGCTGGCCGAGCAGCCGTGGATCGGCAGCCCGCAGCCAGTCGATCGCCGAGGTGAGCCGCTGGTCGGCCGCCGCCAGGGTCCCGGCGAAGTAGCCGACCGAGCCCAGTAGGTATTCGCCGGCCGCGACGGTAGGTCCAGTTTCGCCGTCCTCGGCCCGGATCAAGCGCTCGGCCAACTCGGCACAGATCGCGTAGTCGGCCCGGTTGGCCGCCAGCTCGCCCAGTGCCCACAGCGCCGGCCGGATGTCCGCCTCCGGTCCGACCAGGGACAGCAGGTCCCGGGCACGGGAGCAGACGCCGTCGACCGCGTCGGCACCGATGCCCACCGTCATCTGCAGCAAGGCGGCCCGATGGAGCTGGACGGCGAGTTCGGTCCGGGCCGACGACGACGAGCCAGCGGAGCCCGGCGACAACTGAAGCGCG
Source organism: Micromonospora sp. NPDC003197 (assembly GCF_053590565.1). NCBI lineage: Bacteria > Bacillati > Actinomycetota > Actinomycetes > Micromonosporales > Micromonosporaceae > Micromonospora > Micromonospora sp. NPDC003197. The sequence goes on along the minus strand of NZ_JBSFTE010000004.1, from coordinate 240,750 downwards.
GCGCGGTCCAGATGACTGAGCGCATCCTCGTAGGCGAACCGCCGGGTCGCGTCATCAGCTGCCGCCAGCGACCATCGCAGATGGTCCGGGCCATGGCCGAGCCCGATCGCCTGGCCGTAGTGGTGGGCCAGCTCGGCCGGGGCGACATCACCGGCCCGCTCGTACGCCATGGCCAGTCGGGCGTGCAACGCGGCTCGGCGCGGCGGGGGCAGCTCGGCGTAGGTAACTTCGGCGAAGAGCGGATGGCGGAACCGGGTGGACGCCGGTCCGGCCTCGATGACCAGCGCCGCCGTGTACGCCGTCACCAGCCCGTCGGTAACCTGCTCGGCCGTCATCTCCAGGACCGCCACCATCGTGTTCGCGTCCAACTGGCGATCTGCCACGCCGAGCAGGTCGAGACAGTTCCGGGCCGACTCGGGCAGCTCACCCAGCCGAAGCCGGACCGTGTCCCGGATGCTCGGCGGGAGGTCCCCGATGGCCGGGTCGGCCCCCGACCGGAGCAATTCGGTGATGAAGAACGGGTTTCCGCTGGTACGGGTCACCAGGCGGGCCACGAGTCGATCCTCGGGCAACACCCCGGTCCGCTGGCGGACCAGGTCGGCGACTGACCCGGCGGCGAGCCCCGCCAGCCGCAGTTGAGTGAAGCCAGGCCCCCGGGCCAGCTCCGCCACGGTCGCCGCCAGCATCACATGGTGCTCGTACGGCCGCAGGGTGGCGAGGACCAGGGCGCGGGTGCTCGGCAGGACGGTGGCAAGGAACCGCAGCAGCAGTAACGAGTCGGGATCTGCGGCATGCAGATCGTCCAGAACGATGAACAGCCCGTTCCGGTCAGCCACCGTGCGCACCAGATCCGCGACAGCCTCGTACGCGTGGAACCGGGCGGCCGGATCGGGGTCGGCAACACCGTCCAGACCGTGCAGCGGTCCGGTGGCGAACCCGTCCAGGGATGCCGCTGATCCGGTAGCGCCTGCCTGCGGCATCGCGGCGAGCTCCCGTACCACCTGTCGCCACAGCCAGAACGGCGGTGACTGACCGACGTTGGGACAGTGGCCCCACACCACCGGGACACCGTCGGCGGTCGCCTGTTCGCTGATGGCAGCGGCCAGGCTGGTCTTACCGATTCCCGGCTCGCCCACCACGGCGACCACCCGGCCACCACGATGGCTCGCCTCGGCCAGCGCGTCTTCCAGTAACGCCAGTTCCGTCTGCCGACCAACCAGTTGTTCCGTCCTGCTGCCGCTCGACACCGCCGATGATGTCGACGTCGGTGCCGGCGGTACGGCCTGTTCGAGGATCAGCCGGTGCAGTTCGCGGGCCTGGGCACCGGGATCGAGTCCGTACTCCCGGGCCATGATGCGCCGTCCCGCTTCGAAGACGGCCAGCGCCTCGGTCTGTCGCCCGGACCGGTACAGCGCGAGCATGAGTTGCACCCTGGCCGCCTCCCGTAGCGGGTTGGCCGCCACGAACTGGTGCAGGTCCGGCAGCACGCTCGCATGCCGGCCGGCGGCCACGGCCGCCGTGAACCGGCCCTCCTCGGCGCTGATCCGTAACTCGGTCAGCCGCGTCGCCTCCGGCCGTATGGCGCTCAGCTCGGCAGCCCCGGCCAGCGCCTCACCGCGCCACAATGCCAGTGCCGTCGCGTAGCCGCGTTCCGCCGCTACCGGGTCCCCTGCGGCGAGCGTGACGGCGGCCGTCTCCTCCAGTCGGGTGAACCGGTTTGCGTCGATCGCGTCGGGGTCGACGCGAAACTCGTACCCCTTGGGGTGGCCGCGCAGGATCTGGCTGGGCGCGCGGTGCGGGCGCTGCGGGTCCACGGCCCGGCGCAGCCCGGCGACGTAACTACGTAACGTCATGCCCGCGCTGGCCGGTGGGTGACCGTCCCAGAGCGCGTCGATCAACCAGTCGGCGGTGACGACCCGGTTTGGTCGCATCAGGAACAAAATCAGCAGCGCCTGCTGTTTCGGCGCGCCGGCCGGCACCAGCCGTCCGTCCTGGACAATCTCCAGTGGGCCTAGTACTCGGAACTGCACACCATCACCACGACGTTCAGTCTCGACAGCCCGACATGTGAATATGACAGCGTCATGTTACGGCGCATCGCGCATCGGAGACCGCTGATCTGTGGCTCGCCGCCGATGTGGCGGGTCTATGGCAGAAGGGGCAGGACGTTGCGCCAACCAGTGAGTAGCTGGTTCGCCTCAGGGGCGTGTCGTCCGAGACCGATCAGTGCGGTCAACAGGTTCTTCAACCGTCGCAGCTCGAGGATCTCGGCTCGGGGTAGTTGCCGCCAGTCGGCAGCCCGCGCGGCCACCTGTGTCGGATCCGGCGGTAGCAGCCTGGCCGCGTCGGACAGCACGGCCGGCAGCCGGGCTCTGTCCGGTTGCTGCTGACGGAGATGACGCAGTGCGACCGCAGCCAGGTTGATGGTTCTCGTCACCGCGTCCCACTGGTCGAGGCGGCCTCGGCCCGCCAGCGCACGGGTCAGGTCGATGGTGGCTGCGGTCCACTCCGCAGCCAAGGTCAGCTCTCCGGCTGACAGGGTCCGTTGGGCAGCGAATGTTCCGGCAGTGAGAAGTCGCAGGGCTTCCGGATCGGTCATCCGGTCCACGTCAGCCAGTGCGCTCCGCAGTTCCTGCGGGGTCTGCACCATTTCCGCTATCCCCTGCCCTTGGAGGGTTTCTTGTGTCTCGGGCAAGAATTCGATGCCGAAGTCCCGGAATGCGGTGACACCGACCCGAAGGCTCTCGGCAGATGGCCGGAAGTGCCCGGTGTGATTGTCGATCCGTAACCCGAGGTATCCGCTTGCCGCATCCCCGACGATGTCTGCGGTGCCGGCGGCCAGCACCGATCCTCCTCGGCCGAGCACAGCATGGGAGATTTCTTGCTGGTAGACGTCGTGTGGCTGCACGAGCAGGGTTCCGTCCGCTAGCACCGCCCATTTCACCGGGCCGTCGTTGACGAGGTAGTCGAATCCGGGATCGGTCGGGCTGATCGGCCGCACACCGAGCTCCTCGGCAGCGTTCAGCTCGGCCGACAGGTTTTCTTCAAGCTTGTTGTCGAAGTGCCCGTCCGGTTGCTCGGTTCCGGTTGCCGCGGTCGACGTACCGGTATCGTCGGTAGCCGCGTCCGGTCCGGCCCGATCGCCGACCGGGCCGGAACTCGCATCTTCGTTCGCTGAGGCGGGTCCGTCGTCGCCCCAGGAGACAGGATTGCCCGGCAGCATTCTGGGGCCATGCTGGAACTCGGTGGGCCGTTCGGCTGGCGGTAGGTTGGCGGCGATCTGTTCCAGGTGCTGCAGTCGGGCGGACGCCCACAGGGTACGTTTTGTTAGCGCTTCGGTATCGGCTCGGAGGACCGCTAGGTGCTCCTGACCTGCCGTGCTGATGCCCTCCTTGATGAGTTCGCTGCGGTTTTGTGAGGTAACTGCCTCATTCCCGTCGAAGGAAATGTTGGACACTTCCTTGGAGCCGGTGGCAACGACTTTGGCGATACTGAACGCTAGCTGCCCGGCGACAAGCGGCCACAATGCTCCGTCGGTTAACACAGAGGCAGCAGTCAGTGCAACGCCAGAGGCCAGGACTTGGCCGACCGCGTCGCGGCCGAAGGCCAGCCAGCGGGCCTTGGCGCTCGGCAGTCCGGTGGGTTGTTGGGAGATGCGGTGGATCTCCTGGTGGGCCCATCTCTGGACGGCATCGGCGATCTGGTCCGGGGTCTGGGTCGGGTCGACCCGCAGCGCGTAGGTCACGTTGGAGTCGACCCGGTACGCGGTGACCGGGGCGCCATCATCAGCCAGGCGGGTACCGATCTCAAAGGTCAACTCCTCCGGGCGGTTGTGCGCGCCCTTGAAGAAGAGGCGGAAGGTGTGTTCGGTGCTGGCCACACGGACGATCTGCCCGCCACGTGGCAGATCGGTGAAGGCGGCCACCTGCCGGTCGATCTCAGGCAGCAGGTCCGAGTCGGCGGTCGGCAGATTGCCGTCCAACTCCTGCAGTTCTTCAATCAGGCGGGCCGTACGAGGATCGACGGCCATTTCTTCCTGTATTCGCCTGGCCCGCTCTTCGAGTTCCTCGACGTGTTGCCGCTGCTGCTCGCCCTGATCCCGTAGGACTTTGGCAGGAACGGTGCCCGGCTTAGCCTCGTGCAGCTTTAGGATGAGTTTTCGGTCGTTCTCGTATAGCTTAAAGATCCGGGCCACCTCGCGGGTAGTTAGGTATCCGAGTGCGGCGACCCCGGCGACTATGCCGTAGGTGATCGACGCCATGGCGAGGCCGATGCCGACCGCAGTCCCGCCCTGGGCCAGCATCGGCAGCAGATCTTCCTGGATTCGGCGACGGGTGGGTAGCCGATTCTCCCGGTTGAACAGAATGTTGTCCCCGATGTGGGTCAGGGCGTCGACGATCTGGGTCGCGTCGGCGTCCATGTTCACGACAAAGGTGAACCGGCCCCAACCGATCCTGTCGGTGTCGGGAACGATCGGGCGGCTGTCTTCGCCCGAGTCGAACCGGAACCGCATCTCGACGTCGTAGCCCCGGCCCGGCTGCTCTGAGTGGTAGACCATTTCGACGAGGTTGCCGTCGGCGTCAAGGACCCGGTCAAGTTCGACGAAGGTGCTCTCGTGCCCGTTGTTCAACCGGTTGATGCTTTCCTCGACCGCCCTGACCGCTCCGTCGTGGCCAGCTGCCACGGCCGGTGGTGTCGGAGTAGGCGTGTGCGGTATGCCGTCGAGCCGGTCGAGAGCCGCGCGGACCAGGTTGTCCCCGATGGTCATCAGCTCAAGGATCTGGCCGGCGACGTTACGCCGTTGCGCTGCGGTCAACCGACCCCAGTGCTCCAGGTCGTACCGCTCAATCAGGTCTCGGAGTTCCTCTTCGCGCAGCCCGCCGAACCGGTCGACCAGCGCCTGCACCAGCGCCTTCGCCGCCGCGGCCGGCACCTGCATCGTGCCCGAACCGTCATTTGCGACGTTAGCGAAACGGTACACCGGCGCAGCTGATGGGGCTTCGCCTTGAAGCGCCTTCCCCAGATGTCCTTGAAAACCAGCCTCGTGCCGGGTGATTTCGTGCTCACGTTCTGCTACCTTGGTCAGCGCGTCCCGCACGGCGGTACCCATCGTGGCCGTGTCAAGGTCCGGCGACACCTTGAGGGTGATCCGCTCGTCGGTGAACTCAATCTCGATCTTGTTCGGATCCGCCGTGTGGGCTACCTCGACGTACAAGACAGCGTTGGGGGCGTCGCCGTACATCGCCAGTTTGTACCGGTCACCGTCGAACGGCTCGTAGAGGTTACCTTCGAACATCTCGTACGGCTTACCGCGGAGGGTGTAATAGTCACCCTTGACCAGCACGACCCTCTTGAGAAACTCGATCGGCTCAGTGCCGAGAAGCCGGTTGATCTCGCTGATCCGGTAACGGACCTGATCACGGATCACCCGAGCCTTCGCCTCTGGAACCGCCTGCGTGTCCGGCGTCGTCTCCGGATCGGGATACTTCGTCCGCTCGGCCGCCGACGGGTCACCCAGCGTTGTGGCCAGCATCGCGAGCAGGGCATAGCTGTCATCGATCAGTTTCTGAAGCTCACCCTCGGCAATCCCGGTCTGGTCCGGCAACTGGGACAACGCGCGGTTGTTTTTGGCATCCAACTTGTCCACGGTGGCATGCCACAACAGCGGGTTGTTCGTCAGTAGCTCGAACAATGAGACGGTACTCCGCCGGGTCGCCAGCTGCGGCAAACCCAACGCCACAGCCACCGCAAGCGAGGTGAGGCCCTCCGCCATAGTGGGGGCATTCGCCGTCAGCCGGTCAATCGGCCGGAACCGCACCTCACCCGGCCGGGCATGGTGCGTCTCGATCAGCTCGTTAAGGGCCGCTTCGAGCTGTTCCCGAAACCTGGTCTCGGCGGCTGCCGGCTCCCGATCCGAACCCGGCTCCGCCAGATCGAACGAGGCCCGGTCCACCACTAGGACGAAATGCCGCTCCTTGCCACCCCCCCGGAACTCGACCACCTGCCCATCCGGCACCGTGCCAGACTGCACCTCAAAGGTGAACGACAGCCGGCCGGTGTCAGCCCAATTCTTCGGGGTAACCCTAAAAATGGTGGTGCGAGCCGGCACCAGCAGCAGCTCCACCACCGCATCGACGGACAGCGGAGACTCCAGTTGTTTCCAGGTTCCGGCGACCACTAGGTCGGAGTCGTGCCACCACTGCCGCTGGTCGTCGAGCAGCTTGCTGGCCGGCTCGGACAGATGCCGCCGGGCCAGCTCGGCGCGTACGTCCGCACCCGGCACCCCGTCACGCAAGCCCCGGGACTCGATGAACGTCCGCACCTCGTCCTTGATCGCGGCCTGCTGCGGACTATCCACCTTCGCATACAGCCGGGCCAGCTTGGTCTCGATCTCCGCCCGCTGCGTACCATCCACCTCCGCACGCAGCCGGGCCAGCTCGGTCTCGATCTCCGCCCGCTGCGTACCATCCGCCCCCGCACGCAGCCGGGCCAGCTCGGTCTCGATCTCCGCCCGCTGCGTACCATCCGCCCCCGCACGCAGCCGGGCCAGCACGTCCTCGATCTCCGCCCGCCGTGTACGAGTCTCCGTCGTATACAGCTGGGCCAGCGCGTCCAACTCGCCCAGGCTCACGATGTCAGCGTGACTCAGGCGTAGTCGCCGTCGCGGGTTTGGCTCGTTGACCAACGCATTCACGCTGTTCAACCGGCCACCACGCCTGTTCCGCAGCCGTTCGAACCGGCCGCTGGTAGTGGCCCGCACCTCACCCTGGACATGTCCGAGCGCTCGTGCCACCTCCAGGTCCAACGTCGCCGCGTCGAGATTGTCGAGCTGACTCGCCACGAACGTCACCCGGTACACACCATCATCACCCCGAGCGATCATCGCTGGCGTGTCGCTGTCCGCAATCGTGCCGATATCGACCCGGTACGGCTGGCCCCGGCCCGGCCGAACCTCGACCACGTGTTCATCTATGACGGTCACCTGGTTGATCCCGCCGTGATGCCCGGAGGAGCCATCGAAAACCGCGGCCAATCGCTGCATCGACTCATACAGCCGTTGTCCGAGCGCCGGATCAGCCGCCCCCGACGGCTGCGGCAGGCGGTCCGCCACCCCGGTCAGATCCAACCCGGTCAGGTCGGCCTGCCGCGTCGTGATCGACACCTGCCCGCTGCTGGTGTCGACCTCGACCCGGTGGAACTCCACCTTCAGGTCCCCCCGGGCCAACGCCCGATGCAGTTCGTCCCACAGCTGCTGATTCCGCCGCAACTGATCGTGCAATCGTGTGCTGGTCTCCAACACATCCCGGACATGTTGCGGGGTGCCCCGCTCAGCGAGGCTCCCGTTCTGCAACAGATGCCGGGAGCCGCCGAGCTGGTCGGTCTCCACGATCACGAACCGGTGACTGGCCTGGTCAAACCCGGCCGCCGCGAACTCACTATCCCGCCGGACGCCCTGCCCCGACCTACCGGCCGCGACCTCGTCACCGTGCAGCCCGAACCGGTCGACCAACAGATGCACTGCCGCCGCCCGTAGTACATCCGCGGTCGCCGACCGCACGACACCGTTCAACCGGGTGTGCTCGGCCGCCGCATTGTCCAGCTCCTGGATACGTTGCAACATCACCGGATCGTCGGCGTGCGTAGCCCGGAGCTGCGCCAGTGTCTGCTCCAGATTGGACCCTTGCACGGCCTCCAGCTCGGAGATCCCCAAGGAGTCCATCAACGGCCGAAGCGTCGTGGCGTGGAAGTCGGCAACCGCCGCCCGCGCCGCATCGGCCCGCTGGACCGCCCGCGTCACCTCATCCGGCGACTGCCGCGACTGATGGGTCTCGGGCGATCCCTCCACCGCAGTGTGCTCCACCTCCCGCGACCGATGCAGCAACGGGTCAGCAATAAGCCGATGCGTCTCCGCGGAGCGCAACGAGAAGTCCGACTCGGCACGGTAGGTGCCGGGCTGGTCCAACAACTCATGATGCAACCGATGGTTGACCGGCTCCCGGAAGGTGTGCGGCCGATCCTCGTGCAGATGCAACCGACCATCCGGGGTCCGGTAACTCTTCCAGTGATCACCCCAAACATGCAGCCGGCCCTTACGGTCCACATACATCTGCAAACCAGCTGGCCTGCTGCTGATCTCCCGGCCATCCGGACCGAACGTCAGCTCCGCTCCATCCGTCGACACCATCGGTGCCCGCCCGTTGAACCGATCCGGCCTGGCCACCACCTCCGTGCCGTCGAGATAGGTCCACATCTTCTCGGTGGCCCCGGTAACCTCCCGGCCCAGGATCCGCGCCACCGTCGCCGCTGGCGAATAGTCCCCCGCACCCGAATAACAGGAAATCAGCTTGATTCTTCGGTTGCCGAGGTTGATCCGGCCACGCTGATCAAGATCGGCGAGGCCACGTGCAAAATTCTCAGCCGACATCCGATAGCGGCCAACTATCACCTGACCGTTACGCAACCCATGCAGGGCAATCTTGACCACGCCGTCTTCCGGATGCAACGCCTCCGAGTACTGCAGCATCTGCGGATCACCGGTGAAGTCCAACCCGGAACGGGTCCGCATCATGAAGTCGCGAACCGCCTGGATCGCTTGGGTGCCGGTTATCAACGGCAGTTGTTCGAACCGTTCGTCACTCCAGGCTGTCGGCTCGTCATGGGTCGGTTGAGCCGCATCGGTGCTTTCCGGCGACGACTGATCGGGAGCCCGGTGCGCCTCGGGCAGCCGGATTCCCTCGGCGCCCTCCGGGGTCCGTACCCGCGACAACGCGTCCTGCCGGTGGTCGAACAGCTCCTGCAACCGACCCTGATCAGCACCGGACCGACGTGCCTCCAGCCAATTTCGTACGGCGTCATGCGCCGCCCGGCTCTCCGGTGTGTCGACCCGGACCTGGAACTCCTGACCTGTACCCGGATCACGCCAGTGACTGACCACCCCACCCACACGACCCGAGCCCCACCCGTTGTTCAGCCGAATCGGCCGGTAACCCTGGTCAATCAGGCCCTCTAAGGTGCGACGCACACCATCGACGTAAGTTCCCGACGACAACTCGACCGAGTAACGCACCCGGCTACGTACCCTGCCCTCAGCCTCGGGCCGTCCCGGTCGCGACTCCGCCACACCACCAACGGCGGCGGCGGCCTCATCCACTACCCGGCTGATGCTCGGCTCCTGGCCAACGGCCTGAAGGAGCACATCAGCTACGCTGCGTAGCTCCCGGGGTCCAGGCTGGTGTGCGGGCTGGCCCTTAGAAACGGAATCCGTACCCGCGATCGGGCTGGCTGTGTGCGTGTGACCGGTCCCGTCGTCGGGGCGCTGGAGGTGGTGCCCGTCGACCGGGCCGTCCTGTGTGGCGGGCGGCGGGTGCTCGCTGCGCGGATGCAGCGGCCCACCATCGCTGATCGGCTTGACACCCTTCCAGTCGGAGCCGAGTAGTGCCCGTTTGCCGACCCAACTGGCGTCCCGTCCAGTCTGGCCGTTCCAACCCGCTCGAGCGATCTCGTTCGGCGTCGGGTAGTTGGTGCTGCCAAACGTGTTGTTGGCTGCCTGGTCGAGGATCTGCTGCCCCTCCGCCTGCTGCCGACGCAACTCGGTGGCCAGCGCCTGCGGATCGTCGATTCCGTACTTTTGGCGGAGGTGGCCGATGTCGGCGCTATGGTCGCCGGCCAGCCAGCGTTCCACGAGCGCGGCATCGGAGTCGAGGATGCCGACCTCGCCCCGGAGCTCGCCGAGTATGGCGTTGGCCCGGTGTTCCGTGTTCGGTGCCCAGTCGAAGCCGGCCCGGGCCCAGGCGTAGCCGCCGATTTCCCCGGCGGCGTGCACCTCGATGTGACTAACCCCGGAGTAGCGGTACCAGTCCTCCAGGAAACGGTTGAACCGGCTGGCGAAGCCCTGCCCCTGCGCTTGCGCGTAGAGCCTGAGCGAGTTGTGCTCGACGTAGAGAAAGCCGTCGGCATCACGGCTGAACGTACGGGTGACGCGCCCAACGTAGCCGGTCTCGGCGTGGATTATCTGCAGCCGTACGGTGACGCTGTTGACATAGACACTGACGCTGTTCGGCTCCGACAGGTCCATCTGTACCCGCACGTCGCCGAACGTCTGACCGTCCAACTGACGGGCGAACGCCTCCCGTACCGCTTCGGTCCACCTGCCGACCTCGGCATTGGTCGTCGGAATGAGTTCGTCCAGGGACGGCTGGCGGCCCTCCCGCTGCCACGGCGGGTCCTGCCAGATGTGGTCGTTGGTGCTCCCCAATGGCGGTGGCGGTGGCGGATCGTCCACCGGCTGGTGTACCACCTCGACGGGCGGCAGGTCGCGCGTCGAATATCCGAGGTTGGACAGCTCCCGGTCGACCGCCGCGATCTCCCGCCGCAGGCGTAGCCGTTCCCCCGGGGACCGGGCCTGCTCGAACTCCCGTATCAGGTAGCGTCGCTCGTCGAGACGAGCGGCGGTGTGCGGGTCAATCTCCGGCGCGGGGGTACGGCTGGACGGATCGGCCCGCCAACCGAGGCTGCTGGCCATTCGCCGTACCAGCCCTTGGGGTTCGGAACGCTGGGCAGCAGCATGTGTCTGCAGCGTTTCGCTAATCTCGTGCACCCAGGTACGGGCCAACTGCTCCGACGCGACCCGGTGGTTCACCCGGACCAGGTGCGGATCGCGAGCCGTGCCGCTGCGCACCGTCGTCTCAGAGACGTTGCTCAGACCATGGCCGACCTCCGGCCGGAACAGGTGAACCTGGCCGTCACGGGTCTCCACCCGGACAAACGGGCCCTCATGCCGAACACTGACCACCGCACCGGAGCCGAAGTCTGTCGGCGACACCGCCCGAGCCGCCTCCTGGAACTCATCGGGCGTCACGTCCGGGAAATACGCGGGCCGACCATCAGGGACGAAACCGCTGTCCGGAATCGGACTGGCCGTGTGGGTCTGGTCAGGCGTGTGGGTCGGCGATTCGGTGCCGCTCTCCTGCGCGACTTCGCCGGATCGATTCGGCAGCGCGTCCCCATCGGAATTGGCCGGGCTCGGACTATCCGGAGTCAGGCTGTCTGGCGTCGGACTGTCCGGGCTCGAATCCGTGGCCGCCCGGCGCACCGTCGGCTCTGGCGCCTTTTCCGGCTGGGCTGTGGGCGTCGACGGGGGGCGCGGAGCACCGTGTACGGGTGGAACGCGCTCGGTGTGCTGCCTGACATGGGGGTTGGAAAGAAGATGACCACCGGCGGAGCCAGTCCAGCCTGGCCCCACCGGTGACGCGGTCGAATCTTGCTGGCCGGTTTCGGCAGGTTGGGCAGGGTGCTCGGTTGGCACCGGTTCACCCGCTTGGTCGTGATACTCGGCTGGCCCGGTTGGGCGGCCTTCCGAATCCGGTGTTCTGTGCTCGGCTGAACTCTCAGCCGGGGAAACCGAATCAGCCGGCGGCACCGAATCCGCTGGGAGATACGAATCCGCTGGGAGATACGAGTCCACTGGGGAATGCGAGTCCACTGGGGGATGCGAATCAGCCGGGGGCACCGAGTCCGCTGGGGGCACAGAATCCCTTGGCGGCACCGAATCCGCCGATTTCTTAGGTGCCGCGGGAACCTCGTCGCGGCCGACGTCCGACGCCGTATCCGGGTGGCTCGGCGCACCATCGGTGTACTCCTCATCTGGCGAGCCGGATTGCATCGAGCTGCCGGCGGCGTGCTGCGACGGACCTCCGCCAGCACGGGACGATCCGGAGCCGCCTGCTGCGGCAGCGGAAGACGGAGACGAAGACGTCCCGCTTTCCGATAGCTCACCCGACGGCTCGCCCGACATCGCAGGCACGCCAGGCGGCGGGCCGTTAGGCGGCGGCTCGTCATTTGTCGTGGCTTCAGCTTTCGGGGGCACAAGATTCGGATCGAGCGCGTATGGGACTTCCGTCCAGGTCGGCGCTGGGTTGCCAGTGCGGCTCTCATACATTTGAGTACCGGCAACCTGTCCGGTCGTACGCAAACCCGCCAACGTCCCGGCGACTCCCGCGTTACCGAGGTAGTCTTGCCAGCTCATCATCTCCCATTTTTTGTACACCAACCCCTGCCCGATCATGCTGGCGGCCGGCGAGGTCAAACCGTTGATGACAACCGCGTTGGCATTTTTACTCACATACGGGGCGAGTTTCTCCGAAATGTTGTTGGCAACCGCATCATTCAAGCCCTTGGTGAGCTTCTCCCCTATGGACTTGTTAATCATGGTGCCCATGAATCCCCCAGCGGCACCGCTCACACCAGCGGCCCAAACTTGCTTGAGATCGACCCCGCCGTAGCCTCGAACCATGCTCCAGGTCTGGGAGCCCATGTCGATCAGGCTCTCCTCCGCAAACTCCTGCGCCATTTCGCCGGCGAGCACCAACCCGAGTCTCTTGAGCCCGCCTGTCCCACTCGCCCGCAGAGCTATTCTGGCGACATAAGCGGCCGTTCTTGTCAGGATCGCCCTAGCCAAACCGGCCGCGACTATCCCAGCCCCAGCCGGCCCGCCAAGCAAAGAAAGCAAGAAAAGCGCCAAACAGATGAGCAGCTCTATCCAAATCCCCGTTTTGGCTTCGCTGAGATCTTCGGCATAGCCTCGACAGTCAGCCGCCAACTTCTCCAGACCGCTGATGGCCAGAGTCAGGTCCTTGTTGTTCAAGGAATCGATGGTGTAGTAGGCGTAAAAGCCTGCCGAGTCCCGCCAGGTCTCGTCAGCCATTCCCCTTGCGGCGGCACCGGAATCGTCCATCGCCTTCGTTAGGGCCACTGCAAGAGCACTGTAAGCATCCGCTAAGGCGCGGACCTCCGATTCGCTGTCCGGCGGCCAGAGATATTCATAAGCCGCGATACCTGTATTCTTGACCGCATCCCACAGGTCACCTTCGGGCTCTGGAACATCACCCATGTCACGGCTTTAAATTACCCGGGAAGCCTCGCACAGCTTTGGCAACCACACTCTCGCATATCTGCACCGCTTCGCGTTCGCGACTTTTCACTGCAGCCCCCCACCCGCAACCTGGCGGTCGAGCTCATTCAGGACCGGATCAAAACGCAGATCGGCCGTTTCGGCCGTTGCACCAGCGGGCAGGAACTTCGCCACAATGGCGACGCCGTCCTCCTTCGAGATTGCGACAGCCTGGCGGATGGTGTCGGTGATGGCCTGCGCCAACGCCGTCGAATCGGGAGTGCGATAGATACGCGGATCCAGCCACAACTCGATCAGCTCACCCGCACCACCGACCGTCGCGCTGATCAGCCCGTCGCCGGAATCGGCGGTGGACCGAATCTCGGTCATCTGCTTCTGTATCGACCGGACATCCTCGGCCATCTGCTTGTACTCTTCGTACATCTCCAGGCGCAGGGATGTTTCCACGGCTTGCCTCCCAAGATCGCTTCCGGCCAGTGTCACGCCGAGCACGACGCGGTAGGAGCAGCTGACCTGTTGCGGCCATGCAGGAACGCCGCAGGGCACGACACCGCGACGATCCAAGGGTGAGACCACGTCTTGTGCCCGCGGCCGCCACCGTTTTGACTACGCCCACGCTTCATGTCATCGGCGGCGCGACCACCGTATGGATCAACAAATCCACAGCTCACTCGCAAATCTACAGAACACCTGACCGGCAAAACGTCTCACTTGACTTGACAGGTTCCTCGTGCCGGCTCTGGGGTATGGCAAACGCCAGCAGGCGGCACCGCGCTTGCCGTCGGGTCGTGAGGGTGGTCGGGGTCGCCGGGTGTGTAACGCGTCCGCGGTGACCATCACGCCGCGCAGGTCGAGGGTTTCCAGCAGGCAGCGTGCGGCGGCCGGTTGGCAGGTCTTGGCCCCGTCGGGCGGTGCCTAGACGGCGATGACACTGGCCGCGCCCGATTGCGGCGCTCCTACGAGGGCAGACAGCAGGTGTAGCTGATCACCGTCCTCGTGAACGGCGCTGTGGACGGTCTTGCCGTCCACACGTAGCTGCGTCGACATGTCCACGGCGCTCTGGGCCTGTTGGGCCGTTGTCCACTCGGCGATCACGGCGTCCAGCACGTCGGGCATCGGTGTCGGTACAGACCCGCCAGATCGTCGAGCATGACGGCCGTCCGGTCGGGCGCGCTCCGATCCGCTCATACAGGTTGTTCACGACTTCGTTCGAGACGCCGACGATCCAGCCTGCCATCGCCGTGTAGTCCCTTCGACCCGGCCGCCGTCGCCGCTGCCACCAGCGCTAGGGCGACCGTGACCGGATGATCACGGCCTTGCGCCGAGCGGCGGTCGGACACCGCCAGCAACGACTCCAGCAGATCGTGACACGAAGGCGTGGACGAGGTGTTCCCGGCCGGTGGCGCGGGCACAGGATCGACAGCAGGGATGACAGAATCCAGCACGAGAAGCTCTGGGTGGACCAGATCCTTGAGAAGGCCTCGTCCTAACGGAGCTTCGTCCCCAAACGACACGACAACGTCGTGACCACTACCCACCGTCACAGTGATCTTAAAACGCCAGTGAGCACCATACAACCGCAGGGTTAGCTCGCGATGGCCGACCTCGTGAGAGGTAGAAAATAGCTCGGATCGATTCACTGCCGTTCGCTAGGAGCCCACACCACAACGAAAAAGTTGGCGGAAGACCGAGGCTGGCGGCTCGCTCACTCAGGACGGTAGCGTCCGAGCCGTTCCAACCAGTCGAGGTCGGCCGGGTCGGACTCGGCGGGCGTGCCGGATGCCACCTCCGGAACGGGCTGCAACCGACCGATGAAATGGCCGATGTCTTTCGCCAGGTAGACCGGTCGCCGCCCTCTGTCGGCGGCGCCCTGCATGCCGGTGGCACTCCGCAGGTCGTCCTCGGGCAGGAACCACACCGCGTCACCGTACAAATGGTTCACCTTTAGTGCCAACAACCCACCGGACGGTACGGCGATCACCAGATACTCCCGGGTCAGCCACCGGTCCCGATGTAGGCGCTGGGCGGACACCAGGTCGCTCGTTGGATCCTCGGGGTGCAAACCGAGCAACGGACTTTCCGACAGCAGCTTGAAGGGTAGACCTGCGATGTGATGGTCGCCGGCAAGCATGGCACCGTTGTTATTTGACAACCACCGTCGATACCTCGGCGGTAGCTTCTGCTCCAGCACGGTTTCGACCGAGGCCAACCGCTCCTCGTCGAGGCGGCCGTATGGAGTCAGCCGAGCCGGGACCCAGACGTACCCGCGCGGCGGATTCGGTGGCTCGGACTCGTCGACCCGGCGAACAGTGACCTGCCACTCATCGGCGCTGTCGAAGTTGATATCGGCGAAGCGCCAGATCTCCTCGCCGACCGGAAAGGTCTCGCCCAGCTTGACTGTGACGTCGTAGCTGTCCGGACTGTTGGCCGGCATCACGATGATCTCCGCCGAGACCGGCGGGCCCGGGTCGACCCGACCTACACCCAACTGCGCGGGCCCCAGATCCACCGGGACGTTGTTGGGAATCACCTCGACATTGGTGAACGACCTCACGGGCTCACCTCCAAGTTCTTTCATCAGGCTTTCACCCGCCCAGCATTTCATGCAACGTCGGTTCGTCCGGCAGCGTGAATCCGAGCACCTGTTGTGCGATCCGTTCCGCCTCGGCCCGGCCAACCGGCGGCGTGCCGCCGGCGTCAACCGCATGGCCGGTCGTCCAGCGGGTGGACCGCTGACCGGATGCTCCCGACTCCACTGCGATCAGGCCCTCGACCGTGCCGTCAGGCGATGTCATTGCGAAGTAGGCAAAGGTGTATCCAGGTTTTTCCTCGTCCTCCTGAGAATCGGGATTCGGGTGGAAGGGCGGCGAGGTAGACGGCTGGTTCTCAAAGGCAGGCCCAGATACAGGCGCAGATGCAGAAACAGGTGTGAGTGCAAAAACAGGTGTAGGCGCAGATGCAGGTGTAGGCGCAGATGCAGGTGTTGGCCCAGGCACGCGGTCTAGGTAGATGTATTCCGGCGCCACAACGTCGAGAAAGGTACCGATCGGGATCGGGGTCGGGTGGCGGTAGTGCCACGGATTGTGCAAATGCACATATCCGCCTTCAACCTTGATTACCTCGTACGCATGCTCGAGGACAAGATCATGCGGCAGCTTCTGCGTCAGGTGCTCCGGGTAGTCGTTCTCGCTCATAGTTCCCACCACCACCGGACTACCGGCCGCGAGTAGCGTCGCCAGCCACGCCTCGACAGCCTGCTCCTGCCCCGGAGTGCTGTCGAACAGCCCCACCCGAGCGGGTTCTCTGGTCAACTGGGTAAGTAGCTCAGCCACGAACGGTGCATCCAAGCCGGTGTCGAGCCGGGCATAGCCGAGCGGGGCGGCGATGTCCGGGTCCTTGACCTTTTGCTGGTCTGCCCAAAGCAGCTGCCAGTCATCGAGTTGTTCGTCGGTCCAGGTCCGATCAGCGGCCGCCAGGGCTTTCTCCAGGATTGCCGCCCAGGACACGCCGACCGCGTTCTGCTGCATGTAGGCAGCCCGACCGGGTGCGCTGGAGGTTACTGGCACCTCGGGATAGACCGTGAACCGTAGGCGACGGCCGGTGGGCATGGTGTGCTCCCCCGGTGGCGTGCTCTCATGCAGGGTCACGTCGACGCTACCATCGGGGTTGGCCTGGAAAAGCCCGACAATCTTGGCCGGCATGTGCGAGGCCACCGCACCTATGGTCGCTACCACGGCGCAGTTGTTGAGCCGCCCCTGCCGGACCTGCTCTCGACTTGGGGTGCCGTTCCACAGTGCAAATGGTTGACTGGTATTGGAGTCGACCGGTTGGCCGTAGCGCAGCTCGGGCTCGTCGGACTTGCGCAGTGGCAGCGACAGACGGTGCGCAACCGTGCTGATTTCATCCTCGCCTATTTTCGTCGCGCTGCCCTCCTGGTAATGGACCCCACTCGGCGGAAAGAAGGTGCGCAACGCCACGGTCAATGCGTCCGGCACCAGCACCAGCACTCGGGAGTTGCCCACGTAATGGAAACTGTGGGTGGACAGGATGGCCAGCCCTTTCGGGTACCCGGCGTACCAGGTTCGTAGGGTCGCGCGAGATCGCGTCCGGTCCTCTTCAAGCAGCGACCGCCGCCCTTCCTCGGTACTCAGATCGAACGCCGGCTCGCTGCCGCTCACCCTGATCTCCGGCGGGCCTACCGGGACGTACGGCCGCAGGTCGAAGCGACCAGCCAGGTCAACGTACACCCCTTCCTCGGCGACCTTGTCGGCCAACTGCGGGGACACAGCCCGGATCTCGGCCAACAAGTTGGCCGGAAGCTGAACGATCTGACCCGCGTACGTGGGCAGCCTCGGCAAGCTGGCCTGGGTGTCCTCAGCAGACATCGCCAACTCGTGCAGCCGAGTCTGCAAATCGGCCTCGGACACCACCTTGCCAGAATCGGTTAATCGACTCTGATAGTCGCGTATCCGATAGTACTGCAATTCGGTGAGCTTCGATACATTGTTGACCACTTCCTCAACATGTGATGTTGATATCGGCGAAACGGTCAGCTGGTGCAGGTGTGCCGCCACATCGAGCGGGAGTAAATTCCAACGGGCAACCGCATCATGCTCTGTGGACACGAGCCCCAGTTCCGCGGTCAGGGCCGCAATTTCGGCCCGGATGCTTCGTCGCCCGTCGGCGTCAGCGGTGTTGTACTCCTCGGCGAGCTGGCGAATCTCTGCCATCCGACCGTGGTCATGGGCACTGAGCCCAGCCGGATCGATCGGCCCGGCGACGTTGCCAGGATCGAGTGGAGCATTGGACAGCCCTTTAGCCTGCAGGTCTGCCAATTCCGCCGCTTCGTGGGCCAAGGCTCGGGCAACCGAGTTGTCGGAGGCCCGCTCCGAAAGCATTAAGGTGAGCGTCCCATCGGCGTTGCGCACGGTCTGCGCCGGATGCCCGCCATCCACCGTCCCCGCAGCGAGCCGAACCCGAATCGGAGGCCCGTCAGCAGGCCGGATTTCATACTGCCCCAAACCAACCTCGACGATCTGGGAGACGCCAGCCGCCCGGGCCACCGTCGGGAACACCTCCCGGGCCAGGTTCCATATTGCCGCCGGATCTGCGGTGGGACGACCGAGCCCGTGGAACGTCGAGCCGGGCACCGAGGCGGCGGTGATCCGCCCACCCGTCGCGGGACCGTCCTCATCCGGGTTCTGGCCCTCTGAAACCGGATTCGCCTGCTCCGAAGATTCCCCTGACGGATCATGCGGGTCACCTTGGTGTTTCTTCGCCGATTCGAGTTGGGCCAGCATCTGCCTTTTGAGTTGGGCCAGCATCTCGTTCAGATGATAGTCGGACACGATGATATAGGCCTCACCGGCGATGGCCGGCAGCTCTTCTTTGGCTCTCACCACTTTGCTTCGGCCTTGCCTTACGATCTCTTCGATAGTCACCTGATAATCGAGTGTGACCGCAACGACGTTCCCTATGACCTTTAAGTTGTTGGTGTACTCGAAACGGGTACCAGTGCTCGACACCCTACCTTGCTTGGTATCGTTGCCGCGAGTAAAACCTAAATGAATTCCGCCAGATTTCTCATTCTCATTCTTATAGCCAAAGGTTTTACTGGTCGGGAGGAGAAGGTTACGCACAATTTCCGTGGTAATGGCACGCTGGAATCGATTGGCCTCACCAAGCTCAAAATTCGAGCGGCGCGGCTCCGCAGTTCCTTTCGCCCCAGTATCGGCATCGGCATCAATAACGGGATAGGGGGAGTTGATGGTGATCTTTTCCACAACCCGCAGACTTCGCGGCACGGCTTTGACAATCACCCGGAAGGCACGATTCGGCTCTCCCGGCACCACCAGCGGAACCATCTCGTGCCCAGCCGGCTGGACCATCTCTGCCAGTGTCGCGCTGGCCGCGATGTCGGAAAGCATCTGGGTCAGGTCGGGATCCCGAGCAGCCATCCCAGCCTCACCAAGTTTGCCCTTGTGGACAAACCATTCTCGAAGAAGAGCATGCAATCCATCAAAATCTACTGAGCTGAGCTTGTGGAATCTCGGTAGTCGAAAGTCACCCTTAAACACCTCCTGCTGATTCGCGTCAACGGGGACCAGCTTTGGTCGGCCTAACTTCGCGTCCTTAGCAGGGTCGAAAGGACGAGCCGGTAGAGCCATCCCCGCCGGCACCAACTGCACAGATTGCACAGACAGAAAAGTCGAAATCGGCAAACCGCGCCGCGGGAGCCAGTCCGTTGGGCGCACAACTAGAGCTAGCTTTGCCCAACGGGGGCGAGACCGGGTTACCGTGATGACGAATCCAAGGTCACGGCTAAACATATCGACGCCACCATCGAAGAATCCGGTGCGTTGAATATGGGTAAACTCTTTACTAATGGTCTCTTTTCCGGACCAGCCGCGACCAACGCTGCCACCGAAATCCGGGCTGTGAGCGAACCCGCCGACCGGATCGCCGGCGATGGACGATGGAGCGTTGGGATTACGGCCCGTGCTATTGCTTCTCGCAATCTTCAGATAGCTGTAGATTTGGTCGATCACACCTGTAGTGTCACTGTGCCCGACCAATCGTCCGGGGCCAAAAAAATCGGCATGTATCCGAATCTTGATGGTCTCAGTAAACAGCTTAGACAGCGGAACATATAAGGTTATCTCAAAACCCTTGCGGGAGAGCATTTCGCCGATGTGACCTGGCCAACGTTTGCCAGACAAGATGCCAGACAAGCCCTGATACAGGCCCCGAAGCCGGTCAGTAGCGTACGGTGCTTCCTCGTTCAGGCGGTTCATTACCTGGTCGAACATCTCCACCGGCCGACCATGGGTATCAGTCAGTTTAATGTTTTCAAGACCGCTCTCGCCTATCACGTTGATCAGATGCTCGGGCAGCATCAAATCGTACGGTGGAGGCATCTGCCGCACCTGTTCAGCAAGGTAGTAACCCCGGGGAATTAGTTCGCCGTATTCTGGCGGAACCACTATCTCGGGTTGCAACTTCCACAACCGGTCCGCGAGTTTCCCCACGATCTCATTGCCGATCTGGATTCGGCTATCGAGTACGCCCTGCCCTTCATTTTTCTTCTCCAGTTCATTAAAATCCTTGCGGTATTGGCTCATCACGCCCGCGATGACGGCCGGATCGAGCTCGAGGTCACCATTGGCATACCGCGTGAGCGCGTCTACGACGACATCCAGCGACAGGGACAACTCCCCGGATGCGTAGAACTGCAGTGCGATCCGCTCTGGCAGCGCGTATACCACGTTGCGCGTTATTTCAGCAATCTTGGTCCGCGACCCGACCCGGTACTGCTCCGTACCGGTAACCTTGAACTTGACCAGCATCTGGAAGACGTACGCTATGCCACCATCTATGATCAGTCGTTCCCGCGCGTTGGTTTGTGAGACGCTGAGCGAGCTTGCCTTCGACTCGGAAGTGGAGTAGGCAAACCCAGCATTGCCCAAGGGATCGTCGTCTCTATTGGTTGGGTCCTCGCCCAGTCCTCGCGGGCCGCCTTTGAGTGACCCACCCCCACCCCTGCTGCTGTCTACACCAACCGTGTGCCCCTGGGTGGCCATCGTCATAAGAATGGCGCCGACGATCAACCCCGATGCGGCGACAATCTGGGACGCGCCCGGCGTACCGTGGATCGACAACGTCGACTCCAGCGGTAGTAGCCCAGTCGGATCCACCGCGAATTCCGTTCGATAGTCCGCAAACAACCACTCTGGATGGGCGAGCAGGCTGTCCAGGCTGACAAAGCTTCGCAAATGCCCGTGTCCCGCGGATCCAGGCAAGCTGCCCTTTGGCAACACTTCCTGCACGGGCTCCCAAAACCGCCCATCCATGAACAACGGGATCGCGGCACGTAGGACGTCTAATGAGGTGGTTGACGTCGTCGCATCAGGTGCCAAAGCGTACGCCTGATCGGGATAGCCGTCCGCTGGCAGCAGACCCTCCGGCAGTAGCACCCGCGCCTTGCCCGCCCCCCCGACCAGAAATTCTTCCTTGCCATCCTCGTGAAGTTGGTAGACCTCGATTGTGTGCGGCACTTGGAAAATCGCCGACGGGCCTGTGCCCTCGAACAGGATGACGTCGTTAAGCATATTGCTAACCGACTGGCTCGCGCTGTGACCCTCTATAGAGCTATAGTTGACCGCGCCCTGGGTCAACGATGTTGTGCCGCTTTCCTGCTCGATGCCAACATTCGCCTCCCTGCCTTTCAGTCGACTTCGCGACTCACTTCGTGTACGCCCCAACCAGTCCGATCCGATGTACAGACCAACCACGGTGTCCGCCTCGGTCAGCCCGGAGTACTTAAACTGGTCCTGGTCCTGGCCCTGGTCGACGTTCTGGTCCTGGCCCTGGTCGACGTTCTGGTCCTGGTCCTGGTCCTGGTCCTGGTCCTGGCCGAAGTCCTGGATCAGCTGAACCCGTAACGTAAGATGCTCTATTCCCGATTTAAGCCGATAGCGGGTCAGCGTAATCGTGAACCCGTCTTGGGACGCCTGGTTGTACCGGGTCTCCAGCTCGGCGTTGGTCAGCTCCGATATCAGGCGCAGATTATCCGCTTCGTACTTTGCCGAAAGCGGATTTCGGGAGAATCTCGGGACTCCGCTCTTATCCAGTTTCGGCAGCCACCCATCTTCCATTTTGGCCTGAAGCTTCGCCCGAATGCCATTCGGACCGTCCACGCCGGTAACTTCTTGCACCAAAGCCGGCCCCACCCCCGGTGCTCCGCTTGCCCCCAGCCAATTCGGCAATTTTCCCTTGCGTCCCGGTGGAGGGGAATCGGTGACCGGGTCATCCCGAAGCACCACCTTACCGTCCCTGTTACCCACCACGGCCGCCGCGTCGACCGGAAACCCGAACCGGAAGGCGTCCGACTCGGTAGTGCGAAACAACGCACTACTTGCGGCACTCAAAGTCACCGGTTTGGCGTCGCGATCTAACCGCTGGACAGTTGCTGTTACCCTCATGCCCCTTAGCTCGTAGGCCTGGTTATGACCAGACTTGCGATTGACCATAACTCTAATCGCGGTACGCCCGGAATCTACCGTGAAAGAACTACTTCCGCCACGCTGACGCTTGCCAATGTAACCAAATGACAAAATATTGGTTAGACCACCGAGCACCTGCCCCCAGTACGAGCCGGCCATCGTCACCGATCCAAAGGATTGCTCGAAGGCGATCCGGAGGCGCTCAAGAAAGTCTTGTGAGCCTGCAGTACCTATCGGCTTAGCATCCCATTGCCCCGCCGCTGGGTCGGCACCTTCTTTGATCCCCAACTCGACCCCGAGCTGCACGTACGCTACCGGAATGCCGTCGATGGTGATCATCCTCGACAGACCCCGATTGACCGCCACATCAAGCTGGCCAGGAAGATCATGGGTAACCATGTCGCGCACCTGCTGCCGAGCCACATCCTCGCCGGCCAGGTCAAGCTTCTGCGCTATCTGATCACTAAGACCTTCCAACCCGGTCATCCCGGTTGTGACCCCCTCCGGGAACGGCACGGGATCGGCATTTACTGTCGGGCTGCGCCACACCAATTGTGTAGGACCCGGCTCGGTATATACATGTCCAACCCGCAACCACACACTGTGTCTAGTGTTGTCGAGCCTCTGGTCACCGTCGAGGCCCTGTTCATCTGTGCGGCCCTGACCGACTGCCTGTATTGGCGACCACTTTGCACCGCTCTGGTCGTGGCTCGCCTCCCGCATGGCCCGGGTGCGAACTGCCACCTGCAAGACGCCAGGTAGTTCGTATTGGGTCGAATCGCCACGGATGTCGCTGACCCCACCCAACAACGAGTAGCCACTTCCACCGCCCTGCACCGAACTGTTCCGATTCAATCCGCCAACAAGTTCAAGCTTGAAATGCTTTAACACAAACCGCAAAACGTTAGCAGCGGCGTTATCCTCCGGAGCAAGCTGCAACAGCGAGGCGATTATTCCGGTGATCGGAAGGCTCGCGGACACTCCATTTACTGTGCTGACGACGGCGTTCTGCCCTACGTTGCCCTGCGGCATCTGCCCATCTATCATTTCCGACGATTCCGCCCACGAGTTCAACACCTCGACCGGAATGCCTGGCAGGAAACGAACCCAGATCTCGTCGGCCATATCATCCCCGACGATCACGGCCCCGTCCGGGCCCGATACCTCACTCCATCGCGACAGCAGCTCCATCTCCAACGCGTCCGGCTGCATCTTGCCGTCGCTGCCATACTGCTTTAGCCTCTCGTTTATATCGGCAGCCAATACATCAAGGAACGGTAAATCCCCAGTCGGCTTTCCCATATGGAATACCCGCGCCAGCGGCTGCGTCGCGACAAGCGCGCGTCGATATTCCTTGAGATGAGATTCCGCAGCCACCGTCGCGTACGCCAACTGCCTCCTGAGGCGCTTCACCGAGCGGACAGGGCTGGCATCTCCGATTTCCCGAACCTCGGTGACCAGGGCGGCAATTTTGCCATACTCCTTACCTGCCGCCTTGGCCCGATCTGAGGCTCGCTGGTACGCATTAGCAAAGCGCTCGTGTCGAGCGGCGTCCTCTCGGTGCTGATCAACCTCCTTTCGCGTGCTATTACGTCGCTGGGCAGCATGCTGGTCCTCTCGATCCAGGGCTTTCAGCTTTTTCTTTGCCTCCGCCGCTGCTTTCCGGGCCTCCTTCGCTTGCTTCAACCGGCTCGCCACACCTTGCTGGAGCATCGCGCTGTCCTCGTTGAGCGCCAACTCTAACTGTGTAGCTGAATCCACCAGCTCCGCGAAAAACGCGTCGATGTCGATTTCGGCATCTTCCTCCCGCAAGGATTGGAGCCTCGAGGAGATCCACTCTAGGATCGCCGTAATCTTTCCTTCGTACTCGTTGAGCCGCATTGGCCTGGGCACATCGGATGCAGTGTCCGCGGAGGTAACCGCTTCGCCCTGGTTATCCATGCCGGACTGATGCGCTGCGGAATCGCCGCGCTGATCGTGCGACTCGGTACCGGGCTCCTCGCTAGCAGGGTTGGCAGGTACAGACGGATCCTCTGACGGCACACCCTGCTGGCCAGGGGCTATGCCCAGCGGTTCCTCGCTCTGGCTACCTCCCCGCACCTCAGGTGACTCTGCGGCAGCGTCCTCGCCCTGCGAGTCGTGGCGCGGGTTCGAATCCGTGGCCGCAGGATCCACCGTCGGTTCTGCTGCTGTCTCTGTTTCAGTTGTCGGCGTCGATGAGGGGCGCGGGGCAGTCCGTGTGGTTGAGGTACGTTCGGCAGGCGGCCCGGTATGAGTGAGAGCAGGCTGAACACCGGTGGGGCCAGGCTGGGCAGGGTCAGATTGCGACGAGGTCGAATCTTTCGGCCCTGTTTCGGCTGGCTGAGCAGGGTCCTCCTCGGTCGATACCGGCTCGCCTGCTTGGTCCTGGTACTCGGCCGGCTCGGCTTGGTTGCCTTCCGAATCCGGTGTTTTGTGCTCCGCTGGGTTCTCAGCTGGGGGAACCGAATCTGCTGGAGGATGCGAATCAGCGGGCGGTACCGAATCCGTTGGAGGGACTAAGTCCGCCGATTTTTTAGGTTCCGCAGGAACCTCGTCGCGGCCGACGTCCGACGCCGTATCGGCGTGGCTCGGCGCATCATCGGTGTGCTCCTGATCTGGCGAGCCGGATTGCATCGAGCTCCCGCCAGCGTGCTGAGACGGGCCTCCGCCAGTACGGGACGATCCAGTGCCGCCTGCTGCAGCACCGGATGACGAAGGCGTCCCGCTTTCTGACATCTCGCCCGATGGCTCGCCCGACATCGCAGGCACGCGAGGCGGCGGGCCGTTAGGCGGCGGCTCGTCGTTTGTCGTGGCTTCAGCTTTCGGGGGCGCAAGACTCGGGTCGAGCTTGTGTAGGGCATCCGTCCAGGTCGGGGCTGGGTTACCAGTGCGACTCTCGTACGCTTGAGTACCGGCGAGTTGTGAGGTCGTGCGCAAACCCGCCAATGTCCCGGCGACTACCGCGTTACCGAGGTAGTCTTGCCAGCTCGGCATTTCCCATTTCTTGTACACCAACCCGTGCCCGATCACGCTGGCCATCGGCGAGGTCAAACCGTTGATGACAACCGAGTTGGCATTTTTGCTCACGTACGGAGCGAGTTTCTCCGAAATGTTGTTGGCAACTGCATCATTCAACTTCTTGGTGAGCTTCTCCCCTACGGACTTGTTAATAACGGTGCCCATGAATCCCCCGGCGGCACCGCTCACGCCAGCGGCAAGGACTTGCTTGAAGTCGACCCCGCCGTATCCTCGAAACATGCTCCAGGTCTGGGAGCCCAGGTCGATCAGGCTCTCCTCTGCAAACTCCTGCACCATTTCGCCGACGAGTACCAAACCGAGTCTCTTGAGCCCGCCTGTCCCAATCGCCCGCAGACCTATTCTGGCGACATACTCGGCCGTTTTTTTCAGGATCGACCTGGCCAAACCGGCCGCGATTAGCGCCCCGACCCCAGCCGGTCCGCCAGCCAATAGAGAAAGCAAGAACAGCGCCAAACAGATGAGCAGCTCTATCCAGATCCCCGTTTTGGCTTCGCTGATATCCTCGGCGTAGTCGCGGCAGTCAGCCGCCAACTTCTCCAGACCGCTGATGGCCAGAGTCAGGTCCTTGTTGTTCAAGGAATCGATGGTGTAGTAGGCGTGGAACCCGGCCGAGTCCCGCCAGGTCTCGTCAGCCATTCCCCTTGCGGCGGCACCGGAATCCTCTTTGGCTTTCGTTAGGGCCGCCGCAAGAGCGCTGTAAGCATCCGCTAGGCCACGGACCTCCGATTCACTGTCCGGCGGCCAAAGATACTCGTAAGCCGCGATGCCTGAATTCTTGACCGCTTCCCACAGGTCACCTACGGGCTCTGGAACATCACCCATGTCACGGCTTTAGTTACCCGGGAAGCCTTGAGCGGCTTCGGCGTCCGCGCTTTCGTACATCTGCACCGCCTCATGGCCACCAGTCGCCACCTGCTGGTAGGCGTCGGCAACCTGAACCAGGAACATGCGCATCTCCTCGGCAGGGGGCTCGTAGTTCTCCATGAACTTTTCGCCCATCGGCCCCCTGCCGATCGTCGTATTATCGATAACCGCATAAGCGGCGCGCCGGGCGGCTTCGAACTCCGCACCGGCATTGTCCACTTTATTCAAATAAGCCCTGGTCCCGGCAGGGTACATGTCGGCAACCCCGTCGCCGTTAACATCAATCGACCTATTCACAGTCGAGTTA
Organism: Micromonospora sp. NPDC003197; assembly: GCF_053590565.1. Taxonomy (NCBI): domain Bacteria; kingdom Bacillati; phylum Actinomycetota; class Actinomycetes; order Micromonosporales; family Micromonosporaceae; genus Micromonospora; species Micromonospora sp. NPDC003197. The sequence goes on along the minus strand of NZ_JBSFTE010000004.1, from coordinate 214,607 downwards.
TTCGCACTCGCCTTGTTCACTGCCGCTCCCCACCCGCGACCTGACGGTCGAGCTCATTCAGAACCGGGTCGAACCGCAGATCGGCCGTTTCGGCCGTGGCACCGTCGGGCAGGAACTTCGCCACGATGACGACACCCTCCTCCTTCGAGATTGCGACGGCCTGGCGAATGGTGTCGGTGATAGCCTGCGCCAACGCGGTCGAATCGGGAGCGCGGTAGATACGCGGGTCCAGCCACAACTCGATCAGCTCTCCCGCACCACCAACCGTCGCACTGATCAGCCCGTCGCCGGAATCGGCGGTCGCCCGGATCTCGGTCATCCGCTTCTGTATCGACCGGACGTCCTCGGCCATCTGCTTGTACTCTTCGTACATCTCCAGGTGAAGGGACGTTTCCACGGTTTGCCTCCCGAGATCGCTTCCGGCCAGTGTCACGCCGAGCACGACACGGTAGGAGCAGCTGACCTGTTGCGGCCACGAAGGGACGCTGCAGGGCACGACACCGCGACGATCCAAGGGTGAGAACACGTCTTGTGCCCGCGGCCGCCACCGCTCTGGCTGCGACCGCGCTTCATGTCATTGGCGGCGCGACTACGGCGAGCGCGGTGCCGCCCGCTGGTGCCTGCCACAATCCAGAGCCGGCACGCGACCCGGTACGGGCGCAGCCCTGGGCCCAGCAGGTCCTCGACCCGCAACGGGCTTGGCCGTACAGCCGGGGCGCTGGCGTACTCGTCGCGGTCGTCGACTCTGGCGTCGACGCCGACCATCCGCAGCTACGCGGGTCCGGAAAGGTGCATCGGGGCCGCGACTTCTACCTGACAGGGGCCCTACCGGGAGCATTCGACTGTGTATCTCACGGCACCGGGACGGCCGGCATCATCGCCGCTGACCCGGTGCCTGGCATTGGCTTCCACGGCATAGCCCCGGACGCCGAGATCCTCCCGGTGCGAATCAGTGACAGGGATATCGGCGGGCAGGGCGAATCGCTGCTGATCGACCCGCAGGTGGTAGCCAACGGCATCCGCTACGCCGCCGACCGAGGGGCAAAGGTGATCAACCTGTCGCTGGCCGGGCACAACGACTTCCCCACCATCCGGGCCGCAGTGGCATACGCGGTGGCCAAGGACTCCCTGGTCGTGGCCGCAGCAGGCAACTCGCAACGGGACACAACCATCGAACTACCGGCCTACCCCGCCGCCTACGACGGCGTACTCGGTGTGGGCGCGGTGGACATCGACGGGGCCCGGCTGTCCGGCTCGCAGATCGGCCCACATGTGGATCTTGTCGCGCCTGGTGCTAAGGTGCTGGCCCCAACCAGGGTAGGCGGCCACACCTATGTCGACGGCACCAGCTTCGCCACGCCGTTCGTGGCCGGAACTGCAGCGCTGGTCCGCGCCGCCTGGCCCAAGCTCACCGCCGCCGAGGTTGCCCAGCGGCTGGTGGCCACGGCCAGCCCAGCTCGCGGTGGTCGAGACAGCAACGCCTACGGTGCCGGTCTGGTCAACCCCTATCGGGCCGTGACCGACGGGCTCGACCTGGACAAGCCGGCGGCGTTACCCGCGCACGTCCCGCAGCCGCCAGACCAAGCGCATCTCGACCGAGCCACGTGGGAGCACGACACGGCGGTCACGGCGAAGTGGCTGGCCACCGCCGTGGCCGGGGGAATCGTGCTGGCCGGACTGGTGGCGGCGATCCTGCCACGCGGGCGGCGGCGCCGGTGGCAAGTCGGCTGGGCGACTACCGTGGCAGCCCAGCCGGCCGTCATCGAGCCGCCGGAGCAGATGTTCCTCATCTCCGAACCAGAGCGTAAGCGGTGAGCCATCCGACATCGGAGATTGTTCACGGATGATAAGGACGAACTGACCATTGGCTGGAGGCATCACACAGGCGGATGCCCCGGAAGCCTGACGACCCTCCGGGGCATCCGCCTCGTCTCCCCGCCGGTCAAAAACGACCGATTATGTTCTTAGCGGCTCGGCTCACAACGCCCATCAGGATATCGTCGGCGTTGAGGAGGCCATGCCCCGACGCCGCCGTTAAGTCATGGACCTCATTGGCTCCTTTTTGGAAACGGCGCGCTTCCTGCTGGGTGGCCTGGCCGGCCTCGTCCTGGAAATCGTTCTCGTAAGTGTAATCCACGTGACGGATCTGCTCGTCGGTGAGCTGACGCTGGTGCTCCGCAGACTTTACCCGACCTTTCCCCTCGGTCTGATTAACGCCACTGTAGGCGATGAGTGGTTTTTCAGAATACGAACCTGTCATCGTTTCTCTCCAAGTCAGACGATGATCTGATCTGCGATTTTGTAGTCGACCTTACTAAGGTAGGCCAGGTTATCTGACTTTCGCGCCGCCTGAACGTCGCCCTCCTCGTATTCGGAGCGGAGCAGGTGCAATCCGTCTGCAAGCTCCTGTAAGGGCGATACTACCTGGCCTTTAGCGCTGCTGAACCGTTGCTCCTCGCCACACATGAACTGGTCGAGCCATCCGCCGGAACTCCCAGCCATACTGTTTCGGACCGAATTTGCCAGGCCTTGGGAGATGGATTCCACATCACTGCTGGTTCCGGAAAATTTATTCGCCGTATGCATCACGGCGGCGAGATCGGCGTACATTTTATCCACCGGATCATTCCTCCAAATCGGCCTCTGCTCGGTGGGACCGAGCTTCCTGATGGTCGGTCCAGGCTAGGCCGTAAAGAACCGCCGCCAGTGGCTCGCGGCACTTTCCTGCCATCGACCCCTACCACCGCCCCTGCTCGCGGACGATCCCTGATGTGGCAACAGTCGTGGTGAAGAGACCGAGCCGCCGGCCGGCTCCGGAAATGCCAGCCGGCGAGCTGATCCTCCAGGCTCCGCCGGAGATCCCGCCGCCACCTGCCCGCCAGTGGACTCAGCTACTCACCGTGCTGCCGATGGTGGCCATGACGGCGTCGATGATGCTGATGTTCTCTGGCTCGATGGGCGGGTCCATCCGCTTTGTCATCTACGGGCTAATGGGCGTCAGCATGCTTGGCATGGTCGTCATGAGCCTCCTCCAGGGCGGCGGCCCGAGCAGGCGAGAGATGGGCCAAGCGCGACGCCAGTACCTCCGCCAGTTGGCCCAGCACCGGCTGCGGCTGCGGCGCTCGGTACGCAGGCAGCGCGACGCAATGGAGTACCTGCACCCGGACCCGGCGGCGCTGTGGTCGCTGGCGGCAAGCTACCGGCTGTGGGAACGGCGCAAGGACGCCCCGGACTTCGGTGTCGCCCGGATCGGCCGTGGTGCGCAGAGCCCGGCCACCACGCTGGTCGCCCCCGACACCAAGCCGCTGGAGGAGCTCGAACCGCTGTCTGCACTCGCGCTACGCCGGTTTATCACTACCTACACCACCATCGACGGTTTACCCATCGCGGTCGCGGTAAACGGGTTCAGCCGAATCTACCTACGTGGCCATCGGGACACCGCACTCGGCATGCTGCGCGCAATGCTGGCACAGCTGGCCACTCTGCAGGCACCGGACGACCTGCGGATCGCCGTGTGTGTCGACAACGAGCGCCGTGCTGATTGGGAGTGGGTGAAATGGTTGCCGCACGCGTTGCACCCGGAACGGACCGACGCGCTTGGCCCGCTGCGCCTGGTGGCACCGACAATTCCAGCGCTGGAGTCGATGCTCGAGGAAGAGCTGGTCAAGCGGCCACGTTTCGACCCGGAGATGGCTACCCGACTCGCCGGGCCGCACCTGGTGGTGGTGTTCGACGGCGGTTCAGTCGCTGGTTCCGACCACCTGATGACTGGCGGTGGTGTCGAAGGGGTGACGCTCGTGGACCTGACCACGATGCCGCCGAGGACACTGGACCGGACCACGGTGGTACTGAATCTGGGCCCCGATGGCAGCCTGGCCAGCGAGACGATCGACGGCAACGCCCGCCTCGGTCAGGCAGACACCCTCGGTCCGGTCGCTGCCGAAGGGCTTGCCCGCCAGCTGGCACCGCTGCGGCTGACCGCCGGTCTTCATGGCGATGCGCCGATGACCACCGAGCTGGGCCTTGCCGAGCTGCTGGAGCTGGGCGACCCGTACGATTTCGACCCGGCCGAGACGTGGGTGCCGCGGCCGAACCGCGACCGGCTGCGGGTCAAGTTCGGTATCCAGGCTGACGGCAACCCGATCGAGATCGATCTCAAGGAATCGGCCCAGGACGGCATGGGCCCGCATGGTCTGCTGATCGGGGCGACCGGCTCGGGCAAGTCGGAGCTGTTGCGTACCCTGGTGCTGGCGCTGGCCGTCACCCACCCACCGAACTCGCTGAACTTCGCACTGGTCGACTTCAAGGGCGGGGCCACGTTCACCCGGCTGGACGCGTTGCCGCATACCAGCGCGGTGATCACCAACCTGGCCGACGAGCTGCACCTGGTCGACCGGATGACCGACGCGATCAACGGGGAGCTGATCCGCCGCCAGGAGCTGCTGCGGGCGGCCGGAAACTTCTCGTCCCTGCGTGACTACGAGAGGGCGCGCATTGCGGGTGCCCCACTGCCCGAGGTGCCGACGCTGCTGGTGATCTGCGACGAATTCTCCGAGCTGCTCTCCGCCAAGCCCGACTTCATCGACATGTTCGTCCAGATAGGACGGGTTGGTCGGTCGCTCGGCGTGCACCTGCTGCTCGCCTCGCAGCGGCTCGACGAGGGCAGGTTGCGTGGCCTGGAAACACACCTTTCCTACCGGATCGGCCTACGTACCTTCTCCGAGATGGAGAGCCGGGCAGTGCTCGGCATGACCGACGCCTTCCAGTTGCCAAGGGCTCCGGGCCACGGGTTCCTCAAGGTCGGCACCGATCTGATGAGCCGGTTTCGCGCGGCCTATGTGTCCGGGGTATACCAGCGCGCCGCACGCGGCGGGGTGGTTACCTCCGCCGGCGAACAGTTGGTGCTACAGGAGTACACGACCGCCTACCTCGCCCCTGACCTCGACATCGACGAGGACGACAAGAGTACGCCCGAGCCCGACGAAGACACCGCCACCGGCGAGACCCTGTTGGACGTCCTGGTCGACCGACTGCAAAACCGGGGCACGCCGGCACACCAGGTGTGGTTGCCACCGCTGTCCGACTCGCCGACCCTGGACCGGCTGCTGCCCGCCCTGACCACCCACCCCCAGCGTGGCTTGACCGTCGACGCACCCGCCCTGGCCGGTTCGCTGCGACCGGTGCTCGGCATCGTGGACCGGCCGTTCGAGCAGCGGCGCGACCCGCTGGCGCTGGACCTGTCCGGCGCGGCCGGGCACGTGCTGGTGATCGGAGCCCCACAGACCGGCAAGAGCACGACACTGCGCACGCTGATCGCCAGCCTCGCGCTCACCCACACGCCGCGGGAGGTGCAGTTCTACTGCCTGGACTTCGGCGGCGGCACACTCGCCTCGATCTCCGGTCTGCCCCACGTCGCCGGCGTCTCTGGCCGGTTGGACACCGGAGCCGTACGGCGCACCGTCGCTGAGGTGGCCACGCTGCTGGCACAACGGGAGCGACTATTCGCCGAGCATCAGATCGACGGTATAGCCACCTACCGCAAGCGACGCGCCGAGGGCCGGTTCGCCGACCAGCCACACGGCGACGTATTCCTGGTGATCGACGGATGGCTGACCCTGCGCAACGACTTCGTCGAGTTGGAGGAGATGGTCGGTGACATCGCCGCCCGCGGACTGTCCTACGGCATGCACGTGGTAGCCGGTTGCGCCCGCTCCTTCGACCTACGGATGAACGTCAGAGACCTTTTTGCCAGCAGACTGGAGCTGAAGATCGGCGATCCGATCGACTCCATCGTCGACCGGCGGGCCGCGATGAGTGTGCCTCCCGACTCCCCTGGCCGGGGCATCTCGATGAGCGGGCATCAGATGCTGGTGGCGTTGCCCCGGATCGACGGGGTCACAGAAACCGAGAATCTGGCCGCTGGCATCGGCTCACTGGTCGAGGCGGTCCGGACCGCTTGGCCGAGCGAGCCCGCGCCGTCGATTCGGCTGCTGCCGGGGGTGCTCCCGTTCGACAAGCTGCCCGCCGCCGACGAGCCCACCGGGGCCGAGCCTGGGCTCGCCGTCGGCATCCATGAGCGGGACCTGTCCCCGATGCGGCTTAATTTCGCTGCCGACCCGCACTTCTTCCTGCTGGCCGACACCCAGTGCGGCAAGACGTCGTTCCTGCGACTGCTGGCCAGACGGATCCAGGATGCGTACCAGCCCAGCGAAGCCCGGATCATCCTGGTCGACCACCGCAGAAGCCTGCTCGGGGAAGTCGACGACGAATACCTGCTCGGCTACGGCACCAACGACGAGCACAGCGGCGGCATGCTCGCGGAGACGGCCGAGGCGCTGGCCAAGCGGCTGCCTGGCCCGGACGTGACGCCCGAGCAGTTGCGGGCGAGGAGTTGGTGGCGCGGGCCGGAGATCTTCGTGCTGGTGGACGACTACGACATGGTGGCCACACACAAGGCGCACCCGCTGATGTCATTGCTGCACCTGGTCGCGCAGGGCGGTGACATCGGCCTGCACCTGGTGTTGGCCCGGCGCACCGGCGGTGCCGGCCGGGGGCTCTTCGAGCCGTTCCTCAACCGGGTACGGGAGGTCGGCACGCCCGGCCTGATGATGTCCGGTGACCGAGACGAGGGCCCGCTGCTCGGCGGTATGCGCGCCCAGGTGCTGCCACCCGGGCGCGGTTGGTTGGTGGACCGGCGCGGCCAGAAGGGCCTGGTCCAGATCGCCTGGCTCCCGCCTCGCGAGTAAACCCCCCGGTGGCCGGTTGCTGTCGCGACCGGCACCGTACGCGACGAACCTGCTTGGCTTTGAAAAAACAGACTCACAGTATTGGGGAGCAAGATGGCCGATTTTGCGGGAGCCATACCAGAGGATATGCATCGGTACGGTACGACCTTCTCCTCGCCGGAGTTCATTTTCAGGACGTCCACTAACCGGCCCAAGTCAGCCTGCGTAGGCGGGATGACGGAGGAGTGCGACAAGTTGACCGAAGCCAACAAGAAAGCCATCGAATCGATCGAGACCACGATCACCCATATCATGCAAGGCTTCGCGGCATACAAGTCGATGATCCTTTCTTGCGCAGCCTGCTACATCGATGGCAATAACATGAGCGAGATCGAGTTTGAGAGAATTATAACTCACCAAGAACAAAACCTGCCCGACAAGGCTCAGGTCTTCCTGGATCCCATTCCAGAAGACAAGGCTTGAGGCCGCAACATGTACGCCTTTCAATACAGCCTGTCTGAACTTTCTGATTTTTCCAAACATGAATTTGAGCAACACGTCGAAAAGAGCATACTCGAGGCTGAAACGTGGGCCGACATGATCAGCCACTTGGAAAATGCGGCCAAGGGCCTCGAAGATGTGATCAAGTTTCTGAAAAGATGCTGGTGGGATCTGGCTTTCGATGAATTTAAACGGCGCATTGACAGCGATATAGGCCAGATCCGCAAAATGATCGATGAGATCAACGGCGCCAATCTGGTTGCGAAGTTCGAAAGCCTCCCCGGCGAAATCGAAAAAGCCCACACGACGGCCGGGAATCTCTACATTGACTACGCAGATAGGATATTTCAAGCTCAAACATTAGGGCGACAAGTTTCAATAAGCGAGTTACGTCAAATGGAGCTCGACGCCGGGATGGCGCTTGACAAGTTGGCTAACAAATACTTGGAGACCAAGGACGCTGTGCTAAGTGTGTCCGAGGCACTGAAGTGGGTCGGACCGCGTGCGGACTTGGCGGGGATCGGCCCGGGTGGTCCAGGGGGCATGGGAGGTTCGGGCTCTGCGGGCTTGGGCGGTGGGTTAGGCTCCCTCGGCCCTGGATCAGTGCCCAATCTGGACACGACACTGAAACCATCGCCCACTGATACCCCTGCCAACCCAACGGATCCTAAGGAATTGCTCGAAGGGGTGCCGGAGGCGCTGAACGCGCTGAGCCAGGCGATGCAGTCGCTCGGCGCCGCCGGGGGCATGTCCAACCCGGTGACCCTGCCGGTGGGCGAGTTCGACCCGTCGGACCTGGGCTCGATGTCACCCGACGAATACGCGGACTACCTGGAACGGATGGGCTCCCCGAGCCTGGCCGGCGGCGGTGTCGATATCGGCGGCGGTGGGGCCGCTGGCATGACAGCTGTCTCGCCAGTGGCGAACCCGGTGCCGCTCGGCGGCTCGACCAACGCAGTGCTGCCATCCGGCGCACTGTCGTCCGCAACGGGTCTGACGGCCGGGACCGGCGGATACGGGGGGATGCCGTCGATGTATCCACCGCAGACCCAAGGATCGAACCCGGGCAGCGGGGTCAGGCCGGCAGCCACCGCGCCAGTGGCACCGGGCAGTCCGCGGAAGCGAAAGACCAGCGACACCCCGGGGGTTTCCCTGGTTGGCCGGGCCCGGCGGGTAGGCCCGACCAAGGACAGCCTGGCACCACCGCCGTCGTTGGCACCGCAGCAACAGCGGAGCACCGAGCAAGACAACGGCCAACTTCTCGACGAGGAGCTGTGGCAGGTAAACCAGCAAGCCCGTAAACCGAGAACGAACCGACCTTGAGGAGAGCCACATGACCGCCTCATACATCAATGGCGACACCGAGGCGATGAACGCATACTCCGGTAGGTTCTACGCTCCACCGATGCCACCGTCGCTGGCACGCCTGGGCACACCGCCGAACCTGCTCGGGATATTCGAGGGCATCGCCATGTCCGTGTTGGACAAGGTGGCCACCGCCGAGTTGGCCACCGTCCTGGGGAAGATCACCGAGGACCTGGTTACCGACTCGGGTGACGTCAGGGCCGCCGCTGGGATCTACACCGCTGCTGATGTCGCCAGCGCCCTTGAACTCGCCGCCGCCGGTGTCAGGGTCCTGAAGCAAGGAGTCGATCTTGCCAAGCAGCTGAGCGCCTCCCAGTCCTCCGGGGAGCCCGACACCGACAAACCCGCCGATGAGTCTGCGGGCGACGACCCGCAGCTAACTGTCTGAGGTGCCACCATGGCCATTCCTTACAACTTGCTGCCCATCGAAGTCCACTGGGAGTTGATCAAAGCCGAAGGCAACAACGTCCCGGTCCTCATCGACGCGGCGAGGATGTGGACCGAGGTACGCGAATGGATCGAGACCGCCCGGACAGAGTTGCACACGCGTGTGGGCGAGCTGACTCCCTACTGGACCGACGACGCTGGCCGGGAACACGAGGAAAAGGCGCAACGAATCCTCGCCGAGCTGAAGATGTGGGCCGATCGGCTCGATGCGGCCCAGGTGCCCGAGACACTCATCACGCTGGCGAACGCAATTCCGCCGGTAGTCCAAGAGGTAACTGCTCTTCACGCGGCCTACCAGAGCGCCCTCTCAAACCCGGTGACCGCGTTGTTGGTGGCACCCGGACTTCAGCAGTTGTCGGGGGCGAGGATGACCGCGCTGGGGTCGCAGTTCGACATGGCGATGCTCAAGGTGGCCGCGGGTGCCGGTATCCAGTCGCCCGCCGACCTGCTGGGAGAAATCCCGGCGGAGGGCAACTCGCCGGCCGATTTCATCGAGGCGGCCACCGCCGGTGTCACCGTGATATCGGAGTTGCAGAACCTCGCCTCGTCGATCAGCAGCGGGTCAGCAGGCGTACCTGATTTGTCCGGTGTGGATGGCTTGGATGGCTCGGATGGGCCCTCGCTGGCCGGTTTGGTTCCCAGCCCCACGACCTTCGATCCGGCGTCCGCCGCATCGTTCGGTGGGGGTCTGTCGGTGGGCAGCCCTCCGGTAGTGGGCGGGTCGGGTTGGGCGGGCGTGGTCGGCGGGGCGGGAGTGACACCGCTGGCGAAGCCGGTTGCCGGCAGACGCGCGCCGACGCTGGCGTCCGAGGTGCGGCCGGGTGTGGTCACCCCTGACGTGGCGAAACCGGCCGTCGGTGCGATACCGCCGACGATGCCGTCGATGGCCGGTCAACAGCCCGCCACCACCGGCACCCTACGACCGGGGTCAGGCGAGCAGTCCAGCGGGCGCTCCGGCAGCGGGTACCGGCCCGCACCAGGCCCCCATGGCGTACCGGTGACGTTGCAGGGCCGGGCAGGCAAAGATGACCCCACCGCCTTCAGCCAGGTGCGCGGCCAGCGTCCTCGGGAAACCGGGTACGGCTCCGTGCAACTGCTCGACGATTGAACTCCCGCGTCGTGGCCGGCGGCAGTGGGACCGTGCTTTCCCCAAGCCGCCGCCCCAATCGCCACCACGATATCCGCCACAATCGTTGGCGACCTCTGGACAGGGCGATGGCCGGAACAGGCCGTACTGCCCTTCTCAAGCCGGTTGCCCGTAACGTATGGCCCATGCCGACGCGTGTTCGTCCGCCGTGGACATATCTGGCCGCAGCGGCGGTGGCGATCACGCTGGCCGTCGTCGTGTTCAACCAGATGAGCGAGCCGGATCTCATCCCGGTCAGTCCGCCGACAGGCAACGTGACCATCGCGGGCCGGCTCACGGTCGAGCCTGCGGCGCCCGCCGTGGGCAGCACGGTCACGGTACGCGCCGTCATCAGCGCGGACCGGGTGGTCACCCTGCCCAAGCTGACCGTCAAGGTACGCGACGAGGCAGGTACCTTTCACGACTTCCCCGAGCAGGAGAACATCGCACTCAGCACGCTGTCGCAGGAGGTCGTGCTCCAACGCGAACTCGCCGCGCCCGGTGTCTATACCTACTACCTGGCCTATCAGCTCGACGGCGACTGGGTCGACCTGCCGCCGTGGCAGCAGTTCACGGTGCGCTGACCGGAAGGGTCAACTCGAAGATCGCGCCGCCCTCGTCGGCGTTGTAGACCGACAGCGTGCCACCGTGGGCCTGGGCCACCCAGCGCACGATCGACAGTCCCAGCCCGGACGACCCGCCGGTGCTGGAGAACCGGTCGAACGCCTCGTCCGCGAGCGCGGTGTCGATGCCCGGCCCGTGGTCGGCCACCGTGACCGTGCCGCCGGCGACCGTGATGTGCACGATCGCCTCGGCATCCGGCTGACGCCCGTAGCGTACGGCGTTCTCCAGCAGGTTTCCGATGGCCCGCTGGAGCAGGGTCGGGTCGGCGTTCACCTTGGTCGGCGCGGCGGTGACGGTGATCTTCGCACCGTCGGTCGGGGTCTCCTCGACCACGCCTACCACCATCTGGTCGAGCCACACGGGTTGGATGGCCAACTGCTCGACCCCGGCCGCGAGCCGGGCGCGCACGAGCAGGCCGTCGATGATCCCGCCCATGCGGACGGCCAGCCGCACCGTACGCGGCAACAGGTCGCCCCGCTGGGTCGGATCGTCCAGCGCGGTCTCGGCCAGCGCGCGCAGCGCCGCCACCGGCGTACGCAGATCGTGCGCGGTCTCGGCGAGCAGCACCTCCTGCTGTTGCAGGGCCGCGGCGGCAGGTCGGATTGCTCGGCCCGACAGTAGGTGCCCCACCAGTCCGAGTCCACCGATCAGCACCACGCAGCCGCCGATCACCAGCAACACTAGAGCGTTGTGCTGCTGTTGTTCCGGGCGCATGTCGGCGACGGCGACGATCGCCCCGATGGGCCTACGATCCCGGTTGAGCAGCGGTTCCACCCGTACCCGGACGAGCTCGCCGCCGGTGCCCCGCTGGTAGCCGGTGGCAACCGTGCCGGACCGTACGGCGCTGCTGGCCAGGCCGCTGAGCACCGCATTGTCCACGCGTACGCACTCGCGCCGGGACAGGTACGCCTGGAACGCGGGCGCACCGCCGGGCATGATCGCGAACTGCGGGCATGCCTCGTTCAGTTCGTCGACGTTGACCAGGCTGAAGTCGATGGTCTCGTCGAAGATGATCGTCCGGCTCACTGATGAGGTCACCCGGTGCAGTGCGGCGTCGGTGCGCGCGACGGACTGTCGGGTGTCGTCTTTGATCATCCACGTGGCGAATGCCACGAGCCCGAGCATGTTCGTCGCGGTGAACACCGCGGTCAGTACCCAACGCAGCCGGCGTAGCCGGTCGGCGGACGACCCGGTCACTCGTGCCCCAGCCGGTAGCCTCGGCCTCGCACGGTGTGGATCAGTTCTGGCTCGCGCAGTTTGCGCCGCAGCCGTTTGACCACCGCGTCGACCACGTTCGACATGGGATCAGTCCCCGAGTCCCAGCAGTGCTCGATCAGCTCGGCTCGATCCACCGCCTGTTCGGCCCGGGCGATGAGGTACTCCAATACCGCGAACTCCTTGCTGGAGAGGGTGAGCAGGATGCCGTCCCGGCGTACTTCGCGACGGGCGCAGTCCACTTCCAGGTCGGCGTGGCGCAATACCGAGGGCCGCCCGGTGCCTGATCGGCGGCAGAGGTTGGCCACCCGCGCGGTCAGTTCCGCCACGGAGAAGGGCTTGACCAGGTAGTCGTCGCCACCGTGCTCGAACCCGGCCACCCGGTCGGCGAGGGCGTCACGTGCGGTGAGGAACAGCACCGGCACACCCCATCCCTGCTGACGTCGTGTGTAGACGTAGCCGATCGCGTCGCCGTCGGGAAGCATGCGGTCGAAGACCACGCAGTCGTAACGACTGTCAGACACTGCTCGGTCCGCTGCCGCGATGTCTCGGGCCGAGTCCACCCGCAGGCCCTCGGCCTGCAGTTTCGCGACCACCGCCACCCGCAGGTTTTCGTCGTCCTCGACCACCAGCACTCGTGTCATCGAAACCTCATATGTGGCACCGGAAAGTTGACGTATGCAGTTCCACGTTCTCGGTCCGCTTGAGGCACACACCGCACCAGGTGTGCCGGTCAGGCTGCATGCACGGAAGCCTGCGGCGCTGCTGGCCATGTTGCTCCTGAACGCTAACGCGTTGGTGAGCATAGAACACCTGATCAATGCGATCTGGCATGAACAGGCCGTGCCCGCGTCTGCCCTGCGCAACCTGCGCAGCTACGTGTGGCGGCTGCGTGGGGAGCTCGGTGACCGGCTGGAGAGCCTTCCCGGGGGCTACCGACTCCGGGTGCTGCCCGGCGAGTTGGACACCGACCAGGTCACGTCGCTCGCCACGGCGGCCCGGCTGGCAATGTCCCACGGCGCGTACGCCGAGGCAGCCGGGCAACTCGCCGACGCGCTGGCGTTGTGGCGGGGCCGGCCGTTCGACGTACTGACCTGCGACGCCGCGCGGTCGGAGGCGGCCCGGCTGGACGATCTGCGTCGGGACCTACGCGAACTCCTGGCCGAGGCCTGGCTTGCACTTGGCCGGCACACCGATGCGACGGCGCTGCTCCGCGACCTCGTCGAGGAGGACCCGCTGCGTGAGGGCACCTGGGCCCGACTGGTGAGTGCGCTACATCGTGCGGGTCGGCCAGCCGACGCGCTGGCCGCGTACGACCAGGCCAGGCGGGTCATCGTTGGTGAGCTCGGCATCGAGCCGGGGCCCGACCTCGTCGCGGCCCAGGGCAAGGTCCTGCGCGGCAGCGAGACATGGCAGCCCGTACAGCGCCGCTCGTCGGCTCGCATCGCGGCACATCGGTCATGGACCGAGGACGAAGACACTGACGGCTATCCGGACGTCGATCTCGCCGCGCTGCTGGGTCCGTACCGTCGGCTGCTCACTGGTGCCGAGCGCACGGTGCTGGACACGATCTGCGACCGGATACGCGTCCGGCTCCGCGAAGACCGTTTTGCTGACGGCCGGCGATCGCCGGCACACAGCCGAGTTGCCTGATTCGCTCTCCTCGGAGGTTTTCCAGTGATGAACACGTTGCAATCCGGCAGGCTCAGCTTGGTCGCGGAGAACGGTCACGTTCCGGGAGACGCCGGGATCGACGCGCTGCTTGCGTCGGCTGTCAGCGACGTACTGATCATGAGTAACGACGTCGGCACCGCACCGATCGGGACGCTGCGTCGGGTCGACCGCGATAACCTACGGCGCGGGATACGGTACCGGGTCCTGTTCCCGGACTCGGCGCGACTGTCCAGAAGGCTCAGCGGCCTGGCGCTTGCCGGCGCGGAGGTACGCACCGACACCGAGATCCCGATGGCGGCCATCGTGATCGACGGTGTGACCGCGGTGCTGCCAGCAAATCGCGCAGGTGCCGAACACCTCGCCAGTGTCGCTGCCTTCCGGCTGCCCAGCGTGGTCACCGCGACGACGGGGCTCTTCGAGCGGATCTGGCCGGCGGCGGTCCCGCTCACTCCGATGGACCTGCCCGAAGGGGCGGACGCCTCGACGCTGACCAGCCGGGAGCGTGCGCTGCTCACCCTGCTCTGCTCGGGCAGCACCGACGAGTCGGCTGCAGCGCGGCTCGGTATCTCGGTTCGTACGGTCCGACGAATGGTCGCCGACATCATGAACCGGCTCGGTGCACGCAGCCGATTCCAGGCTGGGGTGAAGGCAGCAGACCGTGGCTGGTTGCTACAGCAGGCGAGTTGATGCCCAACCGCGCGTTGCCGGTCACGAACCAGCCCGGCGCCTGAAGTCAACAGTGGACTGACGTGCCGTTGGTTACGGGCAGGAAGACGTGTTGCTCGCTCGCTGCCACGCTAGCGTTGCTGTCCATGCGGGTTCTGGTCACCGAGGACGACGACAACCTTCGGACGGCGCTGGAGACGGCGCTACGTGGTGCCGGATTCGCGGTGGATGCCGTGGCCGATCTGCCGCTCGCCGACGAGTCGCTGTTCGTCAACTCGTACGACTGCACGGTCTTCGACCGGATGTTGCCTGGCGGCGATGCCCTGCGATACGTACACGGCAGACGCAGGGAGGGTTGGCAACTGCCGGTGCTGTTCCTGACCGCGCGGGACAGCGAGGCCGACCGGATCGACGGTCTGCGTCTCGGTGGTGACGACTACCTGGTCAAGCCCTTCGCCATGACGGAGTTGGTGGCCCGGGTACGGAGCCTGTGCCGACGGAGCATGGTGGGCCGGCCATCGGTGCTGCGCTGCGCGGATGTCGAGTTGGATGGTGGTCGGCATCGCGTGGCCCGAGCCGGGGTGCTGCTCACCTTGACCCGCAAGGAGTTCCTGGTGCTGGAACGGCTGATGACGGTGCCGGGGCAGGTGGTGTCCCGCCACGAGCTGATCTCCTATGCCTGGGACGAGATGGCCGACCCGGCTTCGAACGTGTTGGACGTCGTCGTTGCCCAGCTGCGCCGCAAGCTTCACGACCCGCCGCTCATCCGCACGGTGCGCGGGCGCGGCTATTCGATCACTCCGTAGCGCCTCTGGCTTCAGGCGTTGTCGACCACGCCGAGCGGCAGGGTGACCGCCAGTCCCCAGGCGTGCTCGCCGTCGAGACGCGCCAGGTCGACATTCCGCTCGCGAGCCAGCTGGGCCAGCTCGTTTGCGGCGCTCTCCACCGCAGCTGGGCTCATTGCCGCGATCCGCAACGCGGCGCTCACCATGGGCTCGGCCTCGGCAGACGTACGACGCGCGGTGACGGCCACGGTCACCGCCGTCTGTGGTGCCGCGCTGAGCAGCCAGCGCAACAGTTGCGGGCCGGTCGCCGGGGACAGCTCAGCCCAACCGTTGAGCCGGAACACCGCCTGGCTGATCGGTCCGCTCTGCCACAGTCGCCACTGCTCTCGGACCTTGCCTCGGCCAGCGTTGACATGGGCGAGGGCGGCAAAGGTCGCCAACGTCTCGTGCTCGGCAAGGGTCCTTGTCGGCAGGCCGTCGCGGCGGAGCCGGCGCTGTACCCGCCGGACGGTGTTACCCAGTGCCTGTTGGAGGTCGGTGTCCCGATACAACTCGACGGTGCGCAGTGCCTGCAGGGCAACCCAGGTGCGCGGCGGACGCGCCCGATCGACTCCAACGTGGTGGACCACCTGTACGGCACCGGCCAGCGCCGGCTCATCCGAGGCGGGCAACAGCACCTGTGCGGCAGGCATCGCTCTTACCAGGTCACGTACGGCCGATACCGGCTGCAGTACGGCGGTGATCCCCTCGGCCCGGCTGATCATGAATGCGGTGCTGTCCCTGCCGTCGTCGACGATGCCGGTGATTCCCGCTGCCTCCGGCGAGATCCGGCGGAGAAGCGCCTCGCCGGTCTTGCCCACGTCGGGGTCGCCGCTCCTGCTCGCGTCGGGTAGGTCCCCGGCACGGTCCCGGAGCAGGTATCTCGACGACAGCACGAGCCATTCGTACAGCCAGCGGCCACGAATACGCACAGCGCTCAGTGCCATGACCACGAGGGCCACCAGGATGGTCACGACGATCCTGGGCCACTGCCCCGCCAGGGCCAGGACAACGGCGATCAGCACGAGCTGCCAGCACATGAGCTGCAGCACCCCGACCCCGCCAAGTGGGCCACGGGCTCGCCGCGAGGTCGACCCGGGTCGCGGCGAGCCCGGCTCGGGCCTCGGCACCAGTGGGTCGAGCCGCTGCGGTTTCCCGGCCGGGCCGACCGTGCCCGGTAGGGTCCCGGGCGAGCCTGGCTGATGACCTGCGGATCTGGCGGCGGAGAGCGCGGCGAGGGCGGCTTCGCGGGCCGCGTCGCGCGATGCCGTCGTGGCATCGGCCGGCACCTGGATGGTCGGGTTGGCGGCGATGGCCACCGGCTGTGCGGTGGGTGGCGACGCCGACGCACCAGCTTGCTCGCCGATCTGGGTCGCCCCGAAACTGGTCACTGTCTGAGCCTGCGGCGACGGACATGAGGTTCCGATGACAGTGCGGCTGCGGTCATCGATGTATCGCGGATGAATCCGCCCACGATATGGTCGCGGGGTGCCCATGGACTCGACGCACCCAAGAGTTCCCGGTCGCCGCAAGCTGAGTGCTACGGCGCGGGCCCGCGTGACGATTGCGGCCCTGGTCGCGAGCTGCGTGGGACTTGTTGGCGCGGCCGTAGCAGGCGAGAACCCGGCCGCGCTTGATTTGCAGTTCATCCAGGTAGGCCACTGGGTGTACAACGGCGAGTTCCAGTCGGCGTTCCACGTCGACGGGTCCACCGGCCGAATCGACGCACGGGCCATGGTGCCCGGTGCCGAGCCGGGTAGCCAGGTCGCGCAGGGCGAGCGGTCCGGCTACGTGATCGAGCGGTCGCGGGTCACAGCATTCAGCAAGTCCACGCTGAGTGTCGAGGACACCCGTACGCCACCCGCCACCGAACAGCCGGTCGTGCTGGAGGTGGCGGGCGGTCCGTACCTGGTCTACCGCAACGCGGGTCAGGTGGTCCGGCTTGGTGATCCGGCCGCGACGGTGCCGGCGGGCGGGCCGTTGTCCAGGCCCACGGCGACCGGTAACGGAACCGTGTGGCTGCACCGGACCGACACCGGCTCACTCTGCGAACTGACACGGGCCGCCACCCGGCTGGTCTGCCACGCACGGCTGGCACCGGGGCACAGCGGTTCGCTCACCGTCGTCGACGACCAGCCCGTCCTGGTCGACACCACTTCGGACACGCTTCGTACGGTCGGGGAGAAAGGCTTCGGCGAGCCAGCCGCCATCGGCATCGACCTGCCCGCGTCGGCCCAGGTCGCGAACAGGACCGTTGCCGGTCGGCTGGCCGTTGTCGACCCGGAGCGCAATCGGCTGCTCCTGGTCGACACCGCTGGGCTGCACAAACGCCCGGCAGCCCAACCGGTCGTGGTCGAACTGCCCAAGGACGGCCAGTTCTCCGAGCCGGTCACCACCTCGAAGGTCATCGCGCTGGTCGACCAGACCAGCAACGTGCTGCTGACCTACGACGGCACCGGCACGCAAAAGAAGCGCATGGAGATTCCCGGCAAGGGCGGATCGCCCAGGGCGACCCAGGGCGAGGACAACAAGATCTACGTGGACAGCCCGGATGGCTCACACGTGCTGGTCGTCGACGGCGACAACGGGTCAGTTGCCGACGTGCCGATCGATGGCGAAGATCCGAAGCCGACACCCGAGCCGACCGGTGCGCCGACACCCGAGCCGAGCGGGACGCCGACTCCACCAACCGAAGCGCCGACCCCGCCGAGCGTGCCGGCGAGTTCGCCGGGCGCGCCGGGCAGGGTCAACGCCACTGCCGGCGACGGCTCGGTCACCGTCTCCTGGCGGGCCGCCGCTGGAAACGGGGCGAAGGTCACCGCGTACCACCTGTCCTGGTCTGGCGGGTCGACCAGGGTCAGCGGTGCGACACGGCGCGCGACCCTGTCCGGGCTGACCAACGGCTCGTCCTACGTGATAACCGTGGTCGCGGAGAACGCGGTGGGTCGGGGCCCCGGCGCGAGCTCCCAGTCGGTCGTCCCGCGTCGCCCGGCCGCCGCACCGAAGGTCACGGTCAACTCCGCCTCGGGCACGTACACCGTGACGTGGACCCAACCCAACCTGTACGGCGGCACGCTCGTGCACTACCTGGTGAGCGTGTCGGGCCAGGCCGACCGTAAGGTGACCGGCCGCAGCACCCAGTACACCGGCATCTCCGGTACCGTCACGGTGCGCGCGGTGACCCGGTTCGGCCCGTCCGGCTCGCCGACGGTCCGTGGGGCGGCTGGCTCCGCGCGGATCCCCACCGCGCCGCCGACCATAGAGATCCTCCGGGTACGGAGCACAACCTCCGGCCTGGTCGTGAGCGTCCGGGCCGACAACAAGGGCTCCTCGGCGACCTGTCAGGCGACCTTCGCCCAGGTCACGTCCCCTTCCGTCGCCTGCAACGGCGTCACCAACCTCACTATCACGAACATCATCTGGTTCGGGAGCATCTCGGTCACGGCCACCATCAAGAACTCGGCGGGCACCCGCAGCGACACCTGGACAGGTGTGCCGGAGGTCTAGGTACGTACCCGGGAGGGCGGACCCGGGCCTGAGTGCAGCGTCGACAAAGGGGAAAGCATCGTGACACCAACACCGGGGGCGGCCTACCAGCTCATCGCCGACAACGTACAGCTGGTGATGCGGGGTAAGCCGGATGTCGTACGGCTTGCTGTGGCAGCCCTGTTCGCCGAGGGGCACCTGCTGATCGAGGACGTGCCCGGGGTCGGTAAGACGACCCTGGCACGATGTATCGCGGCCAGCATCGGCGGCCAGTGGCACCGCATCCAGTTCACTCCCGACCTGCTGCCCGGCGACATCACCGGTGTGACGGTGTACCAGCAGAGCACCGAGCGGTTCCTGTTCCACCCCGGCGGCATCTTCGCCAACGTGGTGTTGGCCGACGAGATCAACCGGGGTACGCCCAAGACCCAGTCCGCGCTGCTGGAGGTCATGGCCGAGCGTCGGGTGACCGTCGACGCGGTCAGCTACAACATGCCCCGGCCCTTCCTGGTCGTCGCCACCCAGAACCCGATCGAGCTGGAGGGCACCTACCGGTTGCCTGAGGCGCAGCTGGACCGGTTCCTGATGCGGCTGTCGGTCGGCTACCCCGATCACGACGCCGAGGTGGGGGTGGTGCTGGCGGACTGCGCCGGGATGGACCCCGACGAGCTGCGCCCGGTGCTCGACATCGCCGACGTACAGCGGGTGATCGGCGAGGTGCGCAAGTCCCGGGTGGCTCCGGCGATCGTCTCCTATGCGGTCCGACTGGCGGCGGCGAGCCGGGCGCACCCGGCGGTCCGGTACGGTGCCAGCCCGCGCGGCAGCATCGCCCTGATCCGGGCGGCCCAGGCCCTCGCCGCCACCGACGACCGTGACTACGTGATCCCGGACGACGTGAAGGATGTGGCGCACGCGGTGCTGTGCCACCGCCTCGTACTCACGCCGGACGCGGAGCTGAACCAGCGGCCGGTCAGCCAGGTGGTGGACGAGTTGCTGGCCGACACCGCTGCGCCCACGGCCGCGACCGGGAGGTAGGCGTGCGGCTCACTCGCCGGGGCGTCGCCGTCCTCGCTGGAGCGATCTGCTGCTACGCCGTCGGTGAGCTGGCCGGCTATGCCTTTTTCCGGATGCTGGGCGGCGTCGCGGTGGGTTGTCTCCTGGCCGCCGTGGGCACCACGTTGTTCCGACCGAAGGTCGAGGTCAGCCGAACCGTGTATCCAGACCGGCTCGAACGCGGAAAGCCCGCGCTGGCGACCCTGGTCGTACGCAACATCACCGCGCGTCGGCAGGGTGGTTTCGCCGCGGGTGACCGGGTCGGGGCTGAGCTGCACAAGATCCAGGTCAGACCGCTTCTGCCGAGCGCGGAGGCCACCTACCACTACGAACTTCCCACCTCGGTACGCGGCCGGCTCCAGGTGGGCCCGCTCCTGCTGACTCGGCTTGATCCGTTCGGCCTCGTCCGCACCGAGCAGACCGTTGGCGCTACCGCGAGTCTGTGGGTGTACCCGCGCCGGCATCAGGCCCGTCCGGCGCAGGAGGCGCATCCTCAGCACCACTACGCCGGGCCGATCACCGATCCCCCGTTGCGCGGCTCGACGGACCTGCGTGCGGTCCGTGAGTATGTGCCCGGCGACGAGGTGCGACACCTGTACTGGAAGGCGACCGCCCGCACCGGTCAGCTCATGGTGCGCGAGTACGCCGACCCGGCCCGGACGAGATTCACGGTCGTACTCGACACCAGGGTGACCGCGATGAGTCCTGCCATGTTCGAGGAGGCGGTCGAGGTGGCGACCTCGCTGTTGTACGCGTCGGCGGCGGCCGGACAGCAGTGCCGGCTGATCACCCCCTCCGGCACCGACACCCCGGTGGACAGTGGCTTGCGCGTGGCCCGGTTGTTGTTGGACGAGTTGTGCCTGATCAGCCAGGACGCGACGGGGGAAGCGCCACTGGTGCCGCCCGCGCTGGCCACCTCCCGGCCCGGCGGGGCGGTTGTCGTGGTCACCGGGCCGGATGCCGACGTCGGTGCGGCTCGCCGGTGGCGGTCGACCACCGTCATCCGGCTCGGTGGCACCGAACCGATCATCCACAGCGGCACCGGGTTGATCGCTGCGGTGGCTGCGGCAGACGTCGTGGCCAGGTGGAACGCATCGCGGGCCGGTGCCGCATGAGCGAGCCCGTCCAGCCGGCCGCCGACCTCAACCGGGTCGAGGTGATCCGGGCTGATCTCAACCGGGTCGCGGTCATTGGGCTGCTCGGTTCGACTGCGGTGGCCGGTCTGCTGTTCTGGCCGGTGTTCGGCCTGCCCGCGCTGCTGGTGCCGGTGCTCGTGGTCGTTCTGACCTGCTACTGCTGCGTCGAACTGGCCGCGCGTCAACCACGCCTGGCGGCGGTACGGCCGCTGCTCATGTTGTTCGCCGGTGCGCTCGGGTTGATCGAATCCGGGTTGTTCTCGACCACCGTCGCCGGGCTGCCCACTGCGACGTCGCTGCGGGCGCTCTGGCTAGGGTTCACCGAGGGCTGGCTGCTCACCCTACAGTCCACCTGGCCCGCCAAGCCGGAGGCTGAGCAACTGCTGTTCGTCCCGCTGGCCGTGTTGCTCGCGGCGGTGCTCGGCATCGAACTCCTGCTCCGACTGCGCCAGCCGTTGGTGGCGGTGCTGCCCGGCCTGGCGGTGGTCGGGCTCGCCCAGGCGTACCAGGCACTGTCCGGCGGTACGGCGCTGCTGGCCGTGGCGTGCTACGCGATCCCCGTTGCCCTGCTGCTGTGGGCCGATCATCCGAGCCGGTCCCGGCCACGCGACGGCATCCGCAGGTCGGGTCGACGGCCATCCGGGATGGACCTCTGGCTGACGGTGCCGACCGTGCTCGCGATGGCGGCCGGTGCCGTCGTCATCGGCAGCCTCGATCCGGCCGACCAGGATCCGTACCGGCTCAAGGACCGCCACCCGGCACCGCTGCCGCAGAACCGGATCAGCAGCCCGTTGCAGGAGATCGCGCCGCGGCTGGCCGACCCGGGCCGGGAGGTGTTCCGCTACCGCAGCGACCGGCCGGTCGACCGGTGGAGCCTGGTCGTGCTGGATGGCTTCGACGGCGTCAACTGGTCCGCTGACCCGCAGCTGTATCGGTTGGGGGCCCCGCTGAAAGGGGCACCGGGCAGCACCACCCGCTCGGCCGAGGTGCACGTACGGGACCTGCCCGGGCCATGGCTGCCGAGTCAGTCGATCCCGTTGGCCGTGGACGGACTCGCGCCCCTGGTGGATCAAACCGCCGGCACGCTGCTGCTGGATCAGCTCACCGGTGCCGACGACGACAGACGTTACCGGCTGACCTGGTCCGAGCCCACGGCCGACGCCGACGCCCTGGGCGTCGGCTCGGTCGACCGTACGGCGGTGGGTGGGCTCGGCGACCTCGGCGTCGTACCCGCCGAGATCAGCCAGCTGGCCAAGGACGCGGCGCAGGGCCTCCGGCCGACGTTCCAAACGGCCCTACAACTGGACCGGTTCCTCAGCGAGAACTACCAGGTGGTGATCGGCGGAAACCTGTCCACCGGGCACGGCTGGCCGCAGCTACGGCATTTCCTGACCGAGAGCAAGCGCGGCACCAGTGAGCAGTTCGCCGCCGCCTACGTGGTCCTGGCCAGGTTGAACGGCATCCCGGCCCGGCTGGTCGTCGGCTACAGCGGATCGACCGAGCGCGACGGCGACTCCTACGTCGTACGCAACCGTGACGTGCTGGCCTGGCCAGAGGTGGCGGTGGCCGGAGTGGGCTGGGTGCCGCTCAACCCGACCGCAGTCGGGGCCAAGGTCACCGAGCCGGAGAAGGCACCGTCCGGACTCGCCAAGGCGGCCGCGCAGGCGCGGGCCCAGCTTCCGCCCGAGCAGGATCTGTATCCGCAGCAGCTGCCACCGGCACCGCAGCAGGTCGTGGGCGGTCGGGCTGCCGGCCTCGATCTCCGCCAATCCGCGATGGTGGTGGCGACGATGCTGGCCGGGTTGCTGGTCGGCTGGCTGGTCGGGGTGCCGCTGGCGAAGGCGGTACGCGCCACCCGGCGGCGTCGCCGGACTGGCGCCGACGGGGTGATCGGTGCCTGGGCCGAGGTGTGCGAGTGGCTGCTGGCGTACGGGGTGCCGTATCGGATCGGAATGACGCCGCGAAACCTGGCCCACTCGGCAGCCCCCATGGTTGGCGAAGCGACCACAGAGTCGATCATCAAGTTGGGACGCATGCTGGACTCGACCCTGTGGTCCGGTGTGCAGCTACCCGACGACGCCGCTACCCGCGCCTGGGCTGAGGTGCGCGCGATCCGCCGAGGCCTGGCCGGGCAACCATTCGCTCTTCGGCTGCGAGCGGCACTGGATCCTCGACCCCTGTTGCCGCTGGCGGGCCGGGAGCGACGTGCTGCCCAGCCCCGCCAGCCCGGTTCGGCCTGAGACTGTTGTGGTGCAGGTTCAACCGCCGAGGGACTGACGCGCGGCGGCGTTCGGGTCGAGGCTGGGCCCTTCCGGCAGGCGCGCGACCAGGCTCGCCGGCAGCCGCACCGGGCGGGCCGCCGAGTAACCGAGCATCGCCAACACCTCGGGTGTGGCCAACGGGTAGCGCCGACCCATGTCGGTCACCACCGTCAGGGTGCCGACCGGCGCGAGCGTCGACGGCATCGCCTCGATCACAGCGGCCCGACCCGGCGGCACATGAATCCGGTCCGCGAGCGGCGTGCCGTACGCGGACCGGCGGGTGGTCGTGGTCAGCGGGTCTGCCTGCGGCAGCGTGGCGTCGACACCCAACCGGGGTACGGCCTCACCCGGTTCGAACGTGGCGCAGACCGTGGCTTCGTCGTGGGTCGGCCGAAGTATCTCCGGCCGTGCGGCAGGCGCCGCACCCGCAGCGGTGTCGACCGGCGGAAGCTGCTGTGCCGTGGCAGCCAGCGACGGGGCCAGCGGAATCGCTACCGGCTCGCTGCCGGGGTATGCGGCCAGGACCGGTAGGAACGCCCGTTGGATGTCGTACTGCAGTTCGGTGATCGGCCGCAGCGAATTCCGCTCGGTCAGGTAGTACTGCTGCCCGCCGCCGGAGGTGTGCACCACCAGCAGGGTTCCGACGCGGATGTCGGTCCGCCCGGCTACCGCGGTGGACGGGCTTCCCGCCTGGGGCACCTCGATCGGCCCGATCGGGGCCCCTTCCGGCAGTACGTCCAGCCACGACCGGCCCACCCTGGCCCACGGCTGTGTGGTCAGGGCGAGTCCCGCACCGACCGCACCGTAGTTGTTGATCTTGTGTCGGTGGCCGCGCCAAATCATGAACCGGTCACCGGTCGGCACCAACTCCACCAGCAGGGCCTGGTCCCCCAGGCTGACGCCACCAGCAGGGGCGGTACCGACCAACAGCACGGACTCCTCGATCCGACTGCCGGCCAGGTCGCTGGCCGGAGCCGAACACAGGGACCACGACCCTGACAGCAGCCGATCCTTGCCGGGTAGCGCGTCAGGCGCGTCCGGGATGCCGATCCGGGGGCCGCGTGGGACACCGACCAGGGAATTCCTGGACACCCGCTCGGTGCTGCCGTGCGTACCGATCAGCAGCAGCGCCGAGGCGTAGTTGGTGACCGGATGCAGCCGCCCGTTCAGAAAGACATAGCGGCTACCAGTCTCCTTCTCCACAATCACCACATTGTCCTTGCGCCAGGCTTTGTTGCCGCCCGGCACGATCATTCCGTACACGCCGACGCACGCCAGGGCCACGATGGCCAGTGCTACGCCGGCCAGCGACGCACCAGCCGGCCGGCGAAACGGCGGCTGCTCCGGGTCGCTCTCCCGAATGACCAGGGCCGAGGTCGCCCGCTGCACAAGAAACTGGTACGCCTGAAGCTGGTCGCGTTTCGACGCCATCGGATCAGCCCCCCAGGCCGCGTACGTAGCCGTACAGGCCGAGCACCGAGCAGGCCACCGGGACAACAGCCGCCATAACCAGAATTTCGGAATACTCGGCGAACCGGCCCAGATAGAGGTTAGGAACGCGAGTGCTGTAAACGATGCCAGCCGCGATGACAACAACGGCGAGTGCGAGCAGCAGCGGCCCGGTGGACACCAGCAGCGCGGACCGGTCGGCCATCAGCGGACCGACGAAGAGGCAGCCGACCCCGAACATCCCGGTAACCAGCAGCGGCACTCGCTGACGCAGAATCGGATAAAGCCGCGCACGAAGCAGGAAACCGGCGGCGAGCACCCCGACCAACACCACGGCGGCCGTACTGTCGCTGCGAATCAGCACCACCTGGCAGCACATCACCGCCACGCACGACCCGGTCAGCATGCCGGTGAGCAGGGCTTCCGCCCTGGCCACCGCAGCGTGGACCAGCGTGAGACTCGGCTGCGGATCGTCCCGGACCAAATCAGCAGCAGATCGCGGCAACACCGGCATCGGCACCCGACCGAGCCGCAACGCCAACGAAGTGAACATGGTGGAGACTGCCAGAACAACGCCGCCCACAATGGCCGCCGCCTCGTACGACTCGAACTCGTCGATGCTGGTCAGCCAGCCACCGACCACACCGAGCAGGCCGACCATGGCCGCCCCGGTGAACAACGCCGTAGCGGCGGTCACCCCGACCTGACCCACCAGCGCCACCAGCAGCAACATCGCCCCGGCAACCACCAGATGACCGGCGGACAGCTCGGTCAGCGGCTTGTCACCGGCAAGTAGCAGCCCACCGCCGGTAAACGCGAACGGCAACGCGATCGCCGCGAGCACCGTACCCACGCCGGCATCACCGATCGCACGGGCCAACACCACGGCAGCGACCAGAAGCAACGCGGACACGCCGAGCGCCCACAGCGCCGGTAACGTCCACGGGGGTCCGGCTCTCAGCACCGCGAGCAGGCCGAGCAGCATCGCCACGACTCCGGCCGCCAGCCCGGCTTGCCGAGTATGCCGCGGGCCCCACGCCGCCCCGGTACGGCCCGAACCGGTGGCGATGGCATCGACCAGATCGTCGTACTCCAACTCCGGCCAGTCGATCCGCCGATCCGTCAGGTGCAGGATCTCCCCGTCCCGCACCCGATGCGAGGCCAGCGTCCGATCCAGATCGAACACCGAGCCGTCGGCCCTGCGCAGCAGCCAACCACCGTGGTCGACGCCGTCGTCGGCCAGCCCTTCGCCGGCCCGGACCAGAATGCCGGGGAGGATCTCGGCGACGGCGGCCTGCTCCGGCAATGCCATGTCGATTCGACGGTGCGCAGTGGCGACGGTAACCCTGACCAGGCCGGTACTCTGCATCAGAGCAGCTTCGCCCGGGGCAGCCGGCAGCGGTTGGCAGAGGCAGGAAGCTGCCGTACCGCACTGGCGGCTGTTCGGCATCCTTACGTTAAGTTCCGAATATCGCCGGCAGTGAAGCGGAGGGTGTGGACCGGTGGACATTACGGTAGGCGACGTTGTCTTCGGCTCGACAGTGCTCGCCACCGGTCCGGTCGCCACGGTCTACGCCGGTCGTCTGGCGAACACCGACGCCGAGGTCGCGGTCAAGATGTACGCCGACAGGTTCGATCGCGACACCGTCACGCGGCACCACCGCGAGCGCCAAGCGCTGCACAGCGTACGGTCGGTGCGTTCGATCCTGCCCATCGACGACCTGGTCGAGCACCCGGACGGCCGATCAGGCGTACGGATGGAGCGGTGTCCGGGTTCGCTGGCGGGAATGCTCGATGCTGGCGGCGACCCACTGGCCGTGGGCGATCTCCTCAACCTCGGATCGGCCGTCGCCACCGCCCTGGCTGCCGCCCACCGCGTGGGTGTGGTGCACGGCGGCGTAACGCCGCACAACGTGCTTTGCCGACAATCCGGTGAGTTCGTCCTCGCCGACTTCGGATTGGCCCTCCGGGAGCGGTTCCCTCGCGACCCGATGCACGCCCTGGAATACACCTCCCCCGAGACACTGCGCGACGACAGCCGGTCCGTGGCATCCGACCTGTACGGGTTGGGCGCGGTGCTGTACGCCGCGGTGACCGGCGCACCGCCGTTCCCGCGCCGCCTCGGTGAGCCGCCGGGCGAGCGGATTCTGCGGGTGTTGCGGGATCAGGTGCCACCAGCCCAGGGCACGGCCGTCCCCGCCGAACTCTCCGACCTGATCGGCCGGTTGTTGGCCAAGAACCCTGCGGATCGGCCATCGGACGCGGCGAGTGTGGCATCGTTCTTCCAAAATCTGCACCAGGCGATGACCGCCCCACCCGCTGATCAGCAGGCGCTGCCCGCCCAGGTGCCGATAACCAGCCCGACCAGCGCTGACCGTGACGAGGCCACCAACTCGGACGACACTATCTCGGACGATGCGAATGAGCTGACCAGCGGCGAGCAGGACGAGAAGGACACCTCCGGCGACCTGGACGACTTCGACTTCGACGACTTCGCTGGCAGCTATCCTTCCGGCCCAACTCCCGAGGGGTCCGCCCCGTCAGTTGGGCCACCTGCGCCGCAAGAGATGCCACCTGCGCCGGCCGTGGCGACCAGTCCGGTCGAGCCGACGGACACCGCGCTGCCTGAGGATGCGGGGGTGGGGCGCGTCCTCGTCTATCGCACCGGTGGGGACACCTCATCCGACCGATCCAAACGGCCGAGTACGCGCTGGCGGCCGGGCCTGCTGGTCGGCCTCGGCGCGGTCGTTGTGGGGCTGGCCGTCGTACCGCTGGTCCTGCAACAGGGTGGCCCGGCGCAGCCGGCTGCTTCCCCGACGATCGTCGAGGAAGCAGCTCAGGCTCCACCGTCGGCCGCACCTCCGAAGGTGAACCTCGAACTGGCCCCGCCAGCCGACCGGGGCAACCACGTCGATCTGACCTGGCGAGCCGATGGCGACCTGGATTTCGCCGTTGTCGTAGCGGGTGAACGGATCGACACGATGGTGCTGGTCGCCAACCGGCAGCGCACCATGCGGGTGCCGGTCGACCCGACGCGCCGATACTGCTTCCAGGTACGGGCCACCGACGGCCGCCACATCTACACCACCGACCCGATCCCGATCCGGGGCGCTCAATGCAAGCTCTAGCTAGCGCCCAGTCGCTGCTAGTTTCGTATTGGCCAGTCAATGGGAGGCATCCGATGGCTTTGCCAATCGTCCGTAGCAGGGACGAGGCTCACCTCTACCTGGACCTGCACCCCTGCACGAAGTGCGGTGGCGTCGATGTCGCCTGGGAAAGCGCGCTGACCAGCGACCAGGGGGCTCCCGCGCGGCGCTATCACGGCACCTGCACCGGCTGTCGGACCTACCGGGAGTTCATCTTCCAGTTGCCGGAGCGTCCTGCCGTACCCGGCCCCGATGACCTGGTTTTCTTCGGCGGGCCGGAGCCCTCCCGGCTGTTCGACGCAGGCGAGTGGCGGCTCATCTCCGAAGCCGCGATCTACGAGGGCGGTGCCCCAAAATCCAGTGATCCGGCCGTGAACGCCGCGCGCCGGCAGACATTTGCGCTCGGGGTGGCAGCTATCGGCGAGATCCTCAAGTTCGTTCCCGACGGCACGGATGCCGTACCGGAATCCTGCTTCTGGACTCCACGCGGTCGAGCGAGGTACGAGAAAAACCGCGCACACTTCAGCCGCGAATATCTTGAACGTTCGCACCAGAGCTTCCAGTACGAGATGGCGGACCGGTTCTACGACCTCTGACCACAACACCAGGCCCGCGCCAGGAATCCTTCTCGGCTGCCGCGCTCGTCAGTCTTTGTGGAGCTGCTCGGCCAGTGCGACCATGATTCCCTCGGGGCCGCGTACGCCACCGCTATCGTCCAAGCCATCCTCGTCCTGCACCACGTCGAAGCCAACCGCTACGCACGATGAAAATGGCTGTCAGTAGTACGTCGGCTGCCGCTCTTCCGGGTCCGCATGCACCACATCGAGGTTCCTGTCCGCGACGAGGCGGTCGACAACCCCACGGTCGGCTCCGATGCCAGCCCAATGAGGGTCGACGTCGCTGGCGAAACACCACGCATGATCCGCCGGCCAGACGAATGCCGGCGCTGAGTAAACTTCGGAGTCGAACAAGTCGCTCCACCCCATCAAGTCGTCCAGGGTACCGGTGAACAGGACGTATCGCCGGTGCGGAAGGTCCAGCATGGGTCCGCCAGTCAGTGCAGGATTCCGGAACGTCGCGCCACCCTCCCACACGCAGACATAGCAGTCGCGCGTGGAGGAGCTGTAGTCGGCGAGGGCCTCCAACGCTGTTCGGGCCATGTCGATCTCAGTGGATCGGCGAGATGGCAGCCGCACGTCCGACTCGCGCATATCCGGAAGGACCGGATCGGGCAGGTAGCGAAGGCGTGCGTACGCGGGGAACGAGGCCGGCCCGAACGTGATCAACCGCGTCGGGCCGACATCGGTCGCATACAGCCACGCCGCAGCAGAGAGCTCGTCAGTGGGCTGCAGTGTCATCGTCGGAATAATAGACCGCTAGTTGTAGTGGCCATGAGCGTCTTTGACGGCGTGCCGGATGCGCTGCATTGCAGTGTGCAGGTCGTCGGCGGTAGCGCTCAGCAGGGCGATCGCTTCTTGAAGAGGCCACGCGGTCGCGATCCCGATCTGGAAGCCGGCGGCGAGGCAGGTGTAGGCGTCGCCGTTGCGCAGGTGGGTCAGGGCGAGCAGTGCCTGGCGGCCCGGGGTCAGTCGCCTCCACCGGGAGTTGCGCTGCTGGCGGTGGCCGCGGATTCGTTCGGCGAGGTGGTTCAGGGTCCGGTTGGACAACGGAATCGTGGCAGGGTAGGACAGCATGGCGAGGCTCCCGGTCGGGGCATCGGGTTATGGTCGATTTGCTGTCCTACCTGGAGCATCGCCCTCATCGATCAACGCTTTTCCCGACCGCGCCGACCTGCAAGATCAGGTTGGAAGAGGGTCAGTAATGCCGGTACCGGCTGTCACCCAGGCGTGTCATGCTCGTGACCACGGATGCGTAACCTCGCGCCTATGCGATCCCCTGCGGCTGTCCTGGCGGCCACGATCTTGACCGTGCTACTCGGTCTGGTCGCACTTCTCGGCTGCCTTCTCACCCTGGTGACATTCGCGCCCTCAGCACCATGCCCGAACGACACGATCGATTCTCTCCAACAAGAGATGACCACCCGAGCCGTGCTCAGCGCACTGATGACGCTGACCGCCATCCTGTCCCTCGCCGTAGCCTGGTGGGGCATCTCGGGCCACAGCAGGAATCCCTGGCCCTGGCTGGCCGCCTCGACACTGGGTTTGGTCATCGCCGTGGTCCTGGTCGTGCCAATCGACCGGGCGAGTACATGTTGATGTGCGCCACTTGAGGTGGGCCGCGCCACCTTTGTCGGCCCGCTGCCAGTTCGTTGACGACTGGCAGCTCGCTCGGCAGCGCGACCGGACGCACCGCTGTCGAGAAAAACAACGAACCCCTGGCCGCGAGAAAGGGGCCAGGGGTTCGAGGGAGCCGTCGCTGCGTTAGTGCAGCTCGAGCGCGCCGGACTTGGCCGAGGCGACGAAGCCCGCCCATGCAGCCGGCCCGAAGGTCAGGGTGCCGCCGTCACGGTCCTTGGTGTCCCGAACCAGGACGACGCCAGGCAGGTTGTCCGCAACCTCGACACAGTTGCCGCCGTTGTTCCCGCTACGTGTGCTCTTGCGCCACCGGGCGCCGGTCACGTCCATGCTGCCGCCTTCCGGATGAGATCGAGGGACTCGCGGCAGGGTAGCGCATAGCCTCGGATCCGCTCCCACCGCATTTCGAGAGTAACAAGATCTTGAGGCTTGTCCGTCACCTGCGCACTGAGTTGACCATCTGCGCACGCCGCACGCTGCCCCTCTGACAGCTCGGCAAGCACAAACGGACCGCCCATTCCGCCATAGAGCCCGGTTCTCGCTGGAACGACCTGAATCTGAACGTTCGGCAGCTCAGCGCACTGCACCAGGTGGGCAAGCTGGGCCACCATAATTTCGTGGTGCCTTTCGGATGTCCGAACTATCACGTTCTCATCGAGAACGACGGTCAGTAGTAACGGTTGGTCTCGACACAGCAGCGCTTGGCGGCTGAGCCGGGATGAGACGAGGCGGTCAACCTCGTCCGGGCTGAGCACTTCGTCGGCGAGGGTTGCCCTGGCGTACTCCTCGGTTTGCAGCACGCCAGGCACCCACGCTGGCTCGTACCAGCGTAGGGACACTGCCCGCTGCTCGTCCTCGATCCACTCACGCAGCCAGATCGGCGCGCCCAGCCTCTCGAACAGCCGCATGTAGAGACCACCGGTGTTCAGCGCTTGATCCACCGCCCGGATGTAGTCCGCCTTCACCGGACGGTGCCCACTCTCGACGTTGCCGACATGCGCACCGCTGTAGTTGATGAGTCGTCCGAACTCCTCTTGCGACATACCACGGGATACCCGCGCCTCGCGCAATTCCGCGATCAAGAAGTCGATTCCGGTTTTCACCCGCGCCTTCCCCCTGCCTTCAGTTTCCATTCAAGTCATTCGGCGAGCCCTTCACCCACTAGCAACCAGCACGATCCGCACTCGCCAACCTCGTAGGTATTCCGAGCGTAGTCGTTCGCATACCAACATGTCCCTATCAGATGCGGTGGCAAAAAATAGCCACAAGAGGGAACGCATCAGATAGGGGGCCACCGCCCCGCTCCCGCAAACAAGGGCGGTGGCCCCCACCCAATTCATGATCGAAAGGTGGTTCGTCATGTACAGCGGTGACTACGAACCGATTCCGAATCCACCCACCAAACCTGTACCGCCGCCGGACCCCACACCGGACGAGGAAACAGCAGCAACATCAGAGGACCACGAAGGCGATGGTGAGAGCTGATGGTCAGCGCCCACGCCCCCGTCGTACGACGGGCCCGCTACGCCGAGGTCGCCACCATCGCCGCGCTTGTCACCGACGCCGCCCACGATCTACCCCTGGCCAGCTGGCTCGTTCCCGACCAGGACCGGCTACCCACCGCTCTCACCGAGGCCATTCGGATCTGGGTCGAACACGCCCTCTTCTTCGGTGAAGTCGACATCCTCGCCGATGCTGATGGGCCCATCGGGGCCGGCGTTTGGTTCCACCGCTATCGGCCGATCCCGCCACCGGCAGCGTACGAGGCCCGGCTGGCTGCGGCTTGCAGCGAGCACACCGAGCGGTTCACCACCCTCGGCCGACTCCTCGACGGGCAACGCCCCGAGATAGGCCACGAACATCTCGCGCTGCTGGCCATCCACCCCGATCATCGCGGCACCGGCCTTGCGAGCAGATTGCTCGACCATCACCACAGCCGGCTCGACCGCTACGGCACCGCTGCCTACACCGAAGCCTTCACCACCGAACACCGCGACCTACTCAGCCACCACGGCTACCAGGCTCGGCCACCGCTGCACCTCACCCGCCACCACACCATCCACCCCATGTGGCGACCCGGCCGAACGCCGAAAGTCGACACCTGACCATCCCCAAGACCCCCGTCGACCTGCGCGGCAACGCAACCCGACGGGCACCCGAAAACGGCGGGGCCGCCGCAAAGCCAACCCTTCAGCGGCGGCCCCGCCACACATCCCCGATCCTCACCACCCGTCCCACTTCGGATGTGATCCTGTGACACCCCAGGGCTCCACACACTCCGCACCGCCGACCGTGGCGGAGAGCCGCACGGCACCGCCACCGAGCCGAGGCACCTGCCGCCTGATCTCGGACTATGCCGCCATCGCCGCCGAACACGTACGCGATGTCGCCTGGCTCATCCACGCCACCCACGGCGACCAGCCCACCGGCAGGGACGCCGCCAACGCCCTCCGCGACGCCGCGCATGCCCTCGACCGGGCGCAGAACATCCACCGCACCTGGCACCGGAAGTTCGACCTCTTCGTCGTCGTCGGAATTGGCGTAGCCGCCCTCTCCGGCACCGCCGACCTGCCCGGGGCCGTTGCCGCTGCCCTCGGCATCCTCGCTAGCCTCCTGGCCGTCATCACCGCCGAAAAGCTGGAACGTCACCGCGCCAAGGTCCGTCGGGCGCGACTGCCCGCACCAACCTGCCTGCCCGACCCGGACAGCCCCATCGACAACATCATCGAGTACGCCGCACGCGAAGCCCTGGCCGCACACCTGCTGGTCTACGAACTCGTCGCCATGATGAACGAGCTAATGCCCGTCGATCTGCCGATCCCCCATCCCGCCTGGGAGCATCGCCTCCTCGACACGGGTAGCGCTGTCCTCACCGCCGAGCGAATGCTCCACCAGGCCCGTACCCACCTCGCCCAACTCATCCACTCCGATCCCGCCACACAGGCCATCGGTACACGGCCATTCGGCAGATACCTGCGTGCTGATTGACCGGAGTCGACGGGGTCAAGAGAGCCCTCGAAAAGGGGCTCTCGTGACGTCCATCGAAAGTCCATCATGGATGGCCGGTATAGCATGACGCGCCTGAATGCGGCCGGTTGCACCACTTCGTACCGGCACGTGATGACAGCCCTCAACCGGGAGGAAGCGTCTGTATGAATCATCTCCGAAGGCCGGGTACCGCACCCCGGCACCGTCTTCTACCGGCGGCTGGCGCACTGCTGGTGCTCCCACTGCTGGCCCTGACCGCTTCGGCGGTCCCGCCGCGCTTCCCCGACTCCGGCACCGCTGCGACCGTGCCGGTCGACGGCACGCCCGCCGTCCAGGCAGCCGCCCGGCAGACTTCCGCCGCTCCGGCAAGCACGACGGTCGCTACTGCCGCTGCCACACCCGCAGTCGCTCCGGCCGCTGCCCCGCCCCCGGCCGCGAAGGGTGCCGCCCCGCAAGCCGGTACGGCGATTCCCGGCAGCTACATCGTCACCGTCAAGGCAAACGAAGCAGGCCGGATCCGCTCGGACGCGCGTAACCTGGCCGCCGAATACTCGGG
This sequence comes from Micromonospora sp. NPDC003197, assembly GCF_053590565.1. Lineage (NCBI taxonomy): Bacteria > Bacillati > Actinomycetota > Actinomycetes > Micromonosporales > Micromonosporaceae > Micromonospora > Micromonospora sp. NPDC003197. The sequence continues at coordinate 181,110 of NZ_JBSFTE010000004.1, read as the reverse complement.
CAAGCTCGGCAACGTCTGGACTACGGCGCTGCACGGCTTCTCGGTACGCATGTCCGCGGCCGATGCCGAGCGGCTCGCGCACGATGCGCGCGTCGCGTCCGTGCGGCCGGACCTGGTGGTCACCGCCGCCGGCACCCAGACCGATCCCTCCTGGAGCCTGGACCGGGTCGACCAGACCGGCCGCGCCCCCAGTGGCACCTACGACTACGACAATGACGGCTCCGGCGCGCACATCTACGTGTTCGACACCGGCGTGCGCGCCACCCACTCCGAGTTCGCCGGCCGGATCGGTGACAGCACCCCCGGCACCGACCACAACGACTGCGGCGGGCACGGCACCGCCGTGGCCAGCGCGGCCGCCGGCACGGTCTACGGCGTGGCGAAGAAGGCAACCGTGCATCCCGTACGCGTGCTCGGCTGCGACGGTGCCGGTGCGGCCGCCGACGCGCTGACCGCGATCGACTGGGTCACCAGCACCGCGCCGCGCCCAGCCGTGGTGAACATGAGCTGGTCGACCGGCCCGCAGGATGCACTGGACAACGCGATCCGCGCCTCGACCGCTGCCGGCGTCACCTATGTCATCGCCGCCGGCAACTCCAACGATGGCGCATGCGCCACCTCGCCGCAGCGCGTCTCCGAGGCGATCGTGGTCGGTGCCACCGACAACCGGGACCGTCGCGCGAGCTTCTCGAACTACGGCTCGTGCGTCGACATCTTCGCGCCCGGCACCGACATCAAGACCGGTGCCTGGACCGCGGACGACGCCACCGTGACCTCCGGCGGCACGTCGCTGTCCGCGCCGATCGTGGCCGGTGCCGCCGCCGTCTACCTGGCCGCGCACCCGTCGGCCACGTCCGCGCAGGTGCGGGACGCGCTGGTCGACTGCGCCACCACCGGCCTGATCTCCGACCCGGGCGCCGGATCGCCGGACCGGCTGCTGAACACACGCTGCGGCAGCGGCCCCGCCGTGACGAACCCGGGCGCGCAGTACACGGCGGTCGGCCAGGTCGTGACGCTGAGGAAGATCACCGCGCCGACCGCGGTCCGCTTCGCCGCCACCGGCCTGCCCGCCGGGCTGTCGATCAACGCCACGACCGGCGTGATCAGCGGCACCGGAACCACGGGAGGCACCAGCATCGCGCAGGTCACCGCGACCGACGCGGCCGGCGCCAGCACCACCACGTCGTTCCGCTGGAACGTGATCCTGGGACGTGGCGCGTTCAGCGGGCCGGGCTCGCTGTGCGTGGACAACAACAGCAGCAACACCACGGACGGCAACCCGCTCCAACTCTGGCCATGCTCGAGCGGCAACGGCGCGCAACTGTTCACCGCGCACGCCGACGGCCGGTTCGAGGTGCAGGGCAAGTGCATGACCGCGGGGTCTGCGGTGGTGCTGTATACCTGTGACGGCTCCTCCGCACAGGTCTGGACCGCGCGGAGCAGCGGCGAGGTGGTCAATCCGGCCACCGGCCAGTGCCTGACCGCCGCGTCCACGAACTGGAGTGCGCGGCTGTCGCTCGCGACCTGCGCGGCGGGGACCCTCCAGACGTTCAAGGCGCCGTCCGGCCTGGGCCAGGACGTGATCTCGGTGGAGAACCCGGGCTTCCAGGGCATGGTTAAGGGCACTGTGGTCCGCAAGGCGGTGTTCGCCTCGAACCTGGACACCACGCAGCGGCTCACCTGGTCCGCGACCGGACTGCCGACTGGCCTGTCGATCAACGCCTCGACCGGGATGATCAGCGGTACGGCCACCACGATCACGACGTCCGCCGTGACACTCACTGTGGCGAACGAGGCGGGCCAGACCGGTACCGCGTCCTTCACCTGGCAGGTCGGCAACGGCCGGATCCTCGGCATCAACGGCTACTGCGCCGACTCGGCCAACGCCAGCAGCCAGAACGGCAACCCGATCCAGCTTCACCCCTGCAACGGCGGCAACGCACAGCTGTGGACGGTCCGGTCCGACGGCCGCCTCGAGGTGTTCGCCAAGTGCATTACCGTGGCCGACGACGGTGTCTCCGTCGTGTTGAGCGACTGCGGCACCGCGGCGGCGCAGGTCTGGGCCGTGTCCGGCAGCACGCTGCGGCACACCGCGACCGGGAAGTGCCTCACGGCGCCGACCGGGGACACCTACGCAAAGCTCACGATCGACGTCTGCGCCACCCGCGCCGGCCAGGTCTGGAACCTGCCGACCGCCCCGGTCACGCTCGATGGCGTCACGAAGCGGCAGTGGGCGACCTCCGCCGCGTCGGCGCTGACCATCGTCGCGCGGTCGTCCCACACCATCAGCCAGTACGCGGCCACCGGCCTGCCGTCCGGCGTCACCCTGAACGCGTCGACCGGCGCACTGTCCGGCACGCCCGCAGTCATCGGATCCGGTGAGGCGATCGTCACGGTCACCGACTCGGCCGGCGGCGTCGGCGTCACGTCGTTCCAGTGGACCGTCTTCCACGGTCAGATCCGCAACGCGAGCGGCTGGTGCCTGGACAACTCGCGCGGCGGGACCGCAGACGGCAACCCGATCCTGGTCTGGGGCTGCAGCGACAGCGACACCCAGCAGTGGATCGTCCGCACGGACGGCGGGCTGCAGGTGCAGGGCGGCTGCATGGTCGCGTCCGCGCCCATCGCGCGGGGCAGCTGCGACGGCGCTGCGGACAAGGTGTGGCAGGCGACCGAGAACGGTGAACTGCGCAACCCGGCCTCCGGCAAGTGCCTGACCGCGCCGTCGCTGGCCTACGACGTGCAGGTCACCCTCGCGGACTGTGCGGCGACGGAGCTGCAGATCTGGGCGCTGCCGACCGCACCGCGAATCATCACGCCGGTCCCGCAGCAGTCTGTCACCGGCACGGCCGTGTCGCTGGTGCTCGGTGTCACGTACAACGGCGGCCCGACGCCCACCGTCACCGCGACCGGGCTGCCTGCCGGCCTGGCCGTTTCCGGCACCACCATCTCCGGCACGCCCACCACCACGGGCAGGTACTCGGTGTCGGTGCGCGCGCAGTCAACGTCCGGCGTGTCCACCGCGTCGTTCGTCTGGCTGGTCATCGCGCCGGGCGCGGCTGGGCTGATCATCCACCCGGCCGGCAACTGCGTCGACCGTGGCGGCCCGAACAGCAGCCTGTGGCTGTTCGGGTGCAACTACAGCGGCGCGCAGATGTTCACGATCCGCGCCGACGGCCGCATCGACGTACAGAACACCTGCATGATGCCGCTTGGCGGCGGCACGGCGTCCGGCACGCAGGTCGGCACCGGCACGTGCAGCACGACGGACGCGACCCAGGTCTGGACCGTCGAAGCCGGTAACGCGCTGAGGAACACCGCGTCCGGCCTGTGCCTGACCGCGCCCAGCCCGAACGGCCTGTCCGGCCTCTACCTGGGTTCCTGCTCGGGTAGCACCTGGACGCTGCCGGTCCGAGCCTGACCAGTGTCGGACGGGCCGCGCAATACGGCCCGGCCGATCGGCGGACGAGCCCCGGTCGATCGCTGATGGATCGACCGGGGCTCGTCGTTCACCACCAGATCAGAGGTCGAACCGGTCGAGTTCCATCACCTTGGTCCAGGCGGCCACGAAGTCGTTCACGAACTTGTCGCGCGCGTCCTGGCTGGCGTAGACCTCCGCGAGGGCCCGAAGCTGGGAGTTGGAGCCGAAGATGAGGTCGACCGCGGTGGCGGTCCACTTCACCTCGTCGGTGGCCAGGTCGCGGATCTCGTACACGTGCTCGTCGGACGCCGACGCCTTCCACCGGGTGCCCGGGGCGAGCAGGTTGGCGAAGAAGTCGTTGGTGAGCACGCCGGGCCGATCGGTGAGCACACCGTTCCGCGTACCGCCCGTGTTGGCTTCCAGGGCACGCAGGCCGCCGATGAGTACGGTCATCTCGGGCGCGGTCAGGTTGAGCAGGTACGCACGGTCGAGTAGCAGCGTCTCCGGCTGGGTCTTCTCGCCGGCCCGCAGGTAGTTGCGGAAACCGTCGGCGCGCGGCTCGAGGACCCGGAAGGACTCGACGTCGGTCTGCTCCTGGCTGGCATCGGTGCGGCCCGGGTGGAACGGTACGGTCACCTCGACGCCGGCATCGCGCGCCGCCTTCTCGACGGCGGCCGAGCCGGCCAGCACGATCAGGTCCGCCAGCGAGATCTTCGCACCGCCAGCGGAGTTGAACTCCTGTTGGATGCCTTCCAGGGTCGCCAGGACCGACGCGAGCTGCTCGGGCTGGTTGACCTCCCAGCTGCGCTGCGGGTCGAGGCGGATCCGGGCGCCGTTGGCCCCGCCGCGCTTGTCGGTGGAGCGAAAGCTGGCGGCCGAGGCCCAGGCGGTGGAGATCAGCTGGGCGGTCGTGAGGCCGGACTCCAGGACCTTCGCCTTGAGGTCGGCGATATCGGCGTCACCCACGAGCTTGTGGTCGACGGCCGGCACCGGGTCCTGCCACAGCTGGGGTTCCGCGACCCACGGCCCGAGAAAGCGGCTGACCGGACCCATGTCGCGGTGCAGCAGCTTGTACCAGGCTTTGGCGAACGCCAGCGCGAACTCGTCGGGGTGCTCCAGGAAACGACGCGAGATCTGCTCGTACACCGGGTCGACGCGCAGCGACAGGTCGGTGGTGAGCATCGTCGGCTTGTGCTTCTTCGACGGGTCGTGGGCGTCCGGGATGATCGCCTCGGCGTCCTTGGCAACCCACTGCTTCGCGCCACCGGGGCTCGTGGTGAGCTCCCACTCGTAACCGAAGAGGATCTCGAAGTAGCGGTTGCTCCACTGGGTTGGCACGTCGGTCCAGGTCACCTCGAGACCGCTGGTGATCGTGTCGCCGCCCTTGCCGCTGCCGTAGGTGCTCAGCCAGCCGAGTCCCTGCGCCTCCAGCGGAGCGGCCTCGGGCTCGGGACCCACGTGGTCGTCGGCGAGGGCCGCGCCGTGGCATTTGCCGAAGGTGTGCCCTCCGGCGATGAGGGCGACGGTCTCCTCGTCGTTCATGGCCATCCGGGCGAAGGTCTCGCGGATGAAGTGGGCCGCGGCAGCCGGGTCCGCGTTCCCGAGCGGGCCCTCCGGATTGACGTAGATGAGACCCATCTCGGTCGCCCCGACGCCGGCCGCCATCTCCCTCTCGGAGACGTAGCGCTCGTCGCCGAGCCAGGTGTCCTCCGGACCCCAGAAGATCTCCTCGGGCTCCCAGACGTCCTCCCGACCGAAGCCGAAGCCGAAGGTCTTGAAGCCCATCGACTCCATGGAGACGTTACCGGCGAGCACCAGCAGGTCGGCCCAGGAGATCTTCTGGCCGTACTTCTGCTTGACCGGCCACAGCAGCCGGCGGGCCTTGTCGAGGTTGGCGTTGTCCGGCCAACTGTTGAGCGGGGCAAAGCGCTGGCCGCCGTCGCCGGCACCGCCACGGCCGTCGTGGATGCGGTAGGTGCCTGCGGAGTGCCAGCTCATCCGGATCATGAGGCCGCCGTAGTGGCCGAAGTCGGCCGGCCACCAGTCCTGCGAGGTGGTGAGGACCTGGACAATGTCCCGCTTGAGGGCCTCGACGTCGAGCTTGGCGAACTCCTTGGCGTAGCTGAAGCTCTCCCCCAGCGGGTTGCCCTTGGCCGAGTGGGCGTGCAGCACCGAGAGGTCGAGCTGGTTGGGCCACCAGTCCCGATTGGTGCGCGGACGACCGCCGGTCTTCGGCCTCGGCGAGGCGATCGCCGGGTTCTCGCTCTCGCTGCCGTGCGCCGTCACGGAATCTTGCGCGACCGGGCAACCGGCCGCCTCCTTCTTGTCCACGCCCTGCGCGCTGACCGGGGCGTTGTCCTGAGGATCGCTCATCTGTTTCCTTCCGAACTGGCGAATCGCGGGGAGGTGCGTTCGGTCGCGCAGCCGGGGCAGGTGCCCCAGTAGACGACCTCCGCCTCGTCGACCAGGAAGCCGTGGTCGTCGGAGGCGGTGAGACAGGGAGCCCGGCCGACAGCACAGCTGACGTCGGCGATCGCGCCGCAGGAGCGGCACACGACATGGTGGTGGTTGTCCCCCACCCGGGTTTCGTACCGGGCGGTCACCCCGGCCGGCTGGATGCGCCGCACCAGACCGGCGTCCGTGAGCGCCCGCAGCACGTCGTACACCGCCTGGTGGGAGACGGTGGGCTGCTCCGCCCGGACCAGGGCAATCACTGTGTCGGTATCGACGTGCGGGTGGTCGCGCAGCGCTGCGAGTACTGCCAACCGGGGCCGGGTCACGCGCAACGAGACCGCCCGTAGCTGGGTCTCGAAGTCGGACGTCACGTGCTGAACTTAATCCACTCTTCTGGACTTAAGCCGCAATCCGCGCACCTTCGCTTGGTTGCCGAGCTGAAAGAGCCGGGTGTCGAGCCTCAACGGCGATGGTGCCAGCGGACAGCCAACGGCTGTCTGCGTTGCTACCCTGCCGACGATGGCGAGGCGAAGATACGTGGCGAGGGGCGCCGACGGTGGCTACCGGATCTGGGACAACCGCGCGCGCCGATGGTGGGGCGAGCTCTACGAGTTGTGCCCGGACGAGCTGCTTGCCGAGCTGAACGGCACACGTGACTACGTCAAGATCACGGCGTTGCTCCGCAAGTACCGGGCGCTGAAACGTTAGCGCCCCGTATCAGATCCCGTGCTTCTCGCGGATGTCCAGAACGCTCGTACGATCAGAGTCGGCCGCGGTCAGGCCAGGGCGGCAGCCCGATCGGGGTCGGCCGTGGTCAGGCCAGGGCGGCAGCCCAGCGTTCGGCCCGGTCCAGTTCGCCGTCGGCCAGCGGCCCCTCGGTCGCGGTGACGACGAAACTCTCCCGGGCAATCACGTCCACCTGGTGGCGGCGCAGCCGCTTCTGGATGCCCTTGGCAGCGGAGCCGGAAAAGAAACCGGTGCCGGTGACGGTGTCGAAGGTGGCCGCCCGGCCGCCGAGCGTGGCGGGCAGCGTGTCCAGCCACTCGGCCACGCCGGTGGCCGCCGGGTGGCCGCCCTTCGTCGCGGCCTGCTTGCGCGACGCCGGTCCGGGCAGCCCCATGTTGTGCGTGGGCGAGCCGACCAGCAGCAGGTCCACGCCATCGAGCGGGGGCGCGACGGCCGCCTCGACGACGGTAACGTCGGCCCCCTTGGAACGCAGGCCGGCGGCCACGGCGTCGGCAACCCGGGACGTGTTGCCGAAGCACGACTCGATGACGATCAAGACCCTCATCTCTGCTCCTCGTGATAATGGAAATCGATCGTCAAGGCGGCCTAGCCGGTTGGCCATGCGGTGGCCCGGCAAGCGGATCAGGAGGTCCAACCTCCGTCGGAGGCGACGACGGCCCCGTTCACGTTGACCGCCTCGTCGGATCCCAGCCAGCAGATCAACGTGGCGACCTCGGCGGGCGTGGCCGTCCGGGTTACTCGGCCGAACGCCCGCTCCAGACGCTGGTACGCCCACGGGACCTTCGGTGCGGCACTGCGGCCGATGTTGGTCTGGACGCCCCCCGGGCAGACCGCGTTGGCCCGGATGCCGTCCTCGGCGTACAGGTTGGCGATGGAGCGGGTCAGGCCGACCAGGCCGTGCTTCGAGGAGACGTACGCGCTGCCGGCAACCGCTCCGGTAAGGCCGCCGATGGACGAGACGTTGACGATCGCGCCCCGGCCCTGCGCAGTCATCAGCGGCAGCACCGCCCGGCACAGCCGCATCGGACCGGTGAGGTTGACCGCCAGGACCCGATCCCAGGTGTCGTCGTCCAACTCCGTGACGGGCAGGAAGTGGTCCATGACTCCCGCCACGTTGGCCAGCAGGTCGATGCGCTGGTCGGGCAGCGCCGCGACGATCCGGTCGATGTCGACCTGTGCCGTGATGTCGGCGACGATCATCGTCGCGGAGTGGCCGTCCTCCTCCACCAGCTTGGCGGTCGTGGCGAGCCCCTCGACATCGACGTCGCAGCCGATGACCATGGCTCCCTCCACCGCGAGCTGGCGGGCGACCGCCTGGCCGATACCCGACCCGGCTCCGGTCACGACCGCGACCCGTTCGGCGAAACGCTGCTCGCTCATGATGCGATCTCCATCCCGGCCCCTGCGGCGGACTCATCCGCCAATGTCCCTACGGGAGCCTCCGCTTCCATGTTCCTCAGGGGAGGCTGCGGCCCGCAGGGCCGAAGGTCACGGGCAGGTGGAGGCGAAGGGCGCGACCCTTCACGCCGCCGAGTAACGCCACAGCGGCTCCTATTCAACGCAGACCGCTGGAGGTCTCGTGGAGGGCGGTCCAGCGCTGGCAGTCATCGTCCTGCTCATCACGGCAGCGAACCCCTGGCCCTTGATCGGAGGGCCAGGGGTTCGACTTGGTCGTTGCTGCGTTAGCGAAGCTCGCACGCGTCGGACTTGGCAGCGGCGACGAAGCCCGCCCACGCTGCCGGGCCGAAGGCCAGGGTGCCGCCGTCACGGTCCTTGGTGTCCCTCACCAGGACGACGCCGGGCGGCTGCTCCCCTTTCGGTTGATCAAGAGATTTACGTCGCGCTGATGCTGGATTCCTGACCTAAATCTCTTGATCAACCAGAGCTGACATTCTGCTGGGACACCACAGCTCCGGCCGGCGCAGCGATGTGAAGATTGTGATCCTGGAGTGCAAGGGGACCCACCCCTGTCTGGACGCCCGGCCGTAGTTAGTGGACATCGCGCTAGCTTTGCCCGGTGCAGGAGTACCAAATCGGCGTCCTGGGGCGAATCGAGTTGCGCGTCGACGGGATAGCCGTGTCGCTTCCCCCGCTGGAACGGGCATTCGTCGCGAGCCTGGCAGCCCACCGTGGACGCATCGTCTCCGTCGACCGCCTCATCGACGGCCTCTGGCCAGATCACCCGCCGACGGGAGCACGCAACCGGGTCCAGGCGATCGTCGCCTCGGTTCGACGCCGTACGACACCGGAGCTGATCCACACCAGGTCACCCGGCTATGAGTTGAACGGCGCGGTGGGCGCGGACGCGGCGGAGTTCGCCACCGACGTACAGGCTGCGGCGGCCGCCACCGACGCTCGCTACGCTGTGGAGTTGCTCGACCAGGCGCTGGCCCGTTGGCGCGACGACGCGTTCGTCGACGTCGCCGCGAGCCTGGTCGACTTGGAACGTGATCGCCTGAGCGAGCTGCGCGAGCACGCGGTCGAGCTGCGCGTCGAGGCACTGCTGTCCCTCGGCCTGCACCAGGAACTCGTGCCGGAGCTGACCACCCTGGTACGTGATCGGCCCCTGCGGGAGCGGCTGCGCGGCCAGCTCATGATGGCCCTGCACCGCAGCGGCCGACAGGCGGAGGCCCTCGCCGTGTACCGGGTCGGGGCTCGGATCCTCGCCGAGGAGCACGGCATCGACCCGGGACCCCAGCTGCGGCAACTGCACCAGGAAATCCTCGGCAGCGAGCAGGAGACCGCACCACGAGCGTGGGTACGCCCCAATCAGCTTCCCGGCGTCACCGGCGACTTCGTCGGGCGGGGCAAGGAACTCGGGCTGCTGCTGTCGTTTTTGGGGCGTACCCCACCAGCCGCCGGGGCGGCCCAGGTCGTCGTCGTGACCGGACTCGCCGGAACCGGCAAGACCACGCTGGCGCTGCGCGCGGCGCACGAGAGCCGCCATCGCTTTCCTGCCGGATGCCTGTACGCGGACCTGCGCGGCAACACCACGGACCCGGCGCGGCCCGGCGCGGTGCTCGGCGCCTTCCTACGGGCCCTCGGGGTGGCTGGCGAGGCCATCCCGGCTGCAGCCGAGGAACGCGCGGCGCTGTATCGATCCGTACTCGCCGACCAGACCATGTTGGTGATGTTGGACAGCGCAGCGGACGCGGCGCAGGTGCGCCCGCTGCTGCCGCCCGGGGGCAGCAGTGCTCTCATCACCAGTACGGCGGCGCTGCCCGGCCTAGCGGGCACCGAGGTCGTCCCGCTCGACGTCCTGCCGGTGGACGACGGCCTGGATCTGCTGGCCGGGCTCGCTGGCATCGAGCGGATCGACCGGGAGGGCGCAGCGGCCGCTGACGTCGTGGAGCTGTGCGGTCGCCTGCCATTGGCATTGCGCATCGTCGGCGTGCGGCTGGCCGAACGGGAGGCCATGACCGTGGCACGGCTGCGCGACCGGCTGCGCGACGAGCGGCACCGCCTCGATGAGCTGTCGCTCGACGGGCTCGACGTGCGCACCAGCTTCACCGTTGGGTTCGAGCGGCTACCACCGACCGCCGCACAGCTGCTCGCGGTGCTCAGTCGTACGTCGCTGCGCAGCTTCGGCATGTGGGACGAGACCACCGAGCCGCTGCTGGAACAGCTGTGCCGGGCCCACCTGCTGACCGCCGATCCCAGCGGCCGGGTACGCATGCACGACCTGGTCCGGCTACACGCCCGAGAACGCACCGACGTCGCCACCCACCAGGTGATCGCCTGGTACGCGCGACTGCATGCGTACGCCGCACGGGCCGATGCGTCGCTGCCCTGCAAGACCCTGCCGGTGGCCGACGCGGTGTCCGTGATCGACGCCTGGGACGCCGTCGACTGGTTCGAGGAGGAGCGGGAGAACCTGGTCTCGGCGGTGCATGACCTGCTGCAGCTGGACGCGGCCGACCTGGCCGGACGGTTGGCCTGCACGCTGGGCAACTTCGCGATGATGCGCAGCCAGTACCTGCCCGAATTCGTCGACTGCCTGCGCGGCGTGCTTGACCGCCACGCCGACCTGCCGTTGCCGACCCGGCTGTCGCTACGGCTCCACCTGGGTACGGCCTACCGGATGCTGAACCGCCACGCCGAAGCCGTGCCACTGCTGCGTGCGGCGCACCGGGACAGCCGTGGGCCGCTGGTGGTGCACCGGCTGGTCGCACTACAGGGCTACTCGCTGTGCTGCCGTCAGCTCGGCCGGGTCCGGGAGGCGAACGCCGCGCTGCTGCTGATGGTGCGGTTGTGCGCCGAGCATTGGCCGGTTGGCCCGGTCGGCGGACACGTGCTGTTGACCCTCGGCATGCAGTACGGGCAGTACCAGCACACCTCTCCGTTCGCCTACGCCGCCTGCGCCGCGGGCCTGCGTCTCTTCGAGGATGGTGGCGATCTGTGGGGCGAGTCGCTGGCGCGGGAGAGCATCGGGCTGCTGCATCGCCATGCTGAGCAGTGGCCGCAGGCTCTGGAGCAGCTGCGGCAGGCGGTAACCGCCGCACGCCGGCTTGGTGACCGGATGAGTGTGACCACCGCCGAGCAGGCGCTGGCCGCAACGCACCTCGCTGCCGGGGACAGCGCCTCCGCACGTCGGCTGCTGGCTCGTACGGCGTCGGAGTTCCGCGAGATGCGCCACGAGTGGGGCGAGGCGATTTCCCGCCGGCTGCTCGGGAAGGTGCACCTTGAGGAGGGCGATACGGATCGTGCGGTGGTCGAGTTGGCGGGGTCGGTGGCGATGCTTCGCGAAATCGGGCAGCCGTTCCCGCTGGCGAACTCGCTGAGTCTGCTGGCCCGGGCGCAGGCCACCTTGGGCAGACACGACCTGGCCGTCGCGTTGGGCGAGGAGGCACTGCGCATCTTCGAGCACTTCGACGCCGCGTACGCCGATGAACTGCGCGAACGGCTGGCGGGCTATCGGAGCGCAGCCCGCGCGCAGTAGAAGCGCAGCGCGAGCGCAGCGGCGACCAGCACAGTGATCGGCAACCACCCACAAAGGAGGTCATCCCATGACCAGGATCATCACCCGCGTTGGCGACGCCATCCTCGGCAAGGTGCTCGGCAGCGAGCAGGCTGGTGCCTGCGTGCCGGAGAACGGCCAGAAGTGCTCGTGCGTCGCGTCCGACGGCTACTGCTCGGGCGGCGACTACTTCCGCCGTTACCGGCAGGGCTACTACAACTGCAACGGCGCGTGTGTGACCTCGACGTCGCGGACGCTCTGCTACGTCAAGAAGGCCGGCGCCTGCTGACCGGGCTTTCCGCCGGGGGCCGCGCCGGTCGGCGCGGCCCCCACCGCTCTGACTCGCCGAGGAGTTCCCATGCAGGCTCTCGCCTACGCCGCCATCGCTGTCATCGGCGCGATCGCCGTGCTCAACCTCGTCCTGACCTTGGCCCTCGCCCGGCGGCTGCGCGAGACGCAGGCCGGCCACGCCCACGACCACGACGGCGAGCCCATCCCCGAGGTGCTGCCCGCCCCGGGCCTGAAGATCAGTACCCTCCCGTACGCCGACCTGACCACCGGCCGCCGTACCGTGGTCATGCTGACCCCGACCTGTCCACCGTGCCAGACCCTCCTGGACACCCTCACCGCCGAGGCCGAGCGCTACCGCCACGACACCTTCGTGTTCATGATCGGCACACCGCAGGAGACGGCGGCGATGGCACCACGCCTGACCGACTTCGACACGGCGACGATCACCGAACCGCTCGCTGAGAAAGAGTTCCAGGTCAAGGGCTTCCCTGCGGTGCTGTCACTCGTCGACGGCGTCGTCGTCAGCGCCGACCATCAGCTTCCGGTCCTGGCCTGAGGCGTGGCCACGCTGCGAGCCGCCCTGCGGCTGGGCTGCGCCGACCCCAAGGCACTCGGCGCCATGCTCGCCCTCATCCTCGTCGGCTCGGCACCGCCGCTCGGCGTCGCCTGGTTCACGAAACTGCTCTTCGACGAGGTCGGCAAGGGAGGCTCGGCCAGCCCGTCGACCGCGACCTGGTACGCCGTGACGATCGCCGTCCTGGGGGCCCTGACAGCGATCGCCAACCGCGTGTCCGGCTACTTCACCACTGCGCTGCAGAACGCGATCACGATCGCCGCCGACGTGCAGCTGTACCGGAAACTGAACACCTTTATCGGTATGGGCCCCTTCGAGCAGCCGGCACTGCGCGACCGGCTGGCGCTGGCCCAGCAGGCCGCCAACCAGGCGCCGTACGCGGTTGTCATGTTCACGGTCGACGTGGCCCAGAACGTCATCACCCTCGGCGGCTTCGCCGCGATCCTGACGTCCCTCTGGCCGCCGGCTGGCCTGCTCCTGCTCGCCGTGGCCGTACCCGATTTCCTCATCCAACTGCGGCTGTCCCGGCGGGCCGCGCAGGCCGTGGAGGACAGCGCCAGTCTGTTCCGGGCCCGATTCCTGTTCCAGACCGTACTGACCGACCTGCGCGCCGCCCGGGAGGTGCGCCTCTACCACCTCGGCCGGTTCTTCCACGACCGGCTCACCGGTGCCGTCCGGGGGGCCGCCCGGATCGAACTGGCCGCTGCGCGGCACGCCACGGTGGTGCAGACCTGCTGGGCGCTGGCCGGTGCTGCCGTGACCCTCACCGCGACGGTGATCGCGGTGAACGCCGCGGTCCGCGGCCGGCTCAGCCTCGGCGATCTCACCCTTCTGCTGGCCGCGTTCGGCGCGGCACACGCCGGCCTGGCCGGCATCGCTGGCCAACTCGGCGACGCTGGCGCAGCCATGCGACTGTTCCGGCACTACGTCGCCGTTCTCGACAGTCCCGCCGACCTGGCCGACGGGACCCTGCCGGCACCGCCGCTGCGCGCCGCAATCAGGTTCGAGGACGTGTGGTTCCGCTACGACGAGAGCGGCCCCTGGATCCTGCGGGGCGTCGACCTCACGATCCCCGCCGGTGAGGCCGTCGGGCTCGTCGGCCTCAACGGGGCCGGTAAGAGCACGCTCGTGAAACTGCTCTGCCGGTTCTACGACCCCGACCGGGGCCGAATCACCTGGGACGGGGTGGACCTACGCGAGCTGCGGGTCGAGACGGTACGCCAGCGGATGGGGGCGGTGTTCCAGGACTTCATGTGCTACGACCTGACCGCAGCGGAGAACGTCGGCATCGGCCTTCTGCCGTACACGGCTGGGCAGGTCGAGGAGGCTGCCGCGCGCGCCGAGATCCACGACCGCCTTCGTGCCCTCCCCCACGGATACGACACGTTACTCAGTCGTACCTTCGCCGACCAGGACGGCGAGCCCGGGGTGACGCTCTCCGGCGGCCAGTGGCAGCGGGTCGCGCTCGCCAGGTCCCTGATGCGCGCCGACGCCGACCTGCTCATCCTGGACGAGCCCAGCTCCGGGCTCGACGCCGACGCCGAAACCCGCGTACACGCATCGCTGGCCCGGATCCGCCAGGGCCGCACCGGGCTACTGATCTCCCACCGGCTCAGCACGTTGCGCGACGCGCAGCGCATCGTCGTGCTGGACGCCGGACGCGTCATCGAATCGGGCTCGCACGACGAGCTGATGACGTCCGACGGTGAATACGCGCGCTTGTTCCGTCTCCAGGCCGACGGCTACCAGATGACGCTGTCATGATCGGCTGGCTGCGCCGCCGCTGGCGCCTGGTGGTCGTACGCGGGCAGAGCATGTCCCCGACGCTGCACGACGGCGACCGGCTCATCGTCCGCGTCGGACGGCCACCGACCACCGGTGACCTCGTCGTCTTTCGTGCCCGCGCCGTCGTTCCCGATGCGGACCTGACCTGGATGGTCAAACGCGTACAACGGATCGAATCTGACGGTGCCGTGACGGTACGCGGGGACAACCCCCGCAGCCAGGATTCACGGCATTTCGGGGCGGTGCCACCCGAGGCGATCCTCGGCGTGGCCAGAGAAAGGCGATGACACATGTACGTCGAGATCGGATGCCGAGTGCTGCTCGGACTGGTCCTGTTGGCAGCGGCGGTCGGCAAGGTCTCCGGGCGGGCCGCCTACCGCGAGTTCACCCGCTCGGTAAGTGACATGGGCTTCCGACCGGCCGGCCCGCTCGCCGCAGCCGTGATCACCACCGAGTTCACCGCAGTCGTCCTGCTGGCCGTGTTGCCGCTGGCCGGATTCCTCGTGTCGGCCGCCCTGATGCTCGCCTTCACCGCCGCCATCGTCATGAACCTGCGGCGGGGTGGCGGAACGTGCCGCTGTTTCGGCCGTACCGCCGCGCCGCTGGGCTGGCACCACGTGTGGCGCAACGCGTTCCTCGTCGGCTGCGCCATCGTCGGCATGCTCGCACCGACCGGCCCGGTACGCCTGGGCGAAACGGTCCTGGCCGTCGCCGGCGCGCTGGTCGCCGGCCTGCTGGTCGTCATGTTGGACGACCTGCGCTACCTGTTCGGCGCAACCGACCGAGCGTGACCGAGAAGGCGTAGCTGCCGCCACGCCTGCGCCGCCCACAACGCGTCACATGCGGAAATTCCATTGTGTACTGATGGGACCATGCCCATATGGAGAAGATTCCCACGGTGTTCCGCCGCGACCCGGACAACCGGAGACGTGTCCTGCCCGAGGCCAACCCTGCCTGCCAGTGGGTCCTCGACGGCGAGGGAACACCGACCCGAAAGTACGACGGCACCTGCGTGCTGCTCGACGAGGACGGCATGTGGTGGGCGCGACGTGAGGTCCGGCCGGGCCGGACCCGGCCCGCTGACTACCGGCCGGTGATGACCGACGAGGTCACGGGCAAGACCGTGGGCTGGGAACCGATCGCACAATCGCCGTACGCGCGGTACCACGCCGAGGCCCTCGCCAGCTCACCGGAGCAGCGACGTGCCGGCACCTACGAGCTGATCGGCCCGAAGGTCAACGGGAACCCGGAGGGTGTGCAGCGCCACGAGCTGGTGCCACACGACGACGCCGAAAGGTTGGAGGTGCCGCGCGACCTGGACGGCCTGCGTGACTGGCTACTGGCGCACCCGCAGTACGAGGGCATCGTGTGGCATCACCCGGACGGCCGGAGGGCCAAGCTGAAACACCGCGACTTCGCCTGAGCCGGCGGCCCTACCGGCTTCGCTGCACACCTGTAGGGCCGCCTGGCAACACGCTTCCTGTGTTCAGATCAGGCAGTGAACCGGCAGCTGACCGTACCGAGCGTGCGGTATTCGGCGTGGAAGACATCGCCCGCACCGATGAAGACTGGCCGGGTGAACGAGCCGGAGAGGATCGGCAGGCCCGCCTCAAGCTTCTCCCCGTACGGGGCGAGGCTGTTGGCGAGCCAGGCGACGCTGGCGGCCGGGTGGTGTAGCACGGCACCAGCGACGCCGGTCTCCTCGATGCTCTCGTTCTGATAGAGCATCGCGCACTCCCACCGCAGGTCGAGCGCGTCGGGACGCATCGGACGACCGCCGATGATCATTCCAGCGTTGGCAGCGTTGTCGGCGATCGCGTCAACGATCTTGCGGGCCTGGCCGGTGGTCGGATCGCGCATCTCCAGCCGGGCGTCGAGAATTTCCAGCCCTGGCTGCACCCATGCGGTCGCGTCGAGGACATCCCGCATCGTCACCCCGGGGCCCTGCAGATCACGGTCGAGCACGAAGACGATCTCGACCTCGACGCGGGGCCGAATGAAGCGACTCAGCGAGATGACCGCACCGTCGGAATAGATCATGTCGTCGAGGAAGAAGCCACGGTCGGGCTCGTCGACCTCCTGCGCCTTCTGCATGGTGCGGGAGGTGAGGCCGATCTTCCGACCGGCGAGCGTACGACCGGCGGCGAGCTTGAGTTCCCGCCACGCCGTCTGCACGGCATAGGCCTCGTCGACGGTCATGTCCGGGTGCTGAACCGACAGTTGGGTCACGGGCACCCGGGTACGCTCGGCGTTCTCCAGCGCTTCCGCCAACTCGCGGATCCGTTGCGCACTGAGCATGTCAGTTCCCCCGCAGGAACGGCAGCGCCCCGGCCAGGAAGGCGTCCGGGTCCTCAAAGGCCGCCCAGTGTGCCACCTGCGGCATCTCCAGCACCTCACCGTTGGGCAGCATGGTGAGGATGCGCCGCGCCGTGTTGGTGTATTCGGCGTAGTCGGCGCCAGCGGCAACAACGAGCGCGGGTGCCTTGATGGAACGCCACTGCTCCTCGGTGATGAGGTTGCGCTCGCGCACCCCGGACTCCTGCAGGGTGAGCAGGTGCGCGAGGGTCGCCCGGGTGTCCTCGCGGCGGTAGACGGCCAGCCGCAGCGCGATCAGGTCGTCGATGCGGTTGCGCTCGTCGGCGATGAGGTGGTTGAAGATGGCCTTCATCGAGTCCCAGTCGGCCTCGCTCACCGCCTTCGTGCGCTGGCGCTTGATCCGGGCCATGTTCTCCGCGCTGGCGACCAGGCCGGCCGGCGAGTTGAGCACGATCCGTTCGGTGCGCTCGGGGTGGTCGAGGGCGAAGCGGGCGGCGACCCAGGAGCCGAGCGAGGAGCCGATGAGGCTCGTCTTGTCGACCCCGAGGTGGTCGAGGACGCCGTTCAGGTGTGCGACGTAGACCGGAATTTCGTACGGGTGGTCGGGCTTGCTGCTGAATCCGTTGCCCACCATGTCGTAGGCGATGCAGTGGAAGTGCTCGCTCAGCGGCCCGATGATCCGGGAGAATGCCTCCCAGTGCCCGCCGGTGCCGTGCAGAAAGACCAGCGCCGGCTTGGCGGGGTCGCCCGCCGTCACCAGCCGCGTACGCACCCCGTCCACATCGATGAACCGCTGGGTGAACTCGAGTTCACACAGCGAAAGCCAAATACTGGAGTAATCGTCCTTGACGGCCATATCTGGGTTCCTCTCGTGGGCAGTTGCTCGGGTAAGGCTCGGTCAGGCGAACTCGTCGCGGAGTGCGTGCAACGCCCGGGCGAGCAACGCGGTGTCGGTGCCCACCCCGACGAACGCGTAGCCCTGGGCCAGATAGTCACGGGCGTCGTCGGGGTTGCGGGTGAGGGTTCCCAGCGGGATGCCGTGGGCCTTGGCGGCCTCGGTCACCCGTCGTACCGCCGCCCGTACGTCGGGGTGGCCGACGTTGCCGAGGTGCCCCATCGACGCGGCAAGGTCGGCGGGGCCAACGAAGGCGGCGTCGATCCCCTCGACCGCGAGAATCTCGTCGACGTTGTCGACGGCGCGGGCCGACTCGATCTGCACGATCAGCCGGATGTGGTCGCGGGCCTGGGTCAGAAAACCTGGGTCGCGGCCCCACGAGCCGGCTCGCGTCTGGCTGGAGACACCCCGGGTGCCGCGCGGCGGGAACTCGCACGCGGCGGCGACCTGCCGGGCCTGGTCGGCGGTGTCGACCATCGGCACCAGCAGGGTCTGGGCACCAATGTCGAGTAGCTGCCCGATCGTCTCCCGCTCGTGCCCGCCCGCCCGGACGATCGCGGCGGTGCCGTACGCGTCGAGGATGTTCAGGCAGCGCGCGGTCACGTCGAGCGCTCGTGGCGCGTGTTCGTTGTCGACGAGGACCCAGTCGAAACCCGACGAGGCGGCGATCTCCACGGCGGTCGGGTCGCTGAGGTTGAGCCACAGGCCGATCTGCGGGGCACCGCCGGCCAGGGCTGCGACGAAGCGGTTAGGCCGTGGCATAGCAGCCCGCAATCTCGGCCAGCGCCTTGCCCAGCGTGGTCGCGTCGGTGAAGGCGCCGTAGTAGTAGCGGTCGGGCCGGATGATGACGGCTCCGGCGTCGATCTCGTCCAGCCACGCGGTCAGGGCGCTGTCGGTGACCAGCACGGCCTGTAGGCGTGCGGCCGCCTCCCGGGCCGAGGGATCCAGGGCTTCCAGAATGGCTGGTTGCGCGATCACGGCGAACTCGTAGCCGACGACGTCATCGAGGAGTCGCCCCTGACCGTCGCGGGGTTGGGGTGCCAGCGACCCGCCTAACTTGTCGTCGGGCAGGAACAGGCCGGGGCCGAGCTTCGGTGCCGAGCCCTGGCCCTCCCGACCGACGCGGGCGTTGAGGGCGTCGATCGCCTCCTTGGTCGGGGCGGTCAGGTGTGAGCCGAGCTCGGTGGCGGTCTTGATGTATCGGCGGGCGTGCTCGGCCCGTTCGGCGCTGTAGCTGTCCAGGAGTTCGTCGGAGGCGCCCCGGGTCAGCACGTCGCGCAGGCGCCAGGCGATCGACACGGCGTCGCGCGCCCCGGCGCACAGCCCCTGCCCGAGGAACGGCGGGGTCTGGTGGGCGGCGTCCCCGGCGAGCAACACTCGGCCGCGACGCCAGTCGCGTACCACGAGGGAGCGGTGCGTGTAGACGGCGGCCCGCAGCAGTTCGGCCTGGTCGGGCCGCAACCAACGCGCCACCCGCCGCCAGATCGCCTCCGGGTCGGTCGCGCCCTCGAGATCCTCGCCCGGCGCGACGCGGAACTCGAACCGTCGGATGTCACGCACCACGTGAATGTAGATGGCGGGCGAGACCGGGTCGGCGTAGTGGGTGTTGAGTTCGGGCAGGTCAGCCGAGGGCAGCGCGCGGAAGTCCGCGACGATCCAGGGCTGGTTGAGGCCGTAGTCCTCGTAGTCGGCACCGATGCTGCGTCGGGTGGTCGAGCGGCCACCGTCGCAGCCGACGACGTAGCGGCAGCGTACGACGACGTCCTCGCCGGCGCGCAGGTCCCGGGCCGTCACCTCGGCGTGATCGCCGAGGTCGGCGATGTCGCTGACCTCGTGCTGCACCAGCTCGCGGATCTCTGACCGGCGGCGCATCCCGGCCCGCAGGGTCTCCTCCAGCTCCGGCTGGTGGACGTTGTAGCGGTTGGGCCAGCCCTGCGGACCGGCACCGGTGATCGGTGGCCGGGTGGAGACGACGTTGCCGTCGGCGTCGAGATACTGCGCGCCACGGAACACCTTCAGGTGCGGCTCCAACTCCTCGGCCAAGCCGATCGTCTGCATGATTCGCATGATCTCGCCGTCGATGCCGACCCCGCGCGGGATCTGCATGACGTCGGGCTCGCGGTCCAGCGCCACGACCCGCAGGCCGGCCTGGGCGAGGAGGTTGGCGACCATACCGCCGACCGGACCCAGACCGACGACCGCGACGTCGCTGTCATATTCGAGCATCGAGACTTCCTTCAGGGGCGACGAACAGTTCAGGCGGCGGCAAGCTCGGGGTGGGAGATGGCGATGCCCATTCCGGTGATCCACTCCCGGACCGGCTCGTAGGTCACCTTCGTCATCGGCTTGCCACCGGCGGCGTACGCCGCGAGCCAGGTACGGATTTCGTGCACGCCGATACCCGCCGGGGCCAGGTCCTCGGCGGTCAGGGCCTCGGCCCACCTGGTGTCGGGCTGGGCGAGGTTGGCGAGGAAGGTCTCGTCCCACTCCGGGCGAATGTCGTCCTTGGCCGCCTCACGGAACTTCGCGCTGATCGCGCGCCGCTCCTCGTCGGAGAGCCCCTGGTCGGTCAGGGCGAGGGTGGGCGGGTTGTGCGAGAGCCCACCTGAGCCGATGAAGAGGACGCGCTCGTCGCGTTCGCTGAGGATCTGGCCGATCGCGGCACCGAGCGCCACCGAGCGCGCCGGGCGAGCCAGCGGCGGGGTAGCGCAGTTGATGAAGACCGGGATGAGCGGCACCGCGTCGAGCGCGCCGAGCACATCGGCCGCAGTCTGCCCGAAGCCGTGGTCGAGGGCGACGTGCCGGGTGATGGCGATGTCGAAGTCGGAATCGATGAGGCGAGCGGCGAGCTGCGCAGCAGTGTCGACGGGTACGTCATATGGGCCCGTGGGGGAACCAGAGTCGCCGAGCCCTTCGGCGGAGAGCACCACCGAGACCGACGGCAGCACCTCGCCGTACGCCCGGCGGTGATCGGAGCCGAAAAAGACGACCAGCGACGGCTTCCATGCGGCGACGGCGTCGCGAACCCGGTGAAGCCCGGCCCGGAAGGCGTGCCCGAAGTTCTCGTCGCGGTCCCGCGCAAACCCTGGGCTATGGGACAGACAGAGGGTCATCGAGTCGTACGCCATTGGGACTCCCATCTCGCCATGCCGCTGTATACGCTAGCATAGCGCAACATACGAGTCCCTCGAAAGGCCGATCATGAGTCCCGAGATCATTGCCGACGTTGTCGTTGTGGGCGGCGGAAATGCCGCACTCACCGCTGCCATCGCTGCCGCGGAAAGAGGCCGGTCGGTCACTCTCCTCGAACGGGCACCATCCGCAATGCGCGGCGGCAACAGCTACTTCACCGCCGGCGCGACCCGCATCGCCCACAGCGGCCTTGCCGACCTGCTCGATCTCATCGACCACGATGAGCGCCATGAGCGGACTGCCGTACCGCCCTATGAGGCTGACGAATACCGACACGACATGGAACGGGTCACCGAGGGACGTAACGACCCCGCCCTCACCGACGTTCTGGTCAACGAATCGGCCCCCACCTTGCGCTGGCTGCACGGCCACGGCGCGCGCTACCGCCTCATGTACGAACGGCAGGCCTACGCCCGCCCCGACGGCTCCTATCTCTTCTGGGGTGGATTGCACGTCGGCAACACCGGCGGCGGTGTCGCGCTCATCGACGACTACACAGCCATCGCGCGCCGGCTCGGCGTCGAAATCCGGTACGACGCCGAAGTCATCGACCTCATCGTGGCGGACGGGCGGGTCATCGGCGTACGCGGGACCGACTTCACCGCCCACGCGCAGTCGGTGATCCTCGCCGCCGGCGGTTTCGAGGCGGACCCGGAGCGCCGACGCACGCACCTCGGCGAGGGCTGGGAGAACGCCAAGGTACGGGGTACGCCGTTCAACGACGGCCGCCTGCTCGACGCCGCACTGGCTATCGGCGCCGCCCGGGGCGGGGACTGGTCCACCTGCCACTCCGTACAGTGGGACGCCTTCGCCGCGGACAACGAGTCGAACTTCGAGCTCACCAACCGACTCACCCGGCAGAGCTATCCGATCGGAATCCTCGTCAACCGCGACGGGCAGCGCTTCCTCGACGAGGGCGCCGACTTCCGCAACTACACCTACGCCCGCTATGGCCGCAAGGTGCTTGAGCAGCCGGGATCTGTGGCCTGGCAGATCTTCGACGCGCCACTGCGCGGAATGCTGCGCGCCGAGGAGTACGACATGCCCGGCATCTCAGTCGCGGTCGCGGATTCCATCCCGGCCCTGGCCGAACAGATCGGTGTGCCCGCCGAAGCCCTGGAACGCACCATCAACGACTTCAACGCATCCATCGACACCTCGAAGGAGTTCGACCCGACAGTGAAGGACGGCCGGGCCGCAGACACCCAGCCTCCGAAGAGCAACTGGGCCCACGAGCTCCAGACCGCTCCGTACTATGCCTATGCCGTGACCTGCGGGATCACCTTCACCTTCGGCGGTCTGCGGGCCGACACGTCGGGTCGGGTGCTGACCGACTCGGGGGAGGCGATCCCGGGGCTGTTCGTCTGTGGCGAGATGCTCGGTGGCCTCTTCGCCGGCAACTACCCCGGTGGGGCGGGGCTCGCCGCAGGGGCCGTCTTCGGCCGGCGGGCCGGCGCGATCGCTTAGGCGACTGATGTGGAACGCGGGTTGATCGGAAGCAGTCGATCAACCCGCGTTTGTTCTGGCCTTGGGCCGGTCTCCGGCATATGCACGGAATCCGTTGGCTGTAGGGGCTGTCGGCGCTCCTGGCGAGCTGCCCCACCCCCTGGCCGGCAGCTATTCGGTGGCGAGCTTGAGCCGGATGTCACGAGCCTCGGTGAAGTGCTGGTGGGCGATCGCCGCCGCTCGGTCGGCGTCGCGGGCCTCAATCGCATCGATCAGCTCGGCGTGCTGCTGGCAGGCGCGATCCCATCGGCCCGGATAGGACAGGGTGGTCTCGGGGTAGCGCGCGATCTGCAGTTCCAATCGCTGCAGGAGGTCGACGACGGCCTCGTTGTGAGCGGCGCGCCAGACCCGTCGGTGGAAGGCGACGTTGGCACGCACCAGCTCGGCCGGATCACTCGCCTCGGGACCGGCCAGGGCGAGCGCCTGACGCATCGCCCGGAGGTCGTGGTCGGTACGACGGTGGGCTGCGCTGCGAGAGGCGGTCGCCTCCAGGCCGATGCGGACCTCGTAGATGTCGAGAATCTCCTCCGGACTGCGGCTGCGCACCACGGGACCACGTTCGGTCCGGGCGACCAGCCCATCCTGCTCCAGCCGCAGCAACGCCTCCCGAATAGGCGTACGGCTGACCCCGCACCAGGCCGCCAAAGACGACTCGGTCAGCTGCGTCCCGCCAGTGAGCTCGCCCGACACGATCGCGTCGCGGATCTTGTCGTAGGGCGTTTCCTTCAGGGTGCTACTCGGCGGTGGAATCGCCTTCATCTGCCCCCCGCTCCTCTCCGAAACCACGTAACGTACACGATTGTATTCGACGCTGTACGCCTGCACTGTCCGCCATTACCCCAACTCGGGTAACGATTGCCACTCGAGCACCCTTTCTAGCAATACGAGCAGTTCAGACATGGTCGCGAAGCGCCCAGCCATCGTCGAAAACGAACCTCTCCTGCTGTCGTCCCAGGGGTCGCGCTCGCGTTCAGGCCGCAAACCGAAACCGCGCCGGTGGCGGCAATGGCCCGCACGACTCTCAGCGGGCTCTCCGGGTGGATGAAGCTGGGGCCCACCAGCATCACGCCAGTGGGCCCCAGGTCCTTGGTCCGAGTCAGCTCGCGTTCAAGTTGGCTCGTGTTCGGGTTGGCTCGCGTTCGAGTTGGCTCGCGTCAGCTCGCGTTCGAGTTGGCGTAGTTGGCGAAGCGTGTGTCTATCAGGTTCGGCGCAACGTTCTTGCCCGGGTCGTACCTCAGCACATCCGGAATCTGCCGCCACGCCGCTTCGTACTCCTCGAAGTAGCGGGTCGGAAAGGTGAGCTCGGTCGGATATACCGGTGACACCGAGTCAGTTACCTGGTCAAGGTCGGTTTCCAACACCTTGGCAAACTCGTCGGCCCACTCCCCCTTCATGAAGTCGCCCTGGAAGTACTTCTTGTAAATGTTGAGCAGCGCGGTGACGAAGCGCTCGCCGATCTCCGGGGAGTCCTTGAGCAGAGTTCGGCCGAAGAAGACGCCAACCGAGGGCCAGCCAATCGGGGCGCTGCGGGTGAAGAAGGTGCCGGTGCCCGACTTCTCGACCGTCGTGGTGTTCGGGGACGAAACCGTGCCGGCGAAGACAGCCCCGTTCTCAAGGGCGACCAGGCTGTCGGCGGAGGACAGCGGCCGGATAGTCACATCGGCCAGGCTCAGGTTGGCCTTGGCGAGTTCCTGCGAGAGCGGGAGCAACGGCGGACCGGCCACCCCCGAGGACGAGGCGAGAGTCTTGCCCTTGAGCAGCGCCGGCGAGTACGTGTCGCTACCCAGCGCCGCCTTGCTGACATACCAGCCGTTGGGCGATGCCTCGGCCTCGACGGCACCGGGGGCGACGAACTTGAGGTCGACGCCCTGGGAGGCCGCGTTGAGAATGTTGGCGCTCGGGCCGGTAATCATCGCGTCGACGCGGCCCGTGGTCAGCAGGACCAACGTGTCAGGCGCGGGGCCGTACTCCATCTCGATGGCGATGCCCTGCTTCTCGAACTCCTTCCAGTAGGGCTCCATGAGATAGGGAAGGTAGTAGGCGATCTTCGAGGAGACCGCTACCTTGACGGTCTTCAGCCCATTCGGGTTTGACTCCTCTTTACCGGAGCAAGCAGCAAGGGTGAGGCCCACGACGAGCGCGCTGGCTACCGCCAGTGCGCGCCGGAGCCGGCTATGCGCAAACACGTGGATTCCTTTCGGATGTATGGACAGTGAACCAGCGCCTATCGGTCGCATTTGCCGTGCTCATACGAGCTTTGGGCGGCACTACTCGCTGTGGCGCCGGGCCTGGCGGGGTGCCCACGGAGCGACCCGAGCGCCGATGTACTTGACGATCCAGGTGAGGGCGAAGCCCATGAACGCCACGACGACGATGCCGACATACATCTGCTCCGACTGGAACAGCGACCAGCTGTGCCAGATGCGGTAACCGATGCCCTGGTCACCGTTGACGAACTCGGTGCCAACCGCGATGAGCACCGAGGTGCCGAGCGCGATACGCATGCCCGTGAACAGGTTGGGCAGGATCCCGGGCAGAATCACGTGCACCCAGCGGTTGATACCGCTGATGCCGAAGATCTGGGCCGCCTCGGCATAGGCGGGCGGAAGGTCCTCGATCCCCTCCAGGACGCTCACCCAGACCACGAAGAAGACGCCGAGCGTGATCAGGATGACCTTGGGCAGGTCACCGAGGCCGAAGATCAGGAGAAGCAGAGGGAGAATGGCGAGCTTGGGGATGGTGTACAGCGCGGAGAGCAACGGCTCCAGCGCATAGCGCACCACCTTGGACAGTGCCAACACGGTGCCGGTGAGGACTCCGGTGACAAGCCCGAAGACATAGCCCAACAGGATCGCCTTGAGGCTGGCCCACAGGTCCTCGAAGAGCATGCCTGACTCGACCATCTCGCCGGCTTCGGTCAGGATCGTGGTTGGCGCGGGGAAGAACCGGGTGTCGATCCAGTCCTGTTGCGCCGACAACTGCCACAGCACCAGCAGCAGCACCGGTGTGCCGATGCCCAGGCCGACCGACAGCCCCCGGCGGCGACGGATCGTACCGGCCGGGTCGGTTTCCTGGCGACGGGGACGGATATGGATCTCGGCGGGTGGCTTCGTCGGGTCCGACGATCCGGTCTGAGGCTCGTCTGCGGCCTTGCTTGCGGTTTCGGGCGAAACCTTCGCGGAAGTCGTCACTGCTCGCACCGCTCAATCTCGTCTCGCATCTGCGACCAGATGCGCTGTTCCAGTTCGGCAAACTCGCTGGTACCCCGGATCTCCGGACGGCGCGGGCGGTCAAACGGTACGGCGTGGTCGGCGATGATGACCCCCGGCCGCGAGCTCATCACGACGACGCGGTCTCCGAGCAGGATCGCCTCCTCGAGCGAGTGCGTCACGAAGACGACCGTGCGTCGGTCCTCCTGCCAGAGGCTGAGCAGTTCGTCCTGCAGCACCCGGCGCATCTGCGCGTCAAGGGCGGCGAAGGGCTCGTCCATCAGCAGGATCTGCGGCTCCACTGCCAGCGCCCGGGCGATGGAGACCCGCTGGGCCATGCCGCCCGACAGCGCCGCCGGATAGGCGTCGGCGAAGTCGATCAGACCGAGCCGCTCCATCAGCCGGGTCGCCTTGGCCTCGCGCTCCGACCGCGCCATGCCCTGGGTCCGCAGTGGAAGCTCGATGTTCTTCCGCACCGACTTCCAGGGAAAGATGCTGTAGTTCTGGAAGACCATCGCCGCGAGATGGGTGTTGCCGTTGTCCAGCAGCCTGACCTCACCTGCGGTCGGGTAGTGCAGCCGGGCCATCATCCGCAGAAGGGTCGACTTGCCGCAGCCCGACGGGCCAACGAGGCAGAGGAACTCACCCTCGTTGACGACGAGGTCGATGCCGTCGAGAGCCAGGACCTCGTTGTGCCGTCCATAGGACTTCCGCACGCCCGCTACGACGATCTTCGGGCTCGGCGCGCCGCTCCCTGGTCGAGGCGCCGGTGGCGCTGCGGAATTGTTTACAAGCTGTGTCATGACTGATCCCTCGGGGGTGGTACAGGGGGATGTACAGGGCGGTACGGAGTCGTGCACGTCTGTATGCAGGTGTATTGTTCATCGCACAGTAACGGAAGTCACGATGGTCGACAACAGGTCGGCAACTGCGGAAACGTATGCGTTACATGATCGAAATGGAGGCCTGCATGCCCCCCTCGCCGCCTGTTCTGACCTCCTTCATCAACGGAGAGTGGCTGCCCACTGACGGCCCGAGCAACGTCGTCCTCGACAAGTTCGACAACGCCCCCGTGGCCCAGGTCAGCGCGATCGGCGCGGACGACGTCCGACGGGCCGTCTCCGCACTGGTCGCCGCCCACTCCCGGGTACGACTCGGACAGCGCGAGCGCGCGGACATCCTCACCCGGGCCGCCACCCTCATGCTGGAACGGCGGGACACGCTCGTGGCGCTCGTCCAGCAGGACACCGGGTTCGTCGCCGCCGACGCCGTCAAGGAGGTGGAGCGGGCCGCCGAGACCCTCACGCTGTGCGCCGAGGAGACCAAGCGGCTGGCTGGGCACGTCATACCCATGGAGGGGGCGCTGGGTGGAGCCGGGCGCCTCGCCTACACCCGGCTGGATCCGCTCGGCGTCGTCTGCGCCATCACTCCGTTCAATTCACCGCTCAACACGGTCGCCCACAAGGTGGGGCCGGCGATCGCTGCCGGCAACGCGGTTGTCCTCAAGCCAGCGGAGCAGACTCCCGCAACCGCCGACGCCTTCGTGCGGGTCCTGCTCGATGCCGGGATGCCGCCCGACCTCATCGCGCTGCTACACGGCCCCGGCCACACCGTCGGGCAGTGGCTCACCGAGGATCCCCGCCTCGCCTACTACGCCTTCACCGGCAGCACCGCCGTTGGCCGCCACATCCACACCACCGTGGGGATGCGCCGCACCCAACTGGAGTTGGGCAGCCTCGCCAGCACCATCATCTGTGCTGACGCCGACCTCGACGCCGCCACCACCGCCGCCGTCAACAGCGGCCTGCTCCGCAAGTCGGGGCAGGTCTGCACCTCGGTGCAGCGCCTCTATGTCGACAATGCCGTGCTGGCCGAGGTGGCTGCCCTGCTAGGGGAAAAAGCGGGTGCCCATACGGCCGGAAATCCCTACGACCCGGCGACCGGTGTCGGTCCGCTCATCGCCCCCAGCGAGGCCGAACGGGTGCACGCCTGGATCGGTGCGGCGACCGAGGCGGGCGCCGAGGTGGTCACCGGAGGCGGCCGCGTGGGCAACGTCGTCGAGCCGACCGTACTCGCCAGCGTCTCCCCCACCGCTCGAATCATGCGTGACGAAATCTTCGGTCCGGTTCTGGTGCTGCGCGGATTCGACGACCTCGACCAGGCGATCGCGGAGGCCAACGACACCCCCTACGGCCTGGCGGCGGGCATCTTCACTCGGGACCTCGGCAACGCACTGCACGCCGCCGACAAGATCGTCGCCGGCACGGTCTACATCAATGACACCTCGGCGAGCCGGGTCGACGCCATGCCCTTTCTCGGTCTGAAGGACAGCGGATTCGGTGGGGCCGAAGGCCCCGCCTACGCCATCCGCGACATGAGCGCCGAGCGCGTCATCTCAATCCGCCGCCCCTGACTCCAGGGGACTGCGAATCGAGGGATTTGCCGGCTACCCGGCCCAGCAGGTGAGTTGGAGAAGGGGGGACCACTTCGTAGGCCGCCCGGAGATACTGTCGGGGCCCGAATAGATCGATCTTCAGGAGTGCCCATGGACCGCCCAAAGATCGGCTTTCAGTTCCCGTGCCGCCGGCCAGCGCCGGAGATCGCCGCATTTGCGAGGTCGGTGGAGCAGGCCGGGTTCGACGAGGTGTGGGTGGTCGAGGACTGCTTCTTTGCCGGCGGGATCGCCGCGTCGGCAACGGCGTTAGCTGCGACCGAACACATCACCGTCGGCATCGGGATTCTGCCGGCGGTCACGCGTAACGCGGCGTTCACCGCGATGGAGGTTGCCGCGCTGGCCGAGATGTATCCAGGCCGGCTCATCTGTGGACTGGGTCATGGGATGCCGGACTGGATGCGCCAGATCGGCGCAGCACCGGCCTCGCCGCTGAGCGCGCTTGGCGAGCACCTGGACGCGGTCCGCCGACTCCTCGCAGGTGAGGAGGTCACCGCGCAGGGCCGCTATGTACGGCTGGACCATGTTGCCCTGAATTTCCCGCCCCAACAGCCGCCGCCGGTTATTGCCGGGGTACGCGGTCCCAAGTCGCTTGAGGTGGCGGGTCGCTACGCCGACGGAACGCTGCTGGCCGAGCCGGTCACGCCGGCCTACCTCGCGGCGGCACGCGCCTCGATTGAGCGTGGACAGGGCAGCCACCGGCGCCCGCACCCGATCACCGCCTACGCGCTATGCCATCTTGACGAGGACGCCACCACAGCCCGCGACGCCGTACGTCCGTTCCTGGCCGCCGCGATCACCGACCCGGCCTGGTCGGCCCATCTCGCCCCGTTGGAACTGTTCGGGCAGCTCGCCGAGATTGCCGCGCTGCCCGAGGCCGAACGCGCCGCCGCCGTACCGGACTCGTGGGTCGACGAACTCGTCGTCGTTGGTACTCCGGCCGAGGGTGTACGCCGGATTCACGAACTGCACGATGCGGGCGCGGACAGTATCGTGCTCTCTGCGGTCGGCGACGTTGGCAAGCAACTCGACCGCGCAGCGGCAATGGTCAGCATGCTGACCGACACTCGGTCCTGACGGGAGCATCGCGGACGGTCCATCCTGCTTCCATCGCCTCACGTGGTCGGCCAACCAAGCAGGTACAGCGCCCGCTGCACGGCCGCCTCGACGTCGACCGGTTCCACAGCGGTAGCGATGACGCCGTAGACCATCCGGTGCGCAAGGAGCACGTCGGCCACGGTCATCCCGGAGTCCACCAGCCCGGCTGCCTGCGCACGCGGCAGAGTGTCGCGGATCAGGGCCTGCAGACGCTCGCCACCGGTGTACTCCGGCATGCTGCGCCGGGCGTCGATTGCCATCTCCACGAACGCGGCGGACTCCACGGTCAACTCGACAATGCGGTCCCAGAGCCGGTGAAAAGCGTCCGGGTCCGGGTCACCGGCGATTGCCTCGAGCTGCGAGAAGTTCTCCTCGAACACTGCCAGCGCCAGATCGAGTCGGGTCGGAAAGTGTCGGTATAGCACCCCCTGCCCCACTCCAGCGCCCTTCGCGATGGCGCTGAGCGGCACGTGATAGCCACGCTCGGTGAACAGTCGGCGCGCCGAGGCGAGCACCGCCTGCCGGTTTTCCGAGGCTGCGGCCGGACCACGGTTGACGCGACCGCTGCTGGTGGGCATGCTGCACTCTAACAACCGGACAACCTTGTCCGGTTCTTCGGGAGTCCGGAGGGAGCCCGCCATGACCGACGCCAACGTACGGTCCGCCGCGACGTTCGACCACACCTACGATGTCGTCGTCGTAGGCAGCGGCGGAGCCGGATTCGCCACCGCGCTCGGCGCGGCCGACGAGGGACTGAGCGTGCTGCTGCTCGAAGGCAGCGCCAAGTGGGGTGGCAGCACTGCCATGTCCGGCGGTGGGATGTGGCTGCCGGACAACCCGCTGATGCGGCGCGCCGGAGTCGGCGACTCCCGAGAGGAGGCGCTCGCCTATCTGGAGGCCACGGTCGGTGACACCGGACGCGCCACCTCCCGGGAACGCAAGGAGGCCTTCGTCGACGGCGTCGAAGACTTCGTCACCACCGCCGAGCGGCACGGCATGGTCTTCGCCCGCTCCACCGACTACCCCGACTACTACCCTGAGCTGCCCGGCGGGAAGATCGGCCGGGCAATCGAAGTAAAACCGCTGAACGCGAAGACGATCGGCGACTGGTGGAAGACCATCAGCGCGCCTGCCGGGATGCCGATCAAGACCGATGACGTCTGGCTGCTGGGCCGGGCCTGGTCCACCCCTGCGGGTTTCGTCCGCGGCGCCCAGTTCGTGTTCCGGGCGCTGGGCGGGGTCGTCCGTGGTCAGCGGCTGGTCGGTATCGGCGCCGGGCTGGCCACATCGTTCCTGCGCACGGTGGTACTCAACAATCGCGTACCGCTGTGGCTCAACTCCCCACTAGAAGAGTTGATGGTCACCGACGGCCGGGTCGTCGGGGTTCGCGTCACGCGCGACGGAAAGTCGGTGACGGTGGGCGCCTCCCTGGGCGTCATGCTGGCCGGCGGCGGGTTCGACCACAACGTCGAGTGGCGGCGCAAATACCACGGCATCGACGGCTCCCCCTCCGGCAATCCGGCCAACCTGGGACGGCCCATCGAACTGGCCCAGCAGGCCGGCGCCGCGCTCGAACTGATGGACGACGCCTGGTGGGGAGGATCCATCGCCGCCACCCCCGGCCACGATCCGTCCTTCATCGTCGGCGAACGTTCACTGCCGTACTCGATCATTGTGGATGCCCACGGCGACCGGTTCGCCAACGAGTCGGAGTCCTACGTCGACCTCGGTCACCACATGCTCGAACACGACAAGGACGGCTCGTACTGGATGATCGCCGACGCCCGGCACGCTCACCGCTACCTGCGGACCTTCGCCCTGGACCCGAAGAACAACAAGGCGATGCGCGAAGCCGGGATCATGGCGAAGGGCCGCACCCTGGCCGAGCTCGCGGGCCGGATCGGCATCGACCCGGCCCGGCTACAGGGCACAGTCGACCGGTTCAACGGCTTCGCCCGCTCCGGCGTCGATGGCGACTTCGGTCGTGGCAACTCCGCCTACGACCGCTACTACGGCGACCCCACCGTGCACCCCAACGCCTGCCTCGGCCCGCTGGAGAAAGGCCCGTTCACCGCCTACAAGGTCGTCATCGGCGACCTCGGCACCAAGGGCGGAGTGGTCACCGACTCCGACGGGCGTGCGCTGCGCGAGGACGGCACGGTGATCGAGGGCCTGTACGCGGCCGGCAACAACTCCGCCTCGGTGATGGGCCGTACGTACCCGGGTCCCGGCTCCACGATCGGCCCAGCCGTCGTCTTCGGCATGCGTGCCGCCCGGCACATGGCCCGCTCCCGCGCCTGACTCGCTGGCAGCACAGAGAGTTTCCCTGGACCGTGACCACCTGACGGGTCTTGGTCAAATCCGCCCATAGCCGGTCGGGCTCACCGGTGAGCCCGACCGGTCAGGACTCGACCGGGTCGGTCATCGCGGCCCGGACCACGTCCCCGATCAGCCGCATCGTGGCCGGGCCGCCAAGGTTGACCAGCACGTCGGTGTGCTCCGGAAGGGCTACGGCGAGCTGCGCGCCGGACACCTGGCGCCAGCGCGGTCCATCGATCCGGTCCCGGTGCTGACCGCTGGTCGCCACCAGCACGCACCGCACTCCGTCCGGCGCCACGTCCACCTCGGGTGCCCCGGTCTCGTCGACCGCCAACCACAGGACCGAGTCACGCAGCGCCCAGAGCACCGTCTCGCCGCTGGCGTGGCCGGCCACCACCATCCGGGTCGCCGCGTCGACCGGGTCGGTCGGCGCGTCGGGGTGCCTCGGTCGGTAGTCCGGATTCGGCTCGAACGGCAACGCAGTGCCGTCGTCACGAATCGGCCAGCCACCGATCATCGCCTCGGTCGGGACCGGCCCGTCCGCCTCCCCCGACCAGGGCGCGTCCAGCAGAACCACCCACCGCTGCTGCGCCTCACGCTGGTTGGGCACTCCGCCGTGCTCGTCCGTGCTCACAGGCTCTTGAACTCCCCACCCTTGTGGACGGGCCACTTGCCGTCGTCGGTGACATCGACCTTCTCGGTCGCCCCGAAGATTTTCAGATCGTTGTTGTTGAGGATGTTACGCAGGGTGTCGGAGAAGGGCTTGGCCACCTCGTTGACAACATCATCGGACCTGGCAAAGTTGCAGGCGAGAAGCACGATCGGCCCGTCCGGATTGGCGCTGCGAGCCTGCTGGAACGCGTTGCTGTCCCCGAGGATCTTCGCGAAGGTCGAGCCATCCACCGAAATCTTTCCGATGTCGACTGCGGTAAGACCTACCCGGGTCTGGTCGGAATGGGCAATGACGAAGATCGGTTCTGGGCTGCCGCGTCCTTCTCTCCAGGGTGCATTGATCGGCCGCGTGTCGCCCACCCTGAAGTACGAGGTGTTGTTCGAACTCTTCTTCTCACCCCACTTGAGTTGCCGCGGAAGGTCGCCCTCCTTGCCCGGGAAGCTCACGCCGATGACCTGATCCTTGGTCACCCATTTCCCGCCCTCCCTGGTCCGCAGCTTGGCCACAACCGGGTGGGACTCGATATTTTTGGTGTCGACCATCTTCGCCGCATCGGAGACGTCATCCCCCCACCCCCCGTAATTGACGATCGCCTGACTGTTACGCCCGCCCCGCCCACCGAAGCTGATCTTCGGCACGATGTTGTCCAGGCTGCCGCCAAGATTCTTGACCACGGTGACAGTGCCGGCACCGACGTTCTTGACCACCGCGGCCAGCTCGGTAGCGAGGTTCTTCATCGAGCCGAGCGCGGCCTTGCCGATCTCCTTCAGGCCGCCCGCCTTGTAGAGCGACTGCAACTTCGACAGTGAAGTGAGGCCACGTACACCGGGGATGATCCCGAGAACGCCGAAGACCAGGTCGAGAATCTCTCCCTTCCCCTGGGCGAAGTCGACTATTGCCTTGACCAGCAGCACCGCCCCGGCGGCCAGCGCGACCCAGGCCAGCGGCCCGCCGATGACCAGGGCGATCACCCCCGCCACCAGTGCCACCCACTTGGCGATCTCGCAGATCACGTCCCAGATGGCCTTGAACGCGTCGCCCAGCTTCTGCCAGAACGAGCGTGGTTGGATGCCGACATCCGACGCCTCGCGGATCTCCCGCTCGCACGTCTGGGCTGCCGCATCGCGCATCTGCCGGGCCTGGTCAGCCAGGATCTTCGCGGCCTGCAACGCCTGCTCGGCCGAGGCCGCCTGGCCGCGTACGGTGGTCAGGCGTTGCCCGGCGACCTCCGCGTCACGCAACGCCTGCCGGACCTGCTCCGGATCGGGCCTGTTGGTCTCCGACGGCAGATCCCGCAACTCGTCGGCCTGCCGGGAGATCGCGGCGAAGTCGCTCTCAGCTATCGCTAGTTGGCTGTTGAGGCTACTGAGCTGCTCACGTGCCGCCCGCCCGTCGGCCAGCGCCCGGTCGGCCTGGGCCTGGGCAGTGGTGAGCTTCGGCGCGTACACGTGCAATGCGTCGCCCGCCATCTGATGCGACGTGTGCAACTTGCGCAGCTGCTCCGGCAACTCACCGAACTGCTCACGGAACGCGTCGCCGGAGAGCCCCACCCAGGTCAGCACCGCGCCGTCACCCTGCAACGACTGCACTGACCGGTACGCCCGGTGGGCGACGTCGGCAAAGTCCAGAAAGCGGTCGCCCATCACGTCAAGCCGCTCTGGTGCCCCCGGGGTCGGATCCCGGTCCAGGTCCAACACCCACCAGTCATAAGGCCTGGCCATTATCGACTCCCCTGGGTCGCCCACCGCCGCCCAGCCGGCTTAGCCGGTGGAGCGGCACTCCGGACCTGACCGGTGGCCCGCTCAGTTACGCACTTCAGTCAGTTCGGTGTGAACCGTACATCAGAGAAATAGGCGTAGCCAAGCCACAAGGGATAGAAAAACGCCTCTGCCAGGCACAGCCCAACCAGAGAGCCGGACGTACGTGGCGGAGCCGCCGACCTCGATGAGGGCGGCGGAAGCCGGAAGCAACGACGGTTAGTTGACGTCCACCAAAAGAGGGACGTCCAGCCGGGCGCGAAGCTCCTCGACGGAGATGCCGAACGACTCGATCACGCGGACGCCAGCAGAAGTGATCTCGAATACGGCATGGTCGGTGTAGACCCGACTGACACAGCCGACGCCGGTGAGGGGGTAGGTGCAGGTGGGCACGAGCTTCGGGCTGCCGTTCTTCGCGAAGAGCGTCATCATCACGTAGACCCGCTTGGCTCCGATCGCCAGATCCATCGCGCCGCCGACTGCGGGGATAGCGCCGGGCGCACCGGTGTCCCAGTTGGCGAGGTCACCACTTGCCGAGACCTGGAAGGCACCCATGACGCACACGTCGAGGTGGCCGCCACGCATCATGGCGAAGGAGTCTGCGTGGTGGAAGTATGCCGCCCCAGGCAGCTCGGTGACGGGCACCTTGCCGGCATTGGTGAGCTCCGGGTCGATCTCGTCGCCAACAGCTGCGGGGCCCATGCCCAGCATGCCGTTCTCGGTGTGCAGGACGATGCCGAGCTCGGCCGGAAGGTGGTCGGCGACCTTGGTGGGTTGACCGATGCCGAGGTTGACGAAACTACCCGGCTCGATGTCCTGGGCAACCCGGGCCGCGAGCTGGTCGGAATTGAGTGACATCAGCGGGCTCCCTGCACCGTGTAGTGACGCGGTTCGACCTGGACCACCCGGTCGACGTAGATGCTCGGGGTGATGACGACCTCCGGGTCGATCTGCCCCGCCTCGACGATCGACGAGACCTGGACGATGGTCGTCGTGGCGGCCGTGGCCATCACCGGGCCGAAGTTTCGGGCGGTCTTGCGGTACACGAGATTGCCCATCGTGTCGGAGACGTGCGCCGCGATCAGGGCGACATCACCCTTGATCGGGTATTCAAGGACGTAGTCCCGCCCGCCAATCGAGCGAGTCTCCTTGCCCTCGGCCAACGGCGTGCCGACGGCCGTCGGGCAGTAGAACGCACCGATGCCCGCCCCGGCCGCCCGCATCCGCTCGGCGAGGTTGCCCTGCGGGACAACCTCAAGCTCGATCTCCCCACGGCGGTAGAGGTCGTCGAAGACGTACGAGTCGACCTGCCGCGGGAAGGAGCAGAGAACCTTCCGCACCTGGCCGGCCTTCAACAGGGCGGCCAGGCCCACATCGCCGTTGCCGGCATTGTTGGACACGATTGTGAGGTCGCCTGCGCCGTGCCGAATCAGGGCGTCGATCAGATCGAATGGCATGCCGGCGAATCCGAAGCCACCCACCAGGACGGTGTCGCCATCCTTGACGACACTCACCGCCTCAGCCGGCGATCCGAAGATCTGGGTTCTGCTCACGCCGCTCCTCCGGTGACGTTTTCGAGGACCACCGCGAGCGCCTGACCCACGCCGATACAGATCGCGGCAACGCCGTACCGCTCGCGCTTCTCGATAAGGACCTTGGCGAGAGTGCCGAGAATGCGGGCCCCCGAGGCGCCGAGCGGGTGCCCGATCGCGATCGCGCCCCCCTTGACGTTGACGATCGCGGGATCGATCTTCCAGGCGTCCACACAGGCGAGCGACTGGACGGCGAAGGCCTCGTTGAGCTCGACCGCACCCACCTGATCCCAGCCGATGCCGGCCCGGTCCAGCGCTCGGTTGGCCGCCTCAACCGGGGCGAAGCCGAAGGCCTGCGGCTCCAGCGCGAACGCACCACGTCCGATGATCCGGGCGACCGGGTCGCGCCCGATCTGCGCGGCGGCGGCCTCCGAGCCGAGCAGCACCGCCGACGCCCCGTCGTTGAGCGGCGAGGCGTTGCCGGCGGTGATCGTGCCGTCGGGGCGGAAGCTGGGCTTGAGGCTGGCGAGCTTCTCCGGCGTGGAGCCGGCGCGGATGCCTTCGTCCCGGGTCAGGTCGACACCGTCGACCGGAACCACCAGGTCGTCGTAGAAGCCTTCGTCCCAGGCCGCCGCCGCGAGCTGGTGCGACCGTGCGGCGAACTCGTCCTGCCGCTGTCGCGAGATCGAGAACCGCTCCTGTAGCTGCTCGTTGCACTCCCCCAACGACACCGTCCACTCCGCCGGCATCCGGGGGTTGACCAGGCGCCAACCGAGGGTCGTCGAAACGGCGGTGGTGTTGCCGGCCGGAAATGCCCGGTCCGGCTTCGGCAGTACCCACGGCGCCCGGGTCATCGACTCCACCCCGCCGACAAGTACGACATCGGCGTCACCGGTGTCGATCGCGCGGGAGCCGATGATCGCGGCATCGAGCGACGAGCCGCAGAGCCGGTTGACCGTGGTCGCCGGCACCGACACCGAGACTCCGGCGAGCAGTCCGGCCATCCGGCCGACGTTGCGGTTGTCCTCGCCCGCCTGGTTCGCGCAACCCCACACGATCTCGCCGATCCCGGCCGGGTCCAGCGCCGGTGCCTTCGCGAGCACACCGGCTATCGCGGTCGCGGCGAGGTCGTCGGGACGTACGCCGGCCAGCGCTCCGTTGAACCGGCCGAAGGGAGTACGGGCCGCTGCGTAGACGAATGCCATGTTCGACTACCCCTTCTCCGCTGCGGTGCGCGTCGTGAACGGCAGCACGAGCCGGGACTGGTGGGCGGCGTCACGGTAGATCTTGTGGGTGACGGGGCGACCCACCGGCAGGTGGAACGCGTCCGGCGGCAGCAACGCGTTGTGCGCGTCGGCCAGTGGTTCGTCGTTGGAGAGCTCCACCAGCAGACGGTGGCCGGGATTGAACGTCGCCGCGAAGGGATAGAGCCGCAGGACGTACTCCTCGATCTTTCCAGGCTCGACCGGCACGCTGCGGGTGTGCGGGTGGTACGGGTTGCCCTCGGTCGTCCGGTCGTCCAACTCGCGGTGTGACGCCTTGAGGAAACCTGTGGTGATCAGCTGTCGCTTGCCGTTCGGGGCGACGTCCCACATCCGCATGATGAAGTTGGTGTCGTCCTGGTCGATCTCGGCGAAGAGGTGCGCCGCGCCGGTGCCGATGAGTTCCGTGGGTTCCTCGAACGGCTCGGTGCTCCAGCTGACCGTCGCCACCTGGTCGGTCACCGTCAGCGGTGCCTGGTAGAAGCCGTCCGGGGCGGCGTACTCCGCCCCCATCAGCTCCGGCTCTGCGGAGAGCTTGTGCCGTGGGCGCAGGTACAGCGGCTTGTATTCGATTTCCTTCGGTGGCCACTGTGCTGCGGTGACCACCTTCCGCGAGCCCTCCACGAAGACGCTCACGGCCGGCTCGTCCATGATGCCGTTGTCGATGCCCTTGAGCCAGTACTCGTACCAGCGGAACATCTTGTCGTGCTCCTCGACCCAGGGGCGCGACTGCATCGGCGGGTAGGAACCGATGTCCAGCTTCTTGGGCCCCTTGAGCACGTCGAACAGCTCGATGTGTCCGTCCACGGTCCAGCCGCGTCCCTGGTCGATCTGCAGATAGACCGGGATGTCGATGTTCTCGGCCAGGGTGATGGGGTTGCGCTCCTCGTACCACTCCCCGTCGAGGTTGTTCATCACGATGTCGAACCAGAGCTCACGGTTCTTCGGGTACTTCAGCACGTGCACGAGGTTCGGCCACGCGGCCACGTCCGGGTCCCGGAGCCGCTCGGCGACGAGCTTCTTCAGCTCCTCCGGCGAGTACATCTCCTGCATGCGGGACTTGACGTTGGTGTGCGCGATGCCGGAGTCGCCACCACGTCCCTCGCGGGCAGCGCGCGGCATGAACCACATGACGCCGCCGTGGTAGGTGGTCTCGTAGAAGTCGAAATGGCCGCCGCTGACGAAGATCGCCTTCAGGTGCGGTGGCCGCTCGGCCGCGGCGAGCACCTGCATCGAGCCGAAATAGGAGATGCCGATCATGCCGACATTGCCGTCACACCAGGGCTGCTCGGCGACCCACTCGATGAGGTCGTACAGGTCCTGCCCCTGGGAGACACCACCGAAGTTGTAGTTGCCGATCATCACGCCGTCGGAGTCACCGGTGCCCCGCATGTCACCGATGACATGGACGTAGTCCTCCTGGACGACGCGCGCGATGTCTCCGGCCTCGATGCAGCCGTCCCACATCGGGCTCGGGCGACGCTGTGGCGGCGTGGTGAGGGCGAGGGCCTGTAGCTCCTTGCCGTAGGCACTCATCGCGATCAGGGCCGGCCGCGGCTTGTCCGCCAGGCCGTGGTACGCGTCCACGGCGAGGGTGATTCCGTCGCGCATCGGCACCCGCAGGTCCTTGCGGACGGCAATCGTCTGCTCGCCTGCCCGGGTGGTCTGGAAGTCAGCCATGATGCGAAGTTCCTTGTTCTCGGTTACGAGTTCTGGTGGAAGTGCGTGCGGTAGCCGTGCATCGAGGTGAAGAACGGTGACGGCTCAAGCGCGGGGTCGCCGGTGTAGCCGAGCCGCTCGGCGACCGGAGCAAACGGGGAGTACGGAGAGTCCGTGGCCCGCAGACCGTCCTGAAGACAGCGGCAGGCCGCTTCGCTGACCCCGGCCTCGATGTCCAGACTCCCCTGCAGCGCCTCCCGCGCCTGGTCGGCGTCGAGTTCGACGCCGTACGGCGTGCCGTCTGCGCGACGGTACGGGTGCCCGAGGTACAGGTGCTGCGGACGGATCTCGTCACGCAGGTACCGCAGGCTGGCCCGGTACGCCACCGGATCCACGTAGCCGGGGAAGTTGTTGGCGGCCCCGTGGACCTGGACGGCATCACCGACGAACACCGAGCGCTGGCCGTCGATCACATAGGCCACCGATCCGGGCGTGTGACCCGGCACCGAGTGCACGGAGACGGTCACGTCGCCGCCGAGCGAAAGCGTCTCGCCGCCCTTGAGCAGCATCGTCGGCTCCATCTCGCCGGAGATGACCGCATTGGTGGCGGCTGTCACCTTCGCCGCGCCCTCGGGGTCGTTCAGGTACTGCGCCCGACCGTGGAGGTACTCGTCCACGTGGGCCCGGCGCGAGCGCAGCATCGCGGCGTCGGCCTCGTGGATGACCACCTGCGCACGCCGGCCGGTGAGTTCCCACAGGGCGTAGGCCCCGCCGACGTGATCGATGTGACCGTGGGTCAGCAGGATCCAGCGCACGTCCTCGATGCGACGCCCGATGGCCGCGAGCGCCGGGACCATCCCCTCGGCGGGCGAGGAGGCGATCCCGGTGTCGACGATGGCCGGCTCGGGGGCGTCGATGAAGAAGCTGTACAGGCCGAACCGACCCCACGGCGAGACCAGGGGATGGACGGCTACCCGCGCCATGGCTCACCGCTGAGGAAGGCAGCCGTCTCCGCGAAGGCCCGGTGGTACTCCGGGATCCAGGAGAAGTGCTGAACGAAGCCGTGGCCGGCACCCGGATAGCGGCTCACCGTGACGTCGACTCCGGCTTCCTTGAGCCGCTGGCCGTAGCGTTCGCCCTCGTCCCGCATGGGATCGTGCTCCGCGGTAACGATCAGCGCGGGCGGCAGGCCGGTAAGGTCGGCCCGCTTGATCGGCGAGACCAGCGGGTCGGCCGGGTCGGCCCCGCTGTCGAGGTAGAAGGCGTTGAACGGCTTCAGCCCGGCCGTTTCCAGGCCGTAGCCGACGGCGTTCTCCCGCAGCGAGGCGTAGCGGTCGACGTCGAAGTCGAGGTCGAGCGAGGGGTAGAAGAGGACCTGATGCGTGATCCCATCGAATCCGTCGTCGTGGGCCATCGCGGCAACGGCGGCAGCGAAGGTGCCACCCGAGCTGTCACCGGCGATGGCGAGCGTGGTGCCGTCCCAGGCGAGGCGCTCGCCGTTCTCGGCAGCCCAGTGGACCACGGCGTAGCAGTCCTGAAGGCCGGCTGGGAAGGCGGCCTCGGGTGCTCGGCGGTAGCCGACGGAGACGACCTTGAGCCCGGTCTCCGTCGCCAGTGACCGCGCGATGTGGTCGTGGGTCTCCAGGCTGCCGAGGAAGAAGGCGCCGCCATGGAAGTAGACCAGCAGGCCGTACGCCGCTGCGTCGGTCGGCGTGTAGATCCGCAGTGGGATATCGCCCGTCGGAGTCTGGGCCGTGGTGTCCTCGACCGAGTGCAGCGGCAAACGCTCCTCGACGGGGGGAACCTGCGATTCTTCGGCTGCCCGCATGGCAACCGGGTCGAGCGGGCCGTCCGGTGGGGCCGGCAGGCTCGCCAGGATCTCGGCAATCTTGGGATGCAGTGCCATGGTGTCAGTTCCTCGGCTGCTGGGACGCGGGCTTCTGCCCGGGAAAGACATCGTTGACCTCGTCCTCGCTCCACCCCTGGCGCGAGATTCGCTGCAGCTCATCGGTCACCGGCTTACGGGTGGCCTGGTAGCGGGCCAGCGCCTCCTGTACGGAGTCGGCCTGGACAAGGGCGTCAGCAAGCGCACCCGCGTCCAGGATCGCCGAGTTCGCGCCCTGGCCCTGGTGGTGCAGCATCGAGTGGGCGGCGTCGCCGACGAGGACGGCGGAACGCGAGTGCCAGGTGTCGACCGGGTCGATGTCGTAGACCGCGCGCACGTTCACGGTGGCCATGTCGAGGTCGCGGGCGATCTTGACGATCCGCTCGTCGAAGCCCTCCACCATCGCCAGCAGGTCGTCCTTGGTGGTTTGCGGTGCCCAGGTGCTGTCCGGGCACAACGCGGTGATATCGAACGAGACCTGGTTGCGGTGACGCAGCGGCAGGAAGTACACCTTCGTGCCCCGGCCGATGTACATCCGCAGGTTGTCGTCGACGCACAAGCCGTAGGCGTCGTCTGCGGAGATCACCGCACGGTAGGCGTGCTCACCCGAGAACACCGGGCTCTTCTCGCTGAAGAGCTGCTGACGCACCACCGACTTGATGCCGTCCGCGGCGACGACCAGATCTGCCTCGACGGTCGTGCCGTTGGTGAAGGTGAGGACCG
The DNA here is from genome assembly GCF_053590565.1 of Micromonospora sp. NPDC003197. Taxonomy (NCBI): domain Bacteria; kingdom Bacillati; phylum Actinomycetota; class Actinomycetes; order Micromonosporales; family Micromonosporaceae; genus Micromonospora; species Micromonospora sp. NPDC003197. Next base: position 140,402 of record NZ_JBSFTE010000004.1, on the reverse strand, counting down.
AGCGGTCGCCCCGGTCCTCGATGGCCTCCAGCTTGTGCCCGAGGTGCACCATGCCCTCGGGGAGCACGCCGACCAGCGCCTCGATGAAGTCCCCGCGGTGGATCAGGTGGGTCTTCGCACCAAAGGTGTCGATCTCCGGCCAGGCCTCTCGGGTAATCGGGTCGCCGGTGGCGGTGAGGATCTCGAAGTAGTCACTCGGCGAGCTCACCTTGGCGATCGCGTCGAAGATTCCCCACCGACGGAAGTGATCCATGGTGGAGGGGCGCAGGCCGATGCCGGCACCGACCTCCCGGATCTGGGTCGCCTGCTCGTACACGTTGACGTTGGCACCGAGGAGCGAGAGAGCCTTGGCTGCGGCCGCACCGGCGTACCCGGCGCCGACGATGGCGACGTTCAGGCGCTCAAGGTCTGAGGTCTGCATGGTTCTGTCCTTGGTCAGTTCTTGATGGTCAGGAAGTCAGCGGGGTTGTCGACAAAGATGGTCTTGATCTCGGCCTCGTTGAGACCGGCGGCGCGCAGGTCCGGGATCAGGTCCTCGAAGATGTAGTTGATGGTGTGGTCCTTGACCCCGGGCCAGCCCAGCGGGCTGCAGTTGGCGTCAGCCGAAGCGAGCACCTTGCCCAGGTGCCCCTGACCGATGATCCGGAGGAAGTGGTCCAGCCGTTCCTTGCGCGGGCGGGCCCAGAACGGCGGGTCCTCGAGCTCGGTCTCGTAGCCGAAGGTGTCGAACCCGACCCGGCCGCCCTGCTCCGCGATCCAGCTGACCCGGGTCTTCTCGGCGTTGACGCCGTCGTCGACGTGCCCGAACAGAACACGGTCGAGCGGAAGACCCTCCGCGTTGAAGATGGCGATCGCGTTCTCGACGTCGATGGCTAGGTGGGTCAAGATGGGCACGCCGGTGGTCAGGGCCGCCCGGGCGGCAGCCCGGTAGATCCGCTTGTCCAGGTCCGTCATGCGGCCACCGCGGCTCACACCGACCTTGATGATGCCGGCGCGGCCACCGGTGTTGCCGATGCCGACGGTGATCTCGTGGACGAAGTGCGCGGCCAGGTATTCCACGCTCGCCCGGGCGAAGTACGGCAGGGCGGTGTCACCGCCGACGAAGCCGGTGCTGGCGATGATGTGCACGCCGGTCTTCGCGGAGAGCGACTTGTAGTAGTCGATGTCCCGGCCGTTGCAGATGCCGGTCGCGTCGACGAAGGTGCCGCCGCCATACTCGTGGAACTGGCGCAGCTTCGGCACGGTCTCCTGGTAGCGCTGCTCGGGGCTCTTCCACCACTTGGTGTCCAGCTCGGAACCGGGCATGCCGTACCCGATGTGCTCATGGATGGCCACGAGACCCAGTTCTTCGGTCGGGATCGGCCCCAGGACCGTGTTCACTCTCGACACAACACCCACCTTTTGCAGAAGAGATCGATGTCTTGGGCTGCCGGGCGCTCAGCGCACCGTCAGCAGGTCGCGCGGGTTGTCGACGAGGATCCGTCGGACGTCCTCATCGCTGAGGCCCTGTGCCTTGAGGAGGGGGACGAACGTGGTCAGGACATAGCTGTAGGGCAGGTCGTTGGCCGGGTGCCCCTTGGCAACGCCGGTCGCGCTACTCGAGAGCAGGATCCGGTTGCCGTGGCCGTTCTCCACCAGCTTGGCGACCAGGGCCGCACGCTCGGCATCGGTGATGTGGGCGTCGTCCTCGGTGCCCACGTGGTCCAGGCCGACATAGGCACCGCAGGTCGCGACCTCGAACGGTGCCCCGGCGGCGACGGCGTCCGTACGGTCGAGACCGCCGACGACCACGCGGTCGGCTGGCAACTGCTCGTCCAGGACAACCTGAAGATCGTGTACGGCGTCGTCGCCGTAGCGGATCGACACCGGGACACCGGTGGCCAAGGCGGCGCGGGCCGCACCCCGGAACAGGCTCTCGTCGGTTGCGGTCATGCCCGTGGGCGTCGCCACGGTGGCCACGAGTCCTGCGGCACCCCGCCGCTCGACCCGGGGAACCACCATGCCTTCGGTGACCTCCTTGGCGAAGAGATCGGCGAACTTCTCCGCCGGCCATGGCGTCGGCGGGTTGGTCTGCGGCGTCAGGAAGTAGCCGCCGAGCATCTCCTCGGGGCCCTGGCCGGTCGACGCGATGATGTGCACGTTGGTCGTGCGCGAGAGAGCCTCGTACAGCCGTACGTCGCGCCCGTGGAACATGCCGGTGCTGTCGACGATCGTCCCGCCGCCGTGCGTACGGAAGTCCGTCAGCTTCTCGGCCAGGGCCTCGAAGATCTCCGCACGGTCGATGGTGATGTCGAACGCGTACTCCGCCCCAGGGACGACCGACAGCAGCGCCTCGTGGACCGCGACAACCCCCAACTGCTGCGCGGGGACAGGACCAAGCACGGTGTTGACGGTGTTCTCGGCAGTCTCTGCGCCCATCCCTGGCACTCCTCTCGGTCACAGCGAGTGACTGGGGTCACGCCGCCGACGTGAACGGTGTCACGTAGGTTTACGGCGTGTCAAGAGAATGTTGAGCAAGTAAATTCTTTTGACTCATGCTACACCGCAGGTCGGAGGCCCACCCCCCAGCGCAGCCGGGGCCTCGATTCAGCCTCGGCGACCCCAGGCCAGCTAGCCCTCGAGGACGCACCCCTCGTCAGACGGTGGCGACGAGTTACTCGCCGTAAGGCGGAGTGCTTTACCGAGCGTCAGGAGTCCGCGCAACGCGCAAACAAAACAATCGACAAGAACAGATGAAATTCGCGGTGGCCTATGCTGACCGGCGTGACTACGCTTCGTAAGGCGCAGAAGGAGATGACGCGAAAACTCCTCCTCGACGCCGGCCTGGACCTGTTCGTGTCCAAGGGCTATGTAGCGACGACGATCGACGATATCGCGTCAGCGGCGGGGACGACGCGAATGACCTTCTATGCGTACTTCCCCTCCAAGGTCGACCTGATGAAGGCCCTCGTATCGGGACGGCTCAACGCCGCGCTCGACCGGGTCCCCTCTGCCGAGCACGGATCGACCGAGCGGGGGTTGGTTGCCGTGGTCGAGGACGGCTCCCGCGAACGCATCCGCGCGTGGCTCGCGTCGACCTCAAAACGATGGGATGAGATCCGCCCCTACACCACGACCGCGTTCGCCGCCGCAGCCGTCGACCCCGAAATCCGGGCACTCTTCGATGAGTGGATGAATGAGGCCATCAGCGACATCAAGGACGGGCTCGACCGCGCGGACCGGTTTTCCGCCAACACCCGCCAAATCCGCAGCGTCATCGCCATCACTGCACTCGACCACGTCGCGCGCCACTGGACAGCCGGGACCTGGGGTGTCGAGCGCGACGAGATGCTGGACGTCCTCACCGAGAGCTGGATCGGGGCGATCGGACGCCACTGAACGCGCAGCGCCCCGATACGCCTCAGCGCTCTCTGATGCCCGCCAGGGCTCTGATGCGGCCTCAGGGTCTCGCGGCGTCGAACAGGAGTTGACGCAGCCAGGAGATGAAGTAGCGGTCACCCAGGTGTGGATTCCACACCATGTCGATGCCCAGCCCGGGGAGTGGGAACGGGAATTCCTCGATTCGCAGGTCGACCAGGGTACGCATCTCCGCCGCGACCCGGTGCCGTAGGAGGGCGACTCCGCCGGCACGGCCGACCAGGTACGGCACGAGCAGGAAATCGGAGATCAGCTGACCGATGCGGTAGGTGACCCCCTGCTCCTCGAGCACCGAGTAGGGAAAAACTCGCCGCTCGGTGTCGACGACGACATGCGGCTGCGTGGTCAACAGGTCGAGCGCGCTGGCTTCCGGTGGTGTGTCCGCCGAAGCCACCACCACGATGCGGTCGTCGTACAGGCGCTCCCGCGGATACGGCGAGGCGAAACCCTCGGAGAGCAGCACGACGTCGACCCCGTGCTCGGTGAAGGTGGCGTCAGTCGGCACGGTGATGGTGCGCAGACGGAGGATCGCCTGCGGGGCTCGTTCCGCTACGAGTCGAGCCAGCCGCGCCCCGATGACGAAGGCCGTGCTGGTGGTCATCGCGATGGTCATGACCCGACGATCCGTCAGCGGATCGAAGCCCGGAAAATTGACCACGTGCGCGGCCTGCTGGAGCGTGGCCCGCAGCGGCCCGATCAACTCAAGCGCGCGCGGGGTCAATGTGACAGCGCCGCCCTGCCGGACGAGCAGGTCGTCGTCGAGGAGCCGCCGCAGGCGACCCAACGCATGGCTCATCGCCGGCTGCGTCAGACCCACGCGCCCAGCCGCCTTTGTCACCGAGCGCTCCTCCAAGAGCGCGAGGAGGGGCACCAGCAGGTTGAGGTTGACCGAGGTCAGTCGATACAACCCGGAACTCGTGGTGCCCTCTCCGTCATCGCTCATCGCGAGGAGAAGGCTACCCGGCCTCCCGACTCACCCGACGCAGTCGTGGGATCGGTATCCGGTAGTTGAGGGCCACCGCCGCGCCGGGGCCGTCGTCGCGCGGCCAGCGCATCAGCGCTGGCCCGCCGGGCCCGCCCTCGACATACGTCGGCTCTCCGGGCAGCGGAAGATAGCCGACGGCCTTGAGGTTGATCCCGAACTGCTCGGTCCAGAAGTACGGCTGAAACTGGAGCGGTGGCGTGTCGTCCCCACGAACGAGCGCAGCTGCCGCCACCTTCGCCTGCTCGATGGCGCTGTTCCAGAGCGGGATGCGGCGCAGGCCGTAGGGCGTCGGGAACACTGCCAGGTCGCCGACGGCAGCGATCTCGGGCCGGACCAGTCCCCGGGAGTCGACCTGAACGACACCTTGGTCAGCCAGGCCGGTGTCGGTGAGCCATTCCGTGTTCGGGATGTCGCCGACGGCGCTCACCACCAACTCGGCCTCGAGGACAGTGCCGTCATCGAGTACGACACGTGCCCCGCCGTCCCGCTGTCCGAGTCGCGCCGATCCGGTCTCGACGATGGTGAGCCCGCGCTCCAGCGCTGCCTTGACAAAGACCTGGGCCAGGTACGGGCCCAGTTGCTGGATCAACGGCAGGCCCTGGGAGACGAGGGTGACCTGACACCCGGCGGCCAGACAGCCCGACGCGATCTCCATGCCGAGCGGGCCCCCGCCGACCACGACGACCGACGGGCGGCCAGCGATGCGCTCGCGCAGGGCAAGCGCATCGTCCAGGCCGCGCAGGACGAACTCCTCGGGAAGGTCGGACAACCGACGCGCACGGGCCCCGGTGGCAAGGACGACGCGGTCGTACGGAAGGTTCGCGCCGTCGTCGAGCGTGACGAGTCGACGGTCGACGTCGAGACCGGTCGCGCGTACCCCCAGTAACTCGGTTGCCCCGTGACCGCTCGGCGGCAGCTCGTGGGACGACGCGTCGTCGGCGTCGAGCAGCAACGCCTTCGACAGCGCCGGACGGCTGTACGCGGCGTGCGGCTCGTCGCCAACGATGGTGAGCTCCCCGTCGAAACCAGCCTCCCGGAGCGCGTCGGCCGCAGTGCGGCCCGCGATGCCGTTTCCGACGACGACGACCCGGTGGATCGGCGTACTCATGACAGGCGCAGGGCCGCGACCGGGCAGACCCGGACAGCGGCATTGGCCCGTGCCGCGTCGGCGTCGCCGATCTCCTCGCGGTCGAGCACCAGTTCGCCGTCGTCGTCGAGGTGCAGCAGGTCGGGCGCGGCCTCCTCGCACAGTCCGTGCCCCTCGCAGCGCGGACGGTCCAGGACGATCCTCATGCCGCCACCACCTCGAGAACGGGCAGCTCCTCGATGCTGCGGGTGACGTTGTTGGGTTTCCGCACCTCCGGCCCGACGATCAGGCGACCGACACGGCTGGCCAGCGCCTCGATGACGGCATGTGCTTCGAGTCGGGCCAGCCCCTGTCCGGCGCAGCCGTGCGGGCCGTACCCGAAGGACAGATGGTCGATCGGGTTGCGCTCGACCAGGAACGTGTCAGGGTCCGGGTAGTGCCGAGGGTCCCGGTTACCGGCGCCGAACAGGACCGCGACCTTCGCGCCCGCCGGGACCAGGACACCGTCGATCACCACGTCCCGGGTCGCCCGACGTGCCCAGGCATGAATCGGTGCCCAGTAGCGGAGCACCTCGTTGAACGCGGCCGGCACCAGCGAAGGGTTCGCCCGAACCAGCGCGAGCTGCTCGGGGTGGGCCGCGAACAGGGCCACGATGTTGCCGATCGAGGCGATCGTGGTGTCGAGCCCGGCCCCCAGATACTGGTGGATGATGTGGCCCGCCGTGTGGGGCGGGATGTCGCCGCGCGCCTCGGCGTCGAAGATGCCCCGGCCGATCGAGCCGGGTGTCAGGTCCTCGGCGGTGACGGTCGAACACCACTGGTACAGCTCGCCGGCGATCGGGAAGCTCTCCGCGGTGCGCTGGTTCATCGGCCCGATGACCTGCATCGCGGCCTGCCCCCAGCGCAGCATGTTGTCCCGGACGTGACCGGTGAACCCGATGAGATCCGCGACGACCGCGAGCGGCAGGGCGCGGGCCAGCCCGTCGATGGCCTCGAACGAGCCCTTGCTGACCAGTTCCTCGACGAGGGCGTCGGCCTTGGCGCGGATGCCGTCCTTCAGACCGCGAAGTGCACGCGGGGACAGGTTCTCGGTCAGGGCCGCCCGCAGCTGCGTGTGTACCGGCGGGTCCGAGGCGAGGGACGTGCCGGTGAGGGCCTCGTTGACCATCGGGTTGAATCCGATCGCCCCCTGGGAGGAGAACGTCTCCCAGTCACCGAGGGCGTTGCGGATGACGTCGTACCTGGTCAACACATAGACGTCGTTCGCGGGAAGGCGGACGACGCTGGCCATGTCACGCAGTGCGGCGTACGCGGGGTACGGGTCGACGAGCACCATGTCGTCGAACAGGTCGATGTCGGAGACGGGTGCGACTGATTCGCTCATCGGTTCACCTTGGTTCGGTAGTTCGGTGACCCCATTGAAGTGAGCACGACCACATCAGGCAAACACATGTTTCGCATGACGCGACATGCACACAGTGCATATGTCGAGCTCAGTCGCCAGCTGCGTCGATGGCTCCGGCTGTCTGAACGGTCCCGGCTGCTTCGATGGCTCCGGCCACCCGGTGCAGGGTGGCAACGAGCGCCGGAAGCTGCGGGCGGTCGTACCGGACCGCCGGCATCGAGATGGAGAGCCCGGCCAACGCCGTACCGTCCGGGTCGCGGATTGGCACGCCGATCGCGACGATCCCCCGCTCCGACAGCCCGTTGTTGAGTGCGAACCCGGCCCGACGGACGCGGGTGAGCCGGCTACGAAGGGTCGCCATGTCCGGTCGTTCGTCGGGGCGTCGGAGGTACCGCTCAGCGGCGTAGAGCGCGTCCACCTCGACTGGCGGGAGTTGCGCGAGCAGCACGAGCCCGGCCGTGGTGCGGTGGGCAGGAAACACCATCCCCTCGCGTGACCCCACCCGCAGTGCCTGCCGACACTCGACGCTGGCAATGAACCGCGTCGTGTCGCCCGTACGGATCGCCAGGTTCGCCGACTCCCCCACGGTGTCGACGAGCCGCTGCAGATGCGGCAGCGCCGCCAGCCGGAGCTGGGAGGTACGCGATTGCGAGTGCGTGGCGAGCTCCAGCACCGGCCCCGGGTGGTAGACCCGATGATCGTCCTGGACCGCGAAGTCGCGGTAGACGAGCGTCTGCAGCAACCGGTGGGCCGTCGACCGGGCCACGCCGAGCCGCTCGGCGACCTGGCTCACCGTGAGCCCACCCTCCAGTTGCAGCATGACCGCGATCCGGAGCGCATGGTCGGCACTGGTCACGACGTACGTCGGTGGGGCCTTCGGTTCGACACTGCCCATGGCCTGCTCGTTCCGTCTTCCAGAATCTTTGGTTCTGCTGGCTCGACAAGGTTCATCCTAGGCGACATGAGCACGACTGACACCCCGGTCCGCCTGACGGCGGTCTCGGCCCCGGACCAGCCGGACGTGACGCCTGCGCTCAAGGAGCTGTACCGCGGCTTCGAGCAGGAACTGCTGGTGCCGCTCTGGACCGAGATCGGCGACCTGATGCCGGCACACCCACGGTCACGCGCCGTGCCCCACCTGTGGCGTTGGGAGAACCTGCTGCGCCTGGCCGAGAAGGCCGGCGACATCGTCCCGGTGGGCCGCGGGGGTGAACGTCGGGCGATCGCCCTGGCGAACCCGACGCTCGGCGGTCGGCCGTTCGCGACGCCGACACTGTGGGCGGCGATCCAGTACCTGATGCCCGGCGAGGATGCCCCCGAGCACCGGCACACCCAGCACGCCTTCCGCTTCGTCGTCGAAGGCTCCGGCGTGTGGACCGTGGTCGGCGGCAACGGCGAGACGGCGGTCGGTGACGCGGTCCCGATGCGTCGCGGCGACTTCCTGCCGCAGGCCGGCTGGAACTGGCACGCGCACCACAACGCGACCACCACGCCGATGGCCTGGATCGACGGCCTCGACATCCCGTTCCAGTACGTCACCGAGGCACAGTTCTTCCAGTTCGGCCGCGACGAGATCAGCGAGGCTGAACGGATCACACCCACGCGCTCGCGCTCCGAGCGGCTCTGGGGCCATCCGGGCCTGCGTCCGCTCTCGGTGACCGAGGTGGCCCCCGGATCGCCACTGCTGGCCTACAAGTGGGAACACACCGACGCCGCCCTCAACGACCAACTACTGCTGGAGAAGGAGGGGTACGGCGGCACCGTCGAGCCCGGCCACGCAGCCATCCGGTTCAGCAACCCCCACGACGGCACGGACGTGCTTCCGACGATTCGCGCGGAGTTCCACCGGATCGTTCGCGGTACCGAAACCGCCCCGGTTCGCGAGACCGGGTCGTCGGTCTACCAGGTCTTCAACGGCTCCGGCACGGTGACCGTCGGCGACAAGACCTGGTCAGTCACCCGGGGCGACCTGTTCGTGGTCCCGTCCTGGCAGCAGTTCTCCGCCCGGTCCGAGGCCGGCACCACGGACTCCGACTCCGGTGCCCTCGACCTGTTCCGTTTCTCGGACGCGCCCATCTTCTCGGCGCTCCAACTCGACCGTCAGGAGACCCTCCGATGAAGCTCGCCACCCTCCGCGTCAACGGCGGCACCCGTGCCGTCCGCCTCGATGGGGACGTCCTCGTCGACCTCGGCTACGAGGACCTCGGTGCCCTGTTCGCACAGGACGACTGGGCCACGATCGCCGCCTCCGCGAGCGGTGAGACCTGGCCGGCGCAGGGCGCCGACCTGGCGCCGGTGGTGCCCCACCCGTCGAAGGTGATCTGCGTCGGCCACAACTACACCAACCACATCAAGGAGATGGGTCGCGACCTGCCCACGTACCCGACCCTCTTCCCCAAGTTCGCCGACACCCTCATCGGCCCCAACGACCCCATCGCCAAGCCCGCCGAGACCGACGCCCTCGACTGGGAGGTCGAGCTGGTGGTCGTGGTCGGCAAGCCGGTACGGCGGGCCACCGAGGCGGAGGCCGAGGCCGCCATCGCCGGCTTCACGGTCATGAACGACATCTCGGTCCGCGACTGGCAGTTCCGGACCATCGAGTGGACCCAGGGCAAGATCTGGGACTCCTCCACCCCGGTCGGCCCGTACGTCGTGACGCCCGACGAGGTCGGCGGCGTCCGCCCGGCGCTCGAGGTGAAGACGACCGTCGACGGCCAGGTCATGCAACAGGACGACACCGGCACGCTGCTCTTCGACCCGGTACACCTGGTGCAGTACGTCTCCACCGTCATCCGCCTCAACCCGGGCGACCTGATCGCGACCGGTACGCCCGCAGGGGTGGGCCACGCGCGTGACCCGAAGGTGTACCTCGTCGGCGGCGAGACCGTCGTGACCGAGATCGCCGGTATCGGTGCCTGCACCAACCGGATCGTCAAGGAGTCCTGATGTCGCGCACGCACGTCGACTCGCTGGAGTGGGTCGAGCGCGGAACGGAGCTGCTCGCCACGCAGGTCGCCGCGCTGGACGAACCGGCGATGACCGAGGCCAGCGCGCTGCCCGGCTGGACCCGCAAACATCTCGTGGCGCACGTCGCCGCCAACGCCGACGCGCTCGGCAACCTCGTGCACTGGGCCCGGACCGGCGAGCGGACACCGATGTACTCCTCGATGGAGCAGCGGAACGCCGACATCACCTCCGGCGCGAAGCTTCCCGCGACCCAACTGGCGGCGTGGGTGACCGAATCCGCGCGCAATCTCGCGGTCGCGATCGGCACCCTCAGCACGGAGCAATGGCGCGCCGAGGTCGTCACCGCGCAGGGCCGTACCGTCCCCGCCACGGAGATCCCCTGGATGCGTGCCCGCGAGGTCTGCGTACACGCCGTCGATCTCGGCACCGGGCTGACCTTCGCCGACCTTCCCGACGGATTCCTCTCCGCGCTGCTGGTGGAGATCCAGGCCAAGCGCGGTCTCACCGAGGTTCCCGACGGGCCGCTGCCCGAGGTGGTCGCCTACCTGGCCGGCCGTCCCCACTCCCTCGCCGGGGTTCCCGACCTCGGCCCCTGGCTCTGAGGAGGCAAGGAACGTGAGCACCCCTGACGTTGTCGTCGTCGGTGGCGGGATCGGCGGGCTGAGCGCCGCCTTCGCGCTGTCCCGCGTCGGGCTGAAGGTGCGGGTCCTCGAGCAGGCGAAGGAGTTCGGCGAGGTCGGCGCGGGCCTTCAGCTCGCACCGAACTGCACCCGGATCCTCGATGACTACGGACTGCTGGAAAAGGCCAAGGCCCGCGGCGTCGTACCCGACAAGATGGTGATGCGCGACGCGGTCGACGGCAGCGATCTGACCGCGCTCGACCTGCGTGACCTCGAGCGCGAGTACGGCTTCCCGTACCTGGTCATCCATCGCAGTGACCTGCACGGACTGTTCCTCGCGGCCTGTCGCGAGGCTGGCGTCGAGCTGCTCACCGAGCAGCGGGTCGTGGCGTACGCACAGGACGGGGCGAAGGCCACCGCGACGACCGAATCCGGCACCGTTCACGAGGGGGACGTGGTGATCGCGGCCGACGGTCTGCACTCCGTCGCCCGCAAGCTCCTCGTCGACGATCAGCCCGTCTCCTCGGCCTACGTCGCCTACCGTGGCACCGTGCCGATCGCGGAGGTGGGCCGCCCGGTCGACGTCTCCGAGGTCGTCGTGTACGTCGGCCCTCGCTGCCACTTCGTCCACTACGGTCTGCGCGGTGGTGACCTGCTCAACCAGGTTGCCGTCTTCGAGTCGCCCAAGGCACTCGCCGGGCTGGAGGACTGGGGCACCCCCGACGAGTTCGACGCCGCCTTCACCGGGACCTGCGACGCCGTTCAGCAGGGGCTGCCGCACATGTGGCGCGACAAGTGGTGGCGGATGTACGACCGCGACCCGATCAGCACCTGGGTCGACGGCCGGATCGCCCTCCTCGGCGACGCCGCGCACCCGCCGCTGCAGTACATGGCGCAGGGCGCGATCATGGCGATCGAGGACGGCTGGGTACTCGCCGAGCACGTCAAGCGACTTCGGGGTGGCGATGGCGTCATCGACTGGGCGGGCGCGCTCGCGGCCTACGAGGCGGTCCGACCGGAGCACTGCCGACGTGTGCTGCTGACGGGTCGCGCGTGGGGCAACCTCTGGCACCTCGACGGCGTCGAGCGCGAGCAGCGCAACATCCTGCTCCGCGCCCGGGCGGTCCACGACTACTCCTTCACAGACTGGATCTACGGCCCGACCGCGCTCTTCCCGGAGGACGAGCCGGAGATGTTCAAACCGATCCCACTGGCATCGGCGGACGACTTGCACCAAGTGCAACTCGTCCGCCGACGGCCTACTGTCTAGAGGTGATCACCACCAGCCCCGGTCCCGACCGGCTCAGGCGATGGCGGCGCCTGCGCGAGGCCGCGCTCGTGCTGTTCGAGGAGCACGGCTTCGCCGCCGTCTCCGTCGATGAGATCGCCGCCACGGCCGGCGTCTCGCGCCGGACGTTCTTCAACCACTTCGACTCCAAGCTCGGGGTGCTGTTCGACCCGGACCCCGACGAGGCGGCCCGGGTCTCCGAACTGCTGGCCTTCGAGGGTGACGCCCAGCCGTGGCCGGCACTGACCCGGACCCTCAAGGCGTACCTGGCGGCCGAGTCCCGCGTCGTCGCCTCGCGACGGCGGATCATCGAGCGCCAGCCGGAGCTGAGCCACCACCACGTCGTCGCCGACGCCCACCTCGAGAAGACCATCCTGTACTGGCTCGCCGAACGCGGCGTCGGGGAACTGCCCGGCCGGGTGCTGACCGGTCTCGCGCTGACGTGTGTGCGCGAGAGCCTCACGGTGTGGCACGCCGAGGAGGGCCTGAGCGCGCTGTTCGAGATCATCGACCGGATGTTCGCCCTCACGGCGGGCGGTACGGCGGCAATCGTGGGTCCCGTCGCCGAACCGGTCATACCGAAGGCAGGCCCGACGCGTGAGCGCATCCTGACGACGGCGGAACAGCTCTTCGCCGGGCACGGCGTCTACTCCGTCTCCAACCGTCAGATCAGCGAGGCCGCCGGCCAGGGCAACAACACCGCGGTCGGCTATCACTTCGGCACCAAGGCCGATCTGGTCCGGGCCATCGTCGCGCGCCATGCCACGTCGATGGAGCAGATCCGCGCAGGCCTGCTGGCCCAGCACGGTGGCAGCACCAGACTGCGGGACTGGGTCAGCTGCGTCGTGCTCCCGTTCACCGAGCACCTGAGGTCGCTGGACGCACCAACCTGGTACGCCCGGTTCGCCGCACAACTGTTGACCGAACCAAAGCTGCGCGAGCTCGCCGCCGCGGAGTTGCACGAGGCGCCCATGCGGCACGCGGTGACCGAGGGCCTGCACCGCTGCCTCCCGGCGCTCAGCCTCCGGGTCCTGCGGGAGCGGGACGAGATGGCGCGCACGCTGATCGTGCACATGTGCGCACAGCGCGAACGCACGCTGCCGGCGGAGAGCGAGGCCGCCGCGGCCGCTTGGTCGGTGACCGCAGCGAGTCTCGTCGACGCCATCGAAGGGCTGTACCGCGCGCCTGCCGACGCCCGCCCCTGAGCGCCCCGGCCCGGCGCGGTGACGCACGCGATACCGCAAAGCAATCACTTGACTTAATTTTGCCGACCCGGATAGCTTGCCCTGCACGACCGGATCAAGGCGGTCGCCGCGGGCGACGGCTGTTACGGGTTGCTCACCGGCGGGGCTGCACGGCACCGGCATCGAGGGCCTGCGCGTGGGCGAGTTGCCGACGGCGAGGGCAGCGTCGTAGCAACGAACCGCACGGAGGCCGCACCATGAGCACCACCACCGAAAGATCACACCGCCAGGTCCTGGAGGCGCTCAGCGGCCTGCTGCTCGCCCTGTTCGTCGCGACGCTGGCCAGCACCGTCGTCGCCACGGCCCTGCCCCGAATGCTCGGCGACCTGCACGGCTCGCCCACCCAGTACACGTGGGTGGTAACCGCCACCCTGCTCACGGCCACCGTCGCCACCCCGATCTTCGGCAAGCTCGCCGACCTGTTCTCCAAACGGGCGCTCATCCAGATCGGTGTCCTGATCTTCGTCGCCGGTTCGATCGCCGCGGGACTGAGCCAGACCGCCGGACAGCTCATCGCCGCGCGGGGGTTGCAGGGCATCGGCGTCGGTGCCCTGCAGACCCTGGTCAGCATCGCCATCGGCGCGCTCGTGTCCCCGCGCGAACGCGGCCGCTACGCCGGCTACCTCTCCAGCGTCACCGCGATCTCCACCATCGGTGGCCCACTGCTGGGCGGCTTCATCGTCGACACGTCCTGGCTCGGCTGGCGCTGGTGCTTCTTCGTCGGCGTACCGTTCGCGATCGCCTCACTGATCATCCTGCAGCTCACCCTGCGCCTACCCGTGTACCGCCGCGACAACGTGAAGATCGACTACTGGGGTGCCACGTTCATCACGGCGGGCGTCAGCCTGCTGCTGATCTGGGTCTCCTTCGTCGGCGACGCGTTCGCCTGGGCCTCCTGGCAGACCGCTGCCATGGTCGGCGGCACGGTGATCCTGCTCGGAATCGCGCTCTGGGTCGAGTCGCGGGCTCCGGAACCTCTCGTGCCGCTGCGCATCATCCGTCAACGTGCCACCGCCCTGGCCATCCTCGGCAGCCTCGCCGCCGGCACCGCCATGTACGGCGCCGCCGTGTTTCTCGCGCAGTACTTCCAGCGCAGCCGCGGCCACTCCCCCACCGAGGCGGGCCTGCTCACCATCCCGATGATGGCCGGCATCCTGATCTCCTCGATCGTCGCCGGCCGGCTCGTCTCCCGTACCGGGAGACTGAAGCCCTTCCTCGTCACCGGCGCGCTGAGTCTCACCGTCGGTTTCGCCGTCCTCGGTTTCATCGACGAGGGCACGCCGATGGTCCTCATCGCGGTCGCGATGTTGCTCGTCGGCGCCGGCGTCGGCATGACCCTGCAGAACTTCGTCCTCGTCGTGCAGAACAGCGTCCCGCTCTCCGACATCGGCACCGCCAGCGCCACCGTGGTGTTCTTCCGATCGCTGGGCGGCACCATCGGCGTCGCCGTGCTCGGTGCCGTCCTCGCCCGCCAGGTCAGTACCGGCACGGCGGCCGGGGAGCCGGCTGCGGTGGCGTACGGCGATGCCACCGGCCGCATCTTCCTCATCTCCGCGGCCGTCGCCGTCCTCGGTGTCGTCGCGGCGGTGCTGCTCGAACCGATCTCCCTGCGCACCACCGTGGACGTGGCACCGAAGGCGGTCATCGCCGGCGAGGAGAAGGTCCTGCAGGAGCAGAAATGATCACCCGCCCTCTGCCGACCGCCGCGGCCGGCCCGTCATCGGCGGGCACAGGGTCCAGCACGGCCTCCGGGTCGGCGTCACCGGCAGGGCGTCCCCGCACAGACGTCGACGATCCTGCCGGTGAGCAGGAACACCGCCTTCTGTCTCTGGGCTGCGGTCTGGGCACGCGGGAACTCGTGTGGGTCCGCGCCGTACTCGGGCCCGGCCGGGGCGAGGTTGGTCGGCGGTGGCGCGTACGCCGTGCCGCTGTTCCAGACCACCATCGCCGAGCCGGTGTACGGATACCTGCGGATCGGCGCGATGCCCCAGTACGGCCGCACGTCCAATGACCAGCCGTCGGCGAGCGCGGGGGTGTGCAGGCGGGCGCCGATGGTGCGCGCCTGGACCTCCGCCGCGGCCGTGGAGACCTGCTGGTCGCCGAAGGCCACGTGCATCAGCACCTGGTGCGCCGGGGTGCCTGGCAGCGGCCGATCGGTCATGTGCTGGGCGTACCCGTTGGCCTCGGCGCGGTCCCACAACATTTGCAGCAGCGCGAGGACCAGTTGCTGGTCGGCCTTGTCCGGGTAGTAGCCGTTCATGATTTCCTGGAACGGGGCGAAGTCCACGCTGCGTTGCAGCAGCGTGGAGTAGTTCATCGCCGGCACACCGAGCACCGACCGGGTCCAGTCCTGGGCGATGGCGGTAAGCGCGCCGCCGTTGATGCCGCCCTGGCTGTTGCCGTCGTAGTGCAGCCCGCCAGCCACGTTTATCAGCGGCCGTGCGGCGGCGTCCCGGAACGCCGGGTGGGCGGCGAACCCTCCCGGGTGGATCATCGCCCGGCCCAGGAACAGGAAGTTCAGGTAGCTCTGCTGCAGCCGGTCCGCCACCGAGGGGAAGGCACTGAGATCGGTGAAGGCGCCGGCCACATAGGGGACGTCGGCCGTGGCCATGCCGATCCAGCTCGTCGCGCAGAACGTGAAGTCGTACGTGTCCGACATCGTCTTGACGTTGCTGGCGTTGATCTCGGTTGGCCGGCCGAGCAGGCCGTGGCCGTAGAGCGAGAGGTGCGCCGGCTTCGTGGCGGAGGCACTGCGCGGAATGTTGCAGACGAAGTCCGCCGCCACCGTCGCGCCGGACGGTGTGGGCAGGGCGTCCGGCGTCGGTGGCCTGCCGTCGCCGCCGGCCGGCCCGTAGTGCAGCCGGGAGCCGGGCCTACCGTCACCGGTGAGGTACGACGGCACGCCGACGGTGCCGACCACCTGCCGGGCGATCAGTGGATCCCGTTCCGGCGGGTAGTCGGTCACCTGCGTCACGGTGAACGACGGTGCGGCCCGGCCGAGGGCAGCGAACGCGCCGTCCCGGATCGCCAGCATCCGCCCGGTCAGACCATGCCGGCTGGCCACGGTGAAGTCCCAGGCCAGGTAAAGACTGTGCCGCCTGACGTCGGCTCTGGTCAGGTCGGCAAGGATCCGCTTCAGCTGCGGGACGCGACGGTCCCGATGGTCGAGGCCGGCACCGGTCACGTACTTCGTGAACGCCTTCGGGGCCGGGATCAGCGCCCCGGTGCCGTCGCGCAGGCCGCGTAGGCCGACGACGTACCGGGTGCCCTCGGTCAGCGCCACCGCCGGCCGGATGATCAGCAGTTGCTGGTCCGGTTGGCTGGCCGCGTGCGCGTCCAGCTCGGCCCAGTACGGCGTGCGCTTGCCGGTCCGGGCGTTGAGCAGCACAATCGGCGCGTCCGGCGCCAGCGAGCGGCCGATGTCGGTGACCGGTGCGATCCCGGTCGCCGCGGCGTCGAGGCCGGGCACGCGCACCAGGATCGGCGAGCCGGGACTGAACCCGTCCTGCCGGTTCCATTCCGTCGGGTCGATCGGAGTCCCCTGCGCGTTGGCGGGCATCGCGGAGGCCGCGAACCGTACCCGCTTGCCGGTGGGGCTGGTCCGATCCGGCACGGTGAAGTAGTCGTTCGGGAACGGCAGGAGGCAGGCCGTCGGGTCGATCGGGTCGCAGCCCGGGTGCCCGCCCGGTGTCGCCGTCGCGGGCGGTGCCGCGGTGGCGCCGGTGCCGAGCAGGACGGCGCCTACGGTCACCAGCACGGACACGGCGAGACGGAGCCGTCGGGGTCTGCTCACGCGCGTCTCCTTCGACATCGGACGGCGGATCACGGCGGGTGGGGCGTGCTGTTCTTCCTACGCCTGCGAATGAATCTCAGCAAGGGGGCGGGCCACCGCACGCGCGGCCCTCGGACGGGCCGGTAGTCTTGATCGAGACCAGACTGTACCTATATGTCCGCCAGCTCGAGGGGTGACCATGCCCGATCACGCATCCGGCCGTATCGACCTCGCCCACCTGCAGGAGATGCTCGACGGACCGTGGGCCGAGGTTCGCAACGCGCACCGGAATCACCTCGACGAGCAGTTCCTCCCGGTGTATGGCGAGACCGGTGACCAGGCACGGGAGCGGATCACCCGACTGCTCCACGAACTCCCCGTCGAGCTGGGCGTCGCGTCGGCCTTCCCCACCGAGTACGGCGGCAGATCCGACGTCGGCGGCTCGATCATCGCCAGCGAGATGCTGGCCCAGGTCGACCTGTCGCTGATGGTCAAGGCGGGCGTGCAGTGGGGTCTGTTCGGCGGTGCGGTCGCGGCCCTCGGCACCCAGCGGCACCACGACGCCTACCTGCGGGACATCATCTCGGGCGAGATCTTCGGCTGCTTCGCGATGACCGAGACCGGCCACGGCTCCGACGTCCAACAGTTGCGCACCACCTGTACGTACGACCCGCAGACACAGACCTTCGATCTGCACACCCCGTACGAGGCGGCTCGCAAGGACTACATCGGCAACGCGGCTCGGGACGGTCGCATGGCGGTGGTCTTCGCACAACTGATCACCAATGGTCGGCGGCACGGCGTACACGCGTTCCTGGTCCCGATCCGCGACGCGCACGGCAACCCGTTGCCCGGCGTGAGCATCGGCGACGCGGGGCCCAAGGGCGGCCTGCTCGGCGTGGACAACGGCAGAATCAGTTTCGACCACGTGCGGGTGCCTCGGGACATGCTGCTGGACCGCTACGGTCAGGTCGCGGCGGACGGGACGTACTCCAGCCCGATCGAGAACGACTCCCGGCGCTTCTTCACCATGCTCGGCACCCTGGTCCGGGGCCGGGTGAGCGTGGGCGGTGCCGCGTCGGCGGCCACCAAGTCGGCGCTGACCATCACGGTGCGCTACGGCGACATCCGCCGCCAGTTCGGCACGCCCGACGCGGACCGGGAGGTGCTGCTCAACGACTACCTGGCCCACCAGCGCAAACTGCTGCCCGCCCTGGCCACCACCTACGCACTGCACTTCGCCCAGGCCGAGCTGGTCGCCGCGCTGAGTGAGCTGCAGGGCGGCGACGGGCCGGTCGACGAGCACCGGCAACGAGAACTGGAGTCCCGGGCCGCCGGTCTCAAGGCCGCGCAGACCTGGCACGCGACCCGCACCATCCAGATGTGCCGCGAGGCGTGCGGCGGCGCCGGCTACCTGGCCGAGAACCGGCTGCCCAGCCTGAAGGCTGACACCGACGTCTTCACCACGTTCGAGGGCGACAACACGGTGCTACTGCAACTGGTGGCCAAGGGGCTGCTCACCGGCTACCGGGACGAGTTCGGCTCGCTGGACGGCTGGGGCCGCGCCTCGTTCGTCGCCGAACAGGTTCGTGACATGGTGCTTGAGCGCACCGCCGCGCGCTCGCTGATCGAACGGTTGATCAGCGCTGTGCCCGGCCGCGACGACGAGGTCGCCGTCACCGATCGCGGCTGGCAGCTCAAGACCTTCGAGGACCGCGAGCGACACCTCCTCGACGGTGCCGTCCGCCGTCTGCGCGACGGCGCGGCCACAAAGAAGGACCGCCCCTTCGACATCTTCAACGACGTCCAGGACCACGTCCTCGCCGTTGCCGCCGCGCACATCGACCGGGTCACCCTGGAGGCGTTCGTCGCCGGCATCGAAGACACTGCGGACCCGGCGGTCCGGGCGCTGCTCTCCCGGGTCTGCGACCTGTACGCGCTCAGCGTCATCGAGGCCGACAAGAGATGGTTCCTGGAGCACGGCCGGATCACGCCGGCCCGCTCCAAGGCGATCACCGGTGTGGTGAACGGTCTACTCAAGGAGCTGCGCCCGCACATGCGCACCCTGGTGGACGGCTTCGCCATCCCGGACCGGTGGCTGCACTGCGCCATCCTGCGCGAGGAACCCCACCGGCAGGCAACCATGGCTGCCCACGACGCCACCGGTGATGCACAGGAAGTCCCGGGGTAGCCGGGACGGTGCGGGTGACAGCGCTGGCGATCCCATCACTGCCCTGTCCGCCCGTCCCGGCGATGCGTACCGGCTCGTACTAGCGGCTCGTACTAGCGGATCGTGCAGACCGTGCCGTTGAGCCGGAACGTGCTCGGCGGCACGTTGGGGCCGCCGTACCCGCCGACGAAGCCCGCCGACGTCGTGCCGCCGCCGGCCGCGAGCTGGCCATTGTGCTCCGTGTTGGTCACCCGGACGGCGCGGTCGTGCTGTGACCAGTTGGCGTTCCAGCCGTTGTCGAGGCGCTGCCAGGCGGTGGGCCAGTCGAACGTGAGCGTCCAGCCGTTGATCGCGTCCGGGCCGGTGTTGGTCACGTCGATGTTCGCCACGTACCCGTTGCCCCAGTCGGTGACGACGCCGAACCGCACGGCGCAGGTGCTCTCCGCCGGGCTACCCGTGGCGAACGTCAGCGGCGGCGACGACCACGAGATCCGGCCCGCCGTGTCGCGGGCCAGCACGTTGACCGTGTACCGCGTGCCCGGGCTCAGGTTCCGTACGGTGAAGGAGGTCCCGGTTGTCTCCCCCAACTGCTCGCTGACCGGGCCGTACTGTCGGTAGACCTCGTACTTGGCGATGGGGTCGGCCCCGGCCCGCGCCGACGGCCAGCTGATCGTCGCCGCCTGGTCGGTCACCGCGTCGGCGACGGGTTGGCCCGGCGCCGTGGGAGCGCCGGTCACGACGCTCGCGCTCCGCGTCTCGACGACGGTCAGGGAGTACGGCGGCAGCGTCTGGGACGTGGCCGTTCCTTTCTGGGCCGTGCTGATGGAGGTGGCGCCGTTGGTGTACGTGTGCACGGTCGGCACCGACGCGGCCGGCGTGAAACCGGCGTAGTCGAGCGCGACCGCGTACGCGTTGTCGGGGTCCTTGTTGAGCAGCAGCACCGCGACGTCGCCGTTCGGTCGGCGTACCGCGTGTGTGGTGACCAGCGCCTGGTCGCTGCCGGCGCGGATGAACTGGTCGCCGGTGTTGGTGAACCTGCCCATCATCGACAGCCCGTGGTAGGGCGCGAAGGGCGTGTTCATCGGGGGCTGGCAGACGCTGTTGTCCGCGGTGCAGTTGCCGCTGGAGAGCAGGCCGAAGTCGCCGTAGTCGGTCTGCCCGGCGACGGTCGACACGGTGCCGATGCCGTTGTGCACGTTCCACCACTGCACGGTGAAGACGCCGTTCGCGAGCAGGCCGCTGTAGGCGTCGGCGAGGAAGAGCGCGCCCGGCATGGTGTTCTGCCCGACCCCGACGTTGAGTTCGGTAAGGCTGATGCCGATGCGGTCGGCGTTCGCGCCCGCGTACCGGGTGATCTGCTGCCGGGCGAGGTACACGGCGTCGACGACGTGTTCCGTCTTGGCCACCGCCTCGGCGGCGGTGCTGCCGCCCGGGTACCAGTGCAGGTCGACGAAGTCGATCTTCGAGCCGGCGAGGGAGAGCACGACCTGGTTCCAGCTTCCGGCGTCGCCGGTGGCCACGACGGCGTCCGGCCAGTTGCCCGGCATGGTCAGCACGGCACCCACCTTGATGGTCGGGTCGACCGCCTTCATCGCGTCGGCGTACGCGATGACCTCCGTGGCGTACTGCCGTGGGCTCTTGTCGGGATGGTCGTCGGCCTCCCAGTTGGCGCCGTAGTGGCCGTTGCCGTAGTTCTCGTTGCCAACCGTCCAGTACGTCACGCCGTAGCCCTTGGTCACGTTGGCGTACCGCACCCAACCGGCTGCCTCCTCGGCGCTGCCGGTGCCGTAGTTCGCCACGATCATCGGCTGCGCGCCGCTGCGGCGTACGCCCGCCATGAAGGTGTCGAAGTCGGTGTCGGGTGCCACGTAGCCGCCCGGCGCGGTGTGGTCCTCCCAGTGGTAGATGTCCGAGTAGGAGCCGCCCGGATACCGGCGCATCTGCACCCCGGCGGCTTGCAACAGGTCGGAGACGGCGGTGGTGCCCAGTTGCGCGTCCCAGATCGCGTCGTTGACGCCGAGGGCGGTGTCCGGCACGGTCGCCAGGCCGGCCTTGGTGTTCACGGTGACCGTCACGGGCACGACGTCGGCGACGGCTGCGGGTTGGTGCACGAGGGCCAGGGTGCCGGCGAGAACGAGTACGGCGGCGGGTGCCAGGCGGCGCGGGAGTCTGCGGTGGAGAGGGCTCATGAGAGTCGGTCCTTCGAAGCATGGCGCATGGACGGGTGACGATCGAGAGTTGCCCTCGTCCCTCGATTGCGGCCGGCTCCAGAGGAAGTATCGACGGATACCTACGCGCCAGCAAGACCGTCGAGTTGGGCCAGTTCAGTAGACCCGCATGCGGCTCTCGTCAGATGGTCACCTCGCCGCGGACGAGCGCCTTCGCGACAACGGTCCGCAGGATGTCGTTCGTGCCCTCGCCGATGCTCATCAGGATCGAGTCCCGGTAAAGGCGCTCGACCTCGAACTCGGTGGAGTAGCCGTAGCCGCCGTGCACCTTCATCGCGTCGATCGCGGCCTCGAGGGCAACCTCCGAGCAGAACACCTTGGCCATCCCGGTCTGCCCGTCGGCGCGCCCACGCCGGACCGCGTCCGCCGCCCAGTACGCCATCAGGCGCGCGGCCTGCAACTGGATCGCGATGGTGGCGAGCTTGAGTTGGATCGCCTGGAACTCGGCAATGTGCTTACCGAACGCCTTGCGCTGCTGGGCGTAGGCCAGCGCCTCGTCGTGGGCGCGCTGCGCGATGCCGACCGAGCGCGCGGCGATGTTGACCCGGCCCCACTCCAGGGCGGACAACGCCTGCTTGAGGCCGACACCCTCGACGCCGCCGAGTAACCGGTCCTTCGGTACCCGCACGTTGTCGAGGAGAATCTCGCAGGACTCGGTGCCCTTGTAGCCGAGCTTCGGGAGGTCCCGCAGGACCTGGAAGCCTTCCAGCGTCGTGTCGATGAGCAGCACGCTCATGCCGGTGTGCGCGGGCGTGGCGTGCGGGTCGGTCTTGACCAGCACCGGCAGTGGGTCGGCGTACCGCGCGTTGGTGATCCACATCTTGGTGCCGTTGACCACGTAGTGGTCGCCGTCGAGGCGGGCGGTGGTGCGGATGCCCTGCAGGTCGGTGCCGGCGTCCGGCTCGGTGAGGCCGATGCCGGTCCGCCGGACACCGGTGGCCAGGTCGGGCAGGTATGCCTGCTTCTGCTCCTCGGTACCGTGCATGGCGATCATCCGGCAGGCCAGGGAGTGGCTGCCGAGGATGCCGGCAATGCCCATCCAACCGCGCGAGAGCTCCTCGAACACCAGCGCGAACGAGACCGGATCGAGGTCGAGGCCGCCGTACTCCTCCGGCACGGTAATGCCGAAGAGCCCCATCTCGGCCATCCCCCGCACGATCTCCGTCGGGTACCGCCCGGCGTGCTCCCATTCCCGCGCCACCGGGATGATCTCGCGGTCGACGAACGTACGGAGCAGGGCGCGGAAGTCCTGCTGTTCCTCGGTGAGCGTAAAGTCCATGGTGAGCCTCCGTCAGCGGTGGAAGACCGGCAGTGCCCGGTCGTTCAACGGTGGAAGACCGGCAGTGCCCGGCCGTCGTCGAGATCGAGCCAGCCGACACGGACCGGGTCTCCGATCCGCCAGTCCTGACCATCCAGCGTGGACAACACGATCGGCCCCTCGGTGAGCCGGATCCGGGCGATCGTGTACGGCACGGCAACCCCCGAAACGGGTGCCCGGTGCACCACGGTGAAGGTGTCCACGACGCCGTCGCCCGACGCCTCGACGAACCCGAGGTCCGCCGTCGACGCACAGGCGGTACAGAGCGCTCGGGGCGGGTGCTGGACGTGTCCGCAGGACCCGCAGGTCTGCAGCGTGTAGCGGTGCTGGCGGGTGGCCTCCCACCAGTCGGCCGTCACGTCGTCGGGCGGCGGTACGTTCATCGCGGCACCCCCAGCACCACCGTCGCGTGCGTGGACAGGATTCCGCCGGTGCCGTGTGCCACGGCCACCTGGGCGTCGGGCACCTGCCGGGCGCCCGCCTCGCCGCGCAGTTGCCGGACCGCCTCCACCAGCAGCAGCACCCCGTACTGCCCGGGATGGCAGTACGACAGGCCGCCGCCGGAGGTGTCCAGCGGCAGCTCACCGCCGGGCCGGATCCGACCGTCCTGGATGTAGTCGAGCACCTCGCCCGGCCCGCAGAAGCCCAGTGCCTCGATGCTGAGCGCGGCGGTGATGGTGAACGAGTCGTACACCTGGAGCACGTCGACATCCGATGGTGTGATGCCGGCCCGCGCGAACGCCTCCCGGCCGGACTCGCGGGCACCGGTGACCGTCAGGTCCTCGACGGCGGTCATCGAATTGTTCGTCGACCGCTCGCCGTATCCGAGGACCCGGACCAGCGGGTGCCGCAAATCGCGGGCCCGGTCCAGCGCGGTGAGCACCACTGCTCCCCCGCCGTCGGTCACCAGGCAGCAGTCAGCAACGGTGAGCGGGCTGGAGACCATCGGCGCGGCGAGTACGTCGTCGACGGTCAGCGGCCCGGCACCGTAGCGGAACGCGGCCGGGTTGAGCAGCGCCCACTCCCGGGCGGCGACCGCGATCTCGGCCAGCTTCTCCCGTGTTCCGCCATACCGGTGGAAGTACTGCTGCGCCGCCATCGCGTAGTACGACAGCGGGTACAGCGGGCCGTACGGGGTCTCGAACTGGGCCTCCGGGGTGTGCTCCTCGACGACCCCGCCGAGGCTGCGCGAGCGCGCGGAGCGCTGGTTGGACGCGAAGCTGATGACCACGGTGGAGACCTGACCGGCTTCGATCGCTTGCGTGGCGCGGGCGACCATCATCTCGGTGGCCGACCCGCCGACGAACGTCGAGTCGACCCAGCGGGGCCGCAACCCGAGATAGTCGGCGAGCTGTGTGGTGGAGAAGCGGGACACCCCGGTGGTGGCCAGTCCGTCGACGTCGGCGAGGGTCAGCCCGGCGTCGGCGAGCGCCCGGGTGACGGCCTGGGTCTGCAGCGTGAGGGTGGACTTTCCGGTGCGGCCGAGGTCGCACTCGGCCGCGCCGACGATCGCGACGCCGGTCACCGCGCGCCCGGCCCGTCGGCCGTACCCAGCAGGACCGTCGCGTGGGCGGGGCGGGCCGCCGGCCGCTGCGGGCCGTACTCGCTGGCCAGGATCGTCGCGGAGAGCTCGACCCGGACGCGGTCGGCACCGACCTCGACCACGGTGCCCGCGCACCGCACGGTCTCGCCGGCGAACATCAGGTTCCGGAACGTGAACGACAGCTCGTGTACGAAGCAGCGCGGGCCGAGCGCGTCCTGCAGCAGCTCGACGAAGAGCGCACCGAACACCTGCCCGTCCACGACCGGGCCCGGGACCTGCGCGGCGGCCACGAACTCGGGGTCGAAGTGCAGGCGGTACCAGTCCCAGGTGGCGCCGGCGTAGGCGACCATGTCGGTGAGCGTGATGGTGCGCTCCAGCGCGGGCAGCTCATCCCCGACGTCCGGTGGCAGCTGGGCGGTCATGCCGCACCGTCCAGGCTGACCAGGATGATCGTCTCCTCGTTGACGGCGAGCAGCTCACCGTCCTGGTTGGTGTACGTCGCACGGGAGGAGACCACGAGCATGTCCGCGCCGGTACGGGTCTGCTTCTCGGTCAGGTCGTGGATCTCCCAGGTCGCGGTGATGACGTCGTCGGGGCGTACCCGGCGGTGGAAGGTGTAGCTGTTGCCGCCCCGGACCTGGCGGGTGCCGGGGACGTTCAGGTGCCAGGAGTGCCCGGCGTAGCCGTCGCGGTCCATCGGGAGGTTCGCGTACTGGTTGGTCTCGCAGATGAGCGTCGGCGGGGCGGTCACGCCCGGCAGGCCCTGCGCGCGGGCAAACTCGGTGTCCGAGTACAGCGGGTTGTCGTCGCCGACGGCCATGCCGAAGTACCGGCCGGCTGCCGCGCCGAGCGGTTCCGGCGCGGTATACACCTTCCGGGTGCCCAGTAGCGCGCGCAGTTCGTCGGTCAGCAGGCTCACGCCTTCCCCTCCACTTCGCTCATCCCGTCTGCGCTCATGCCGCCCCCTCTGCTGCGCTCCGGACTACTCATGCCGGGTACACCGCCGTCGGGAAGACCTCGAGCAGGAACTCGGGACGCAGCAGTGCCTTGCAGATTGCCCCGGTCGACGCCGGCCAGGGCGGGCTGAGCAGCCGATCCCGCACGCCGGCCACGCCCCGGTACGTCGGCAGCGCGGACTCGACGCAGTACTCGGTCGTCTCCCGCAGGTGCTCCGGTCCGAGGCCGGCGTAGCGCAGCAGGTGCAGGATCGCACCGTAGGTCGCCTCGGCCTGCGCCACGATGTCGTCGGGGTACAGGGCCTGCTGCGTCTGCATGTCCAGCGCCGCGAAACCGGACATGTACAGCGTCCGGCCGGCCCTGACCCCCGGGGCGTAGGTGAGCGTGTCGTAGCGGGACCAGCCCGGGTTGACCAGCTCCAGGGGGTGCCGGGAGGCGGTGACGTCGATCGCGACGAGCGCGTCCGGGTGGTGCATCCGGCTCATCAGGATGCCGCCCGCGCCCGGGTACACACCGGCGCCGCCGAGACGGTCCTTACGCACCCGGTGCGTCCGGCGGTACACGTCGCGGGTCTCCGGCGTCGAGTAGTCGTAGGTGGTGACGACCGCGTCGAGGGAGAGCCCGACCGCCTTGAGCAGGTCGCCCGCGCGATCCAGGCAGTAGGCGTACTGCGCGGCGAAGTCGCCCGGGTGGACCACCGCACCGGCGGCGTCGACCGGGAGCATCGTCGGCAGGTACACCGCGCCGTCGTGGCCGGTCCGCACGGTGGAGGCCCGCCAGGTGCCGGCCTGCCGGGGCTCGCTGGCGGCCAGCACCTCGCCACCGCCGCGCACCGCGTGCAGCTCGACCTCCACCAGCGCGGTACGCCGCACCAGCCGCTCGACGACGACCGTCCGCAGTACGGGCTCATGGTCGCCGAAGACCTCCCGCCGGACCACAGCAGCCGCCTCGTACCCGGCGAGCCCGGCGACCGTCACGTTCTCGGTTACCCGGGTAACGTCCTGCGGCCCGAACCCGGCGGCGGCCAGGATCGTCAGCACCTTCTCGTACGCGGTGCGTGCCTGGGCTGCCATGTCCCCGGTGACGGTCATCTTGCCGACGGCCTCGTCGAACGCGGCGGAGGTATGGCCGGAGGTCCAGGCCGCGTCGCCCTCGGCGAGGCCGAGGCAGAACGTGAAGCCGTCGTACGGGAACCAGCGGAAGGACGGCGGTCTGATGGCGTGCAGTGTCACGGGCGGTCCTTGCCGGTACTGGCGACGGCCAGCGCCGCCATGAGCGGTTCGATGGTGTCCAGCTCTTCGAGTCGGTGCAGTAGGTCGACGACGTTGGTGCTGTCGTCACCGGCGTTGCCGTGGAACTTCGCGATGAGTTGCTCGTCGGTCAGCGGGTTGTCCGGGCCGCCCGTGCTGCGCGGCACGCTGCCGGTGACGGTCGAGCCGTCGACAAGCGTGATGCGTGCGGCACCGGGCGCATCGGCCGCAGCGCCTCCGGTGGGGGTGACGTGCCAGCGCACCAGCCGGGCAACGCGTTCCACCTCGGGCCGGGCAAGCGAGTCCGGCTCGTACGTCGCGGTGGTCAGATCACCGTCGACAACGACGGCGGCGACACTCCACGGCAGCGAGAACTTCGCCGCGTACGGCGACGTCGGCCGGGCCAGGTCCCGCCGGGCGTCGCAGACCGTGGGCACCGAGTCGGGGTGCACGTCGACGTCGATCGCGGCGATGTCGCAAAAATCGAACCCGCTGGACTTGAATCCGCCGGGCTTGAATCCGCTGCGGCGCATCGCGTCGCGAACCGCGTCGATCGCGGCGTGCAGGAGCTGGCACGCCGGGTACGGCTTGATGCCGATCCGGGTGGTCTCCCAGCGCGTGCCGAGGTCGACGGTGACGGACGTGAGGTCGACCGGGCCAGCGGCGAGCGCGTCGTACACCCCGTGCGGGCCGTCGAAGACGTTCGCCGGGCCACTGGCCCCGGCCGCCGCCAGCCGGGCAGCGAGGATTCCGGCATGCGCGGCGAACCCCGGGTGCAGTTGCTTCGTCGACGCTCCGCTGTGGAGGAATGCGAGAAGCCCGCCGGCCTGGCTGCCGGCGATGCCGAGCGCGTCGACGGTCCGCGCGACGTCGAGGCCGAGCAGCCGGGCCGCGACGATCGCCGAAGAGAACACGCCAGCCACCATGGTGGCGTGCAGCCCACGGGCGTGGAAGCCATGCGGCGCGGCAGCCGCGACCCGGCACACGGTCTCGTAGCCGACGACGGCAGCGTCGAGTACGGCCCGACCGGCCGCGCCGACCTGTTCACCGACGGCAAACGCGGCCGGCAGCACCACGGCCGTCGCGTGGACGAGGCCGCCGGCGTGGGTGTCGTCGAAGTCCAGCGCGTGCACGAGGGTGCCGTTGGCGAGCGCAGCGGCCGGCGCCCCGACCCGGCCCGGCGACCCGATGATCGTCGCCTCCGGCGGCCCGCCGAGGGACCGGGCGACGGCAACGGCCGGAATCGGGGACGGCCCACCGGACTGGGCCCCTATTGTGCCGGTACGCAACCCACCCAGCGCCGTGCCGACCCCGTCGAGGAGGTGCCGCAGCGCCGCAGCCCGCACCGCGTCCGGCATCTCGACGCGGCCGGTGCCCCACTCGGCAAGCTCCTCAGCAATCATCGTGCCCCAGCCGCTGTGGTGTCGGGGTTGTCGGGACCGTCGGAAGTGCCTGCACCGGATGCTGGGCCGGGTCGCCGAACGCGCCGGCTGCCCGTAGCGCCGCCACCTGTTGTGCGTCCAGACCCAGGATCTCCTCGGTGACGAGCGCGAGGTCTTCGTTGCGCTGTGGTGCCCGGCGGTAGTTGGGCGTCTCGTCGCCGACCCGCACCGGGGACGCGAGCTGCCGTACCTCGCCGTACCGGGGGTGGTCAGTGGTGACCACGAGGTTTCGGGCGGCGGTCTGCTCATCCACCAGGGCCGCGCCGACGTCGTTGATCGGGCCGCACGGGATCGACCCGGCGGAGAGCTGCCCGAGCCAGTCGTCGACGGTCTTCTGCTGGAAGATCGCCTCCAACCGGGGCAGCAGGTCGGCACTGTTCTCCTGACGGCCGGCGAAGGTCGCGTACGGCGAGCCGGCCTCGGCCCACTCCGGGTGGCCGACGATCTGGCACAGCCGGGCCCAGAACTTCTCCTTCGCGCAGCCGACGACCAGCCAGCCGTCCTTGGCCTCGAACGCCTGGAACGGCACCAGCGACGGGTGCGCCGAGTGGTGCGTGCGGACCGGCCGGAACCCGGCGTTCAGGTGCCACGTCGCGGGATAGGTCAGCATCGACACCGCAGTGTCGTAGAGGCTGACGTCGCAGTCCATGCCGACGCCATCGCGGCGGGCGGCGTGCACCCCGGCCAGGAGCGAGATCGCGGCCACGAAACCGCCCGAGTAGTCCACGAGCGACAGGCCGGACTTGGTGGGCGGGCCGTCCGGCTCGCCGGTCAGCTCCATCCAGCCGGCGAGACCCTGCAACACGTAGTCGTAGCCGGGTTCCCGCTTGCGCGGCCCGGTCATCCCGAACCCGGTGAGCGCCACGCACACGATGCGCGGATTGATGTGCTTGAGGTCGTCGTACCGGATGCGCAGCTTCTCCGGCACGTCCCCGCGCAGGTTGGAGTAGACGACGTCGGAAACCGCGACGAGTTGCTCGAATACGCCGCGCCCGGCGGCCGTACCCAGGTCGAGGGAGATGCTGCGCTTGTTGCGGTTGAACGTCTCGAAGAAGAGCGAGTCCTCGTCCTCGGCGTACGGCGGCACGTACCGACCGACGTCACCACCCGACCACGGGTCTTCGATCTTGATGACCTGGGCGCCGAGGTCGGCCAGGTGCACGCTGCCGAACGGCCCGGCACCGTACTGCTCGACCGCGATGATGCGCAGGTCCTCCAATGGCCTCATGCGGACGCTCCCGTCAGCTCACCGATCAGCGCGATGATCTCGTCCTGGGCCGCGCGGATCTCGGCGGCGGGCAGCCCATGGGTCGGCGGGCTCAACTTCACGGTGTCGGCGATGCCGGCATAGGCCGTGATCCGGGCAGCGACGTCGTCGCGGGTGCCGGTCATGGTGAACGCGTCGATCATCCGGTCGGTGACGCTGCCCGCGAGGTGGTCCGCGCCGACACCGGCCTGGAACGCGTCGATGACGACCTGCTGATCCTCGGCAAGGCCGTGGAAGGCGAAGAAGTCGGCGTAGGTGCGGACCGTGGCGTAGAAGCCGACCACCCCGGCGGCGCGGCGGCGGGCGAGCGCCGGATCGGCGGCGACCGAGCAGCACGCGGAGACGACCACGTCGAGATCGTGGCGTGCCTTACCGTTCGCGCGATCGATGCCGAGCATGAGGTCGGGCAGGATCTGCTCCCGCAGGTATCCCGGTGAGCACAGCTCGTGGCTGATCCAGCCGTCGCCGATCTCACCGGCCAGCCGGGTCATCAGCGGACCCATCGCGGCCAGGTAGACCGGGATCGGCTGCTGCGGCACGGCGTACGGCCGCTGGTAGCCGCGAATGTGCATCGGCTCGTACTCACCGTCGACCCGGATCTCGGCACCGGTGGTGCAGGCGTCCCAGAAGAGCCGGATGTTGCGGACCGTCTCACGCAGGTGTCCGACCGGTTTGCCGAACGGGACGTTGTGCCAGTGCTCGTTGAGCCGGCGCACCCCGGAGCCGAGGCCGAGCACGAACCGGCCGCCGGAGAGCTCAGCCAGGTCGAGCGCCTCCAGCGCGGTGATCATCGGGCTACGGGTGAACGCCAGGACGATCGAGGTGCCGATCCGTACGGCGGACGTCGCCCCGGCCAGGGCTGCGGCGGTGCCGGTCGCGCTGCGGTGCAGCTCCGAAACCCACAGCACCTCGGCGCCCGCGCGTTCCGCCCGGCGCCCGGCGTCGGCCAACTCCGCGAGCGTCTCACCCCACGGCTGGTACGTGAGCCTCATGCCGTTGCCCTGCTGCCGCTGCCGCTGTTGCCGTCGCGGTCGCGGTCGCCGTCGCGGTCGGCACCACCGCCACCGCCGTCCAGGGCGAGCGGGGTCTTCCCGACCGGGAAAAGGTTCTCCAGCTGTTCGGCACCCCGACGGTACACATAGAACGTGCGCTTGAAGGAGCAGACCTCGTCGCCGTGCTGGTTCAGCGCGCGGGTACGCACCGTGACGATGCCGGCATGCGGGCGGGAGGCGGATTCCCGCTTCTCCAGCACGATCGACTCGCTGTAGAGCGTGTCACCGGCGAACACCGGATGGGTCAGCCGGATCTCGTCCCAGCCGAGGTTCGCGAACGCGTTCTGGGTCAGGTCGGTGACGCTCTGCCCGACCGCGATGGCCACCGTGAGCGTGGACACCACGAGCGGCTTGCCGAACTCCGACCGTGCGGCGTACTCGGCGTTGAAGTGCATCTCGTTGGTGTTCATGGTCAGCAGCGTGAACCAGGTGTTGTCGGTCTCCGTGATGGTGCGTCCCAGGGGATGCTGGTAGACGTCTCCGATCTCGAAATCCTCGAAGAACCGCCCGGTCCAGCCCGGCTTGAGCCCCATCAGTCGATCTCCTTTTGATACCGCGCGAGGTAGTTGTCACGGATCACCCGCTTGAGGATCTTGCCGCTCGGATTGCGCGGCAACGCGTCGACGACGTGCCACTCACGGGGCACCTTGTAGCGCGCCACATGCTGCCGGACGTGGCCCTCCAGGGCCACGACGTCGATCCGCGTCCCCGGGCGGCCCACCACGAACGCGGCGATGCGCTCGCCGTACACCTCGTCGGGCACGCCGACCACGGCGACCTCGTCGACCGGCTCGTGGCGGGCGATGGCCTCCTCGATCTCGCGCGGGAAGATGTTGACCCCACCCGCGATGATCATGTCTGTCTTCCGGTCAACGATGGTGATGAAGCCCTCCTCATCCCGCACCGCCACGTCCCCGACGGAGAAGAACCCGTCCGCGTCGTACCCGGCCCGGGTGGCCTCCTCGTCGTCGAGGTACCCGGCCAGCAGCAGCGGCGAGCGGGCGAACAGCTCGCCGGGCTCCCCCGGCCCAACCTCGTTGCCGTCGTCATCGGTGAGCCGGACCTCGTTCCAGAACCAGGGATGCCCGACACTGCCGGCCCGTTCCAGAGCGAACTTCGGGCGCAGGTTGGTGACGATGGAACATTCGGTCGAGCCGTACAGCTCGTGCACGTCGACGCCGGGGAACGCGGCGATCACCCACTCCTTCAGCGCGACCGGCAACGCGGCGGCGTTGAAGTACAGCGTCCGCAGCGCCGACAGGTCGTACCGGGCGGCCGGCTCCGCGCAGAACCGACGAAGGTGCTGGGCGTGCGTGGGTACCAGGAACACCGTGGAGGCGCGGGTGGCCACCATCATGTCCAGCAGCCGCTCCGGATCCCAGGTCGGCAGCACGGTGCACGAGCCGCCGAGCATCGGGGCGGTGTAGGCGAACGCGAACCCCGCGCCGTGGTACATCGGCGCGACCGCGATCGTGCTGCGGTTGGGGCCGAGCCCGTAGTCCAGCCCGACCCCGAACGCGGTGAGGACCCGTCCCCGGTGGGTCAGCAGGACGCCCTTGGGCCGTCCGGTCGTGCCGGACGTGTACGTGACGCAGAACGGGTCGAGCTCGTCTACGGGGACCTGCGGATCGACCGCACGGCCCTGTCCCAGGAACGTCTCGTACCGCTCGCCGACCTCGCCGGCGAAGCTGAGCACGAGCGGCAGGTCATCGAGCAGCCCGTCGACGTTGCCGGCCAGCTCGTCGGCCAGGATGATCCCCCTCGCCTGCGAATGGGCGAGGATGTAAGAGTTGTCCGAGCTGCTGTTCTTCGTGTTCAGCGGCACGGTCGGGATGCCGGCCTTGGCCATCGCCGCCGATATCTCGAAGTACTCGTAGCGGTTGTTGCTCAGCACCGCGATCCGCTCACCGGGGGCGATGCCGCGCGCGAGCGTCGCCGACGCGAGCCGGTTGGAGCGCTCGTCGAGCGCGCCGAACGTCACGGCGTGGTCGCCGTCGACGACCGCGACCCGGCCGGGCGTGGCCCGGCCGAACTCACGGATCCCGGCGGCCATGTTGAGCTGCACACCCTTCACCCGATGCCATCCTTCCCTGGGTCGAATCGGTCAGAGTCCGTAGCGGGCGAGCACATCCCGCTTGCCGGGGACGAGGAACTTGCGGGTCATCCGGCCGGTGGTGAGCCACGCGATCGCGTCACCGTTCCTGGTGCTCGCCAGCATCCGTTCGACCAGGTACGGCGCGACCTCGTCGACGTGGTCGCAGAGGATGTTGAGCTGCCGGCGCTGCTGCGCCACCTGCTCCGGCGCGGCAGCGGCCTCGCGCAGCCACCCCTCGGTGATGAGGATGCCGGGGCGGATCTGGCCAATCCGCACGCTGGTACCGGTGACCTCCTTGACCAGTGCCCGGGTGAAGGAGTCCAGACCGCGCTTGGTGGCCGAGTAGACCCCCATGCCGGGGCGGATCCGGCCGTCACTGCCGCCGCCGAGCACGTTGAAGACCTGGCCGCCGCCGGCGGCGAGCATCCCGCGGACGGCGACCTGCGACCCGTACACGGTGCCGAGCAGGTTCGTGGTGACCATCGTCCGGACGTCCTCCGGCGTGGTCTCGACGATCGGCCGGGTGGTGTTGGCGACCCCGGCATTGTTGATCCACAGGTCGACGCCACCCAACGCGTCGACCGCGGTGCTCCACAACTGCTCGACCTGTGCGGCGTCGGTGACATCCACGGCGAACCCGTGAACTGCGGCCGTTGCGGCGGCCTGCGGGCGCAGTCGCGCGACGGCATCGTCCACGGCCGTGCGCGTACGCCCCGAGACCACAACGGAGTGGCCCCGGGCGAGCAGCTCGCGGGCGAGCGCGAAACCGATCCCCCTGGTGCTGCCGGTGATGACTGCCTTACGCATGACGGCTCCTGCCCACTCAAGTCGGGAGAACGGGTCCGGTCAGTCGCCGGCCAGCCGGGCGACCGCGTCGGCCAGCGGCACCACATCGGCGTACTTGGCGTCGAGGTCGAAGAGGTTGGCCTCGTGCGGGCCGGGATCGCGGTCGGCGCACGCCTCGCGCACCACCATCGGGCGGAACCCGTGCTGCAGGGCGTCGACCGCCGACGCGCGGACGCAGCCGCTGGTGGAGAAGCCGCCGAGCACCACCGTGTCGACGCCGGCTGCGGTAAGCCAGGCGGCCAGCGCGGTACCGGCGAAGGCGCTGGCGTAGTGCTTGTGCACGATGTGCTCGCCCCGGGCCGGCGTCACCTGGGCCGGGAAGTCGCCGAGCGGGTTGCCGGCGGCGAACGCGGTCAGCGCCGGCACCTTCGCGGCGAACAGGGGTGCCTCGGCGCAGGACTCGTCGGCGTACCGCACGGCGGTGAAGGCCACCGGAACCCGGGCCGTACGGGCCGCCGCCAGCAGCGCGGCCATCGCGGCCAGCGCGGCCTGCGCGGTGGCCAGGAACAACGGCGACGCGGGTACGGCGTACGCGGCGACCGGGTCGACCAGCACGAGCGCGGGCCGGGTGCCCCACCCGAGTCGACGGGCGAACCCGGCACCGGCGTAGTCGGCATCGAGGGTGCCACCGTGCGCGGTGCTGTGCGCGGTGCTGTGCGCGGTGCCGTCGGACATCTCAGATCACCCCATCCGCGCGTAGGGCCGTCCGCTGCTCGGCGCTGAGTCCAAGCAGGTCGCCGTACACCTCGTCGTTGTGCTGTCCCAGCTCGGGCCCGGACCAGTTCACCGCGCCGGGGGTGGCGGACAGCTTCGGCACCGGTGCCTGCATCGGCAGCTCGCCGAAGCGTTCGTGTGGCACCCGCACGATCGCCTCGCGGGCCGCGACGTGCGGGTCGGCGAGCAGGTCGGCGGCGGAGTAGATGCCACCGGCCGGAACCCCGCCGGCGTGCAGCCGCTCGAGCAGGTCGGCGGCGGTGTGGGTAACGGTCCACGCGGCGATGAGCTTGTCGAGCTCGGTCTGGTGGGCGCCGCGCGCGCTGTGGGTGGTGTACTTCGGATCGTCGGCAAGTTCGGGGCGGCCCATGATCTCGGCGAGCCGACGGAAGACCGTGTCCTGGTTGGCGGCGATCAGGATGTCGCCGCCCTCGGCGGTCGGGTAGACGTTGCTGGGCGCGACGTTGGGCAGGATCGCCCCGGTGCGCTCCCGCTGGTAACCGGCCACCGACCACTCGGGCAGCAGCGACTCCATCATCGCCAGCACCGCCTCGTAGATCGCCGAGTCGACCACCTGGCCCCGGCCGCTGCGCTCCCGGGCGTGCAGGGCGGCGAGGGTGCCGTACGCGGCGTAGGTGGCCGCTAGCGAGTCACCGAGCGAGATGCCGGCCCGCGACGGTGGTCGGTCGGGCTCGCCGGTGACGTAGCGGATGCCGCCCATGGCCTCGCCGATGGAGCCGAAGCCGGCGCGCGGCGAATACGGCCCGGTCTGGCCGTAGCCGCTGACCCGGACCAGGATCAGGCGCGGGTTGAGCGCGCTGAGCACGTCGTAGCCGAGCCCCCACCGCTCCAGCGTGCCGGGGC
Source organism: Micromonospora sp. NPDC003197 (assembly GCF_053590565.1). Taxonomy (NCBI): domain Bacteria; kingdom Bacillati; phylum Actinomycetota; class Actinomycetes; order Micromonosporales; family Micromonosporaceae; genus Micromonospora; species Micromonospora sp. NPDC003197. The sequence continues at coordinate 105,871 of NZ_JBSFTE010000004.1, read as the reverse complement.
GGAAGTTCTCCAACAGCACGTCCGACTCGACCACCAGCCGGCGCAGCAAATCCTGCCCGGCTGCACTGCGCAGGTTGCAGGTGACGGACTTCTTGTTGCGGGCCACGACCGGCCACCACAGCGACTGGCCGTGCGGCTTCTCCCGGCCCCACTGCCGCATCGGATCGCCCCGGCCGGGGTCCTCCAGCTTGATCACCTCGGCGCCGAAGTCGCCGAGGAGCTGGCCGCAGAACGGACCGGCGAGCAACGTACCGGTCTCCAGGACCCTGATGTCGGAGAGTGCCCCATCCATTCGATGCATGGTAGGCGGTGGATACACCGTTTCGCTAGGGGGAACAATACCTCCGAGAGGCTTGCCGCACTCATGGAAACAGTGTTTCCATTGCCGCCATGCCCTGAAACGCGACCTGAGGAGCAGCGGGTGCGAGCGCACGTCGAACTGATTCACGAGAACGACTACATCTGGCACGTCGGAGAGCTGCCACACGGCGAGGGCGGGGCCCGCGAACGCCGGCTCTCGGTGGACGAGGAGGACGGATCGTCCTCGCTGTCGCTACGGTTCGACAGCGACTGGGGGCGTGGGCCGGGCGTGCCACACGCCGACACCGAGTTCTTCGTCCAGTCCGGTTCGCTGATCTACGGCGGTCGGGAGATCGGCCCCGGCGGCTACCTGCAGGTGCCCCGAGGCGTGCCGATGGACTGGATCAAAATCCGCGAGGGCTCGTCGGTGCTGCACTGGCGCGAGTACGGCGACTGCGGCTTCGACGTCGAGAAGGCGCAGTGGGATCCGGCCGCAGCGCGGTGGGACACCGCCGTCGGCGAGGTAACGGTGGTGGACTCCGAGGCCATGGAGTGGACCCCCGCGCCGACGGTCGGGCCGATCACCCCGCTCTACATCAAGCTGCTGCACCGCGACCCGGTGACCAACTTCTACACCCGGCTGATCCGGGCCCACAAGGGCTGGAGCGACCACCGGCTGGCCCACCACCCCTGCTACGAGGAGTTCTACACGCTCGGCGGGAAGATGGCCTACAACTTCGGCGACATCGACGAGGGCACCTACTGCTTCCGACCAGCCGGGGTGAAGCACGGCCACTTCGTCGCCGAGACCGACATCGACTGGATCATCCGGTCGGACGGCGAGCTGGTCAACTGGTACACCACCGATGAGTGGATCAAGTGGGGCGGCACGGCGACCAACTACCACGCGCACGACGAGGCACCGGTCATCTCCACCCTGCCGGTACGGTCCCGTTCGCGCGGCCCGTGGTCCGGAGACGGAATGTAGACGCAATGTAGTGGCTACGGGATGTGACGCAGCCGCTGGTTGCGGTCCCGTCACATCCCGATCACCACTACCGGGACTACCGAGCGACGTACGCCCCCTGCGGCGCACCGACGACCGCGCCATCGCGGTAGGCGACGTGCCCACGGACCACCGTCGCGACCGGCCAGCCACGGACCTTGCGCCCCTCGAACGGACAGTGGTCCTGCCCGGAGAGCAGCAGGTCGGTCGTCACCTCCTGCTCCAGGTCGGGGTCGACGATCGCGAGGTCGGCGTCCGCACCCACCACCAGGTTGCCCTTGCGTCCCCACAGGCCGTAGGCCCGCGCGGGATTCGCCGAGGCCAACTCCGCGACCCGAGCCGGCGACAGACCACGCTTGTGCATCCCCTCGCTAATCAACAGTGGGTAGAGCAACGCGGTGCCGCCGAAGCCGGGCAGCGCCGGCCAGAGCGCGTCGCCCTTGTTCTCCTCGAGGCAACACGCGTGGTCGGAGGCCACCCAGTCGACCGAGCCGTCGAGCACGCCGGCCCAGAGCGCCTCGGTATCGGCCACCGTACGGATCGGAGGGTTCACCTTGCCGCCCAGCCCGGTCAGCGCGTCGTAGGAGAGGCAGAGGTGGTGCAGGGTGACCTCTGCCCGAATGTCGGCACCGGGCAGCGCCGCCCGGGCCGCCCGGGCCGCATCCAGCGCGTCGGCCGAGGAGAGGTGCAGCAGGTTGACCGGGCAACCGGTGGCACCGGCCAGGGTGGTGGCCTCGCCGATCGCGACCCGCTCGGTCAGCGGCGGGCGAGCGTCGGAGTAGGCCTTGAGGGTCTGCGGGTCGCCGGCCGCCCGGACCCGGTCGATGAAGAGCCGCATCAGCTCGGCCTGCTCGCAGTGCAGCGACAGCGAGACGCGCCGGTCCGCACCGTTGGCCGCCGCGACCGCCTCCATGATCTGGTAGAGGTGCCCGAGATCGTACTCGTCGCTCATGGTGAAGGCTTTGGCGTCGCGGGAGTCCGCGCTGAGGTTGAAGCCCTTGTAGAACATGTAGTACTTGAACGACGACACCCCATGCTCGCCGACCAGCGCGGGCACCTCGCCGACCTGTGCGGTGTCCATCGGCGCGAGGTGGAACCCGTAGTCGGTGTAGGCGCGACCGCCCACCGCCGCCAGCACCTCCGGGAAGATCTCGGCGTACGGGCCGGTGCGGTTGAGGTAGTGCTGCCCGGTCCGGAAGTACGACAACACCGTGCTCGCCCCGCCGACCAGGGAGGATCGGGTCTCCTCGGCGGCGTCCTCGGCAAGCGACCGGTAGATGCCCAGGTGGTAGTGCGCGTCCACCGCGCCCGGGAAGACCAGCCTGGCGTCGGCGTCGAGCACCTCGGCGGCGTCGGCCGGATCGAGCTCGGCCGCGATAGCGGCGATCCGGCCGTCACGAGTGGCGAGATCAGCCCGGACCGTTCCCACGTACGGCAGTACCAGCGTGCCGCCCTTGACCAGCAAGTCGTAACGCGCCACCGCGCGCACCCCCTTCACCTTTGGCGTTTCGGACAATGTAACGGGGTTTCCATTGCCGAGAAAGGGCGGTTAGATTGACGTCCCACACCTCGATCGGTCCCGTGGAGGTCCCGTGCCCGGCGCACTGAACGGCATCACGGTGGTGGATGCCTCGACACTCTTCGCCGGTCCCCTGGCCGCCACCATCCTGGGCGACTACGGCGCCGAGGTCATCAAGATCGAGCATCCGGTCAAGGGCGACCCCGCCCGGGGACACGGCCCCGCCAAGGACAGCGTGCCACTGTGGTGGACCATGCTCGGCCGCAACAAGCAGACGGTCACCCTCGACCTCGGCCAGCCCGAGGGCGCCGCGCTGGCCCGCCGGTTACTCGCCGAGGCCGACGTGCTGATCGAAAACTTCCGGCCCGGCACGCTGGAGCGCTGGGGCCTGGCCCCGGATACGCTGCACGAGCACAATCCCGGGCTGGTCATCGCCCGGGTCACCGCGTTCGGCCAGCACGGGCCGTACCGGGACCGACCCGGCTTCGGCACCCTCGCCGAGGCGATGAGCGGCTTCGCGGCCATCACCGGCCAGCCGGACGGACCACCCACGCTGCCGCCGTTCGGGCTCGCCGACGGCATCGCCGCGCTCACCTGCGCCCAGGCCGTCCTGACCGCGCTCTACCACCGCGACGCCGGCCGACCCGCCGGTACCGGCCGTGGCCAAGTCATCGACCTGGCGATCATCGAGCCGCTGGTCACCGTGCTCGGCATGCAGTCGATGGCGTACGACCAACTCGGCACCGTGCAGCAGCGCAGCGGCAACCGATCGGTCAACAACGCCCCGCGCAACACGTACCGCACTCGAGACGGCCGGTGGGTGGCGATCTCCACCAGTGCCCAGGCGATCGCCGAACGGGTGCTGCGGCTCGTCGGGCACCCCGAGGTGATCGACGAACCGTGGTTCGCCAGCGGCGTCACGCGGGCACAGCACGCCGACGAGCTCGACGGCTATGTCGGGGGCTGGATCGCCGAACGGGACCTCGCCGAGGTGGTCGCCGAGTTCGAGGCGGCCCAGGCCGCGGTCGCCCCGATCTACGACATCGCTGACGTCTTCGCCGACCCGCAGTACCAGGCCCTGGACACCGTAACCACGGTGCAGGATCCGGTGCTCGGTCCACTTCGGATGCCCAACGTGCTGTACCGGATGTCCGCGACACCCGGTGCCATCGCCTGGACCGGGCGCCCGCCCGGCGCCGACAACCAATCCGTGTACGGCGAACGGCTCGGCCTGCGCGCCGACGAACTCGCCGACCTGAAGTCGAGGGGCGTGATCTGAGTGGGTCTACGTACCGGTGCCATGACCGACACGGGAGGTCTCCCGACCCTGACCGGTGGACCGCAACCCGACCTCGACCCCGGCCCTACCACACTGTGGTCGGCGCTGGCCGGGGCCCGGGTCATCGACCTGGCCCAGCCGATGCGCCGGGGAATGCCCCAGTCACCGAACCACCCGCCGTTCCGGATGGTGATCGAGCGCCGCCACGGCGACCTGGTACGCGCCGACGGCGGCAGCGCCGCCAACGAGGTCATCATCACCGGCGGGCACGTCGGCACCCACGTCGACGCGCTGGCCCACGTCTCGCAGGACGGGCTCGTGCACGGCGGCCGGCCGGCCGGGGCAGCGCAGTCCCACGAAGGCTTCGCGGAGCTGGGCATCGAGACGTTCGACCCGTACGTCGGACGGGCCGTGCTGCTCGACGTCGCCGCCGTACACGGAACCGCCGTGCTGCCGGCCGGCTACGAGATCACCCCGGACGACCTGGAGCAGGCCGCCGGGCACACCCGGATCGCACCGGGCGACGCGGTCCTGATCGGCACCGGCTGGTCGCGTCGATGGGACGAGGGCGCGGCGTTCGTCGGGCTCGCCGACGGCGTACCCGGCCCTGGAGTGGCCGCCGCGCGCTGGCTCGCCGAACGCTCCCCCAGGGTGGTTGGCGGCGAGACGATCGCCTTCGAGCACCTGGCACCCGGACGCGGCCACGCCACCCTGCCGGTGCACCGGATCCTGCTGGTGGAAAGCGGAATCAACATCGTGGAGACGATGAACCTGGCCCCGCTGCTGGAGACCGGGGTCCGGGAGTTCCTGTTCGTGCTCAACCCGCTGTCCATCGTCGGGGCCACCGGCGCTCCGGTCCGCCCGCTGGCGGTCCTGCCGTGACGGCGGGCGTAAGCACGGCCAAGACCATCGCCGCGCCCGGGACCGAACTGACGCTCAGCGCCCAACTGGCGTGCTTCGCCGTCGACTGTCGTGACCACGGGGTGCCCGACGCCGTCCGCGCCGACATCCCCGGCCGGGTGCTGGACATCCTGGGGCTGGCCCTGGCCGCGCACGCCGACCCGGGAGCCGAGGCCGCGGCTGCCGCCTTGCGCTCCGTACGCCGCTGGGGCGGCATCGGCGAGGCCACCGTCATCGGCTCCGGCGACCGGCTGCCGGCCCCGGCCGCCGCACTGGTCAACGGGGTGCTGGCCCACTCACTGGACTTCGACGACACACACCTGCCCTCGGTGTTGCACCCGAGCGCCAGCGTCGTACCGGCCGCGCTCGCCGCCGCCGAGGCGGTCGGGGCCGATACGGCTGCCGACGTCACGGCCCTGATCCCGGCGGTGGCCGCCGGAATCGAGATCACCAACCGGCTCGGCATGGCCGGCTACCTGCCCGACACCGGGGCCAACGTCTACTTCGAGCGGGGCCAGCATGCCACCTCGATCTGCGGCACGATCGGCGCGGCCGTCGCGGCCGGGCTGCTCTACGGCCTGGACGCCGTGGGCATCGGCCATGCCATCGGGATCGCGGCGAGCATGGGAGCCGGCATCCTGGAGGCCAACCGCACCGGCGGCTCGATCAAGCAGGCCCACTGCGGCTGGGCCGCCCACGCCGGGGTCAGCGCGGCGGTGCTGGCGGCCGACGGGCTGACCGGGCCACCGACCGTACTGGAGGGACGGTTCGGCTTCTTCACCGCGCACACCGGCGACTTCACCGCCGACGCGCTGCTACGCGGGCTCGGCACCGACTGGGAGGTGCTACGCACGGTCTACAAGCCGTACCCGTCGAACCACTTCACCCACCCCGGCGTCGACTGTGCTTTGGCGCTGCGGGCGGGCGGACTCGATCCGGCCGACATCGCCGAGATCGAGCTGGGGGTGGCCGCCCCTGTGCTGCGTACCATCGCCGAACCCACCGCCCAGAAGATCCGTCCGCGCAGCGCGTACCACGCGAAGTTCTCCGGGCCGTACACCATCGCGGCAGCGCTGCTCGGCGGTGGCGGCCTGGGACTGGCGCTTGACGACTTCGCCGGCGAGCTGCCGGCCGACCGGCTGGCGCTCGCGGCTCGGGTCCGGTGCGTGGCCGACCCCCGGGCGTCGGAACTGTTCCCGCGTGCGTTCGCGGCGGTGCTGCGGGTACGTACCCACGGCGGCGCGCTCCTGGAGCACCGGGTCGACTCGTCACGCGGCAGCGCCGAGCATCCGTTGAGCGCGGCCGATCTGGCGACGAAGTTCCGGCTCAACGCCGAGCGGGCTCTTCCGCCGGAGCGGGTCGCCGCGCTGCGCGACGCCGCGCTCGGCACCACTGGCGCCGAGGTGACACCATCGGCGCTGCTCGCACTGACCGCCCCAGCTTGCTGAGGCCGGTGCGGCGTCCTGAGGCCGGTGCGGGTGCCTACCCCGCCAGGGCGAGCAGGCGCCGGGCGGAGCGGACCACTGCCTCGTCCACCAGCCGGCCCTGCGCGTCGAGGCAGACCCCCGCGCCGTCGCGGACCGCCGCGTCGAAGCGGGCCACGAGGTCCGCCGCCGTCGCCACCTCCTCCGGTGTGGGGGTGAACACCTCGTTGACCACGGCGACCTGCGCCGGGTGGATACAGGCCCGACCGACGAAGCCGAGCCGCCGCAGTGCCATCGTCGACGCGCGCAGCGCGACCAGATCTCGGAAGTCGGTGCTGACCGGCGCCACCGGAGGTTCGATACCGACCGCCGCGCTGGCCAGCACCACCTGCGAGCGGACGAAGAGCAGTTCCCGCTCGTCCGGCCCGAGCGTGATACCGAGGTCGGCGCGCAGGTCCGCCTCGCCGAGCTGCAGTCGCCGTACCCGGGGTGCGCGGGCGATGTCGAGGGCCGCGACCACGGCCGCCGCCGATTCCAGCAGCGGCACCACGGCGGTCGTGCCCACCGGCAATCCGGCCGCCGACTCGGCCGCGCCGAGCACCTCGTCGAGGGCGACCAGTTCGGCGGCGGACTCGGCTTTCGCCACGCAGAGTCCGGCGAGGCCAGGCCCCACGACGGCCGCCGCGTCGACGTGGCCCGACCTGCCCGGGTTGATCCGCACCCACCAGGCGACCTCGGGTGGTGCGGTACGCAGGAAGGCGGCGACCGCCGAGCGGGCGGCGTCCTTGCCGGCCGGCGGCACCGCGTCCTCCAGGTCGACGATCACTGCGTCCGCTCCGCGCCCCGCCGCCTTGGCCAGCTTGTCGGGCGCGTCCCCGGGCACGTACAGGTACGACCGCACGGCTTCGGCCCCTTCCACTCGGCAGCGCTCCGACGATGCGCGGCCATTGTTTCGACAGCGGACACAGTGTTTCCATTAGGGGTCGAGACGTCAAGGAGGCTTCAATGGGATCGCACCCCTACGGCTGGTGGATTCTGCTGCACATCGTGCTCTTCGTCTTCTGGCTGGGCGGAGATCTCGGGGTCTTCTGGTCGAGCCGGTACGTCCTCAAGCCCGACCTCACCCCGGCCGCCCGGGCCACCGCACTGAAAATCATGAGCGGGCTCGATCTGGGGCCCAAGATCTGCCTGGTGCTCTTCCTGCCCAGCGGCCTCACGCTGATGGCACTGGATCCGCACGGTGCGCAGGTCTTCGGGATCAATCCGTTCGGCTGGCCGATCGTGGCGCTGGTCTGGGTGTTCGCGGCGGCGTGGCTGGCCGCCACGATCTCCGACCATCACCGCCCAGGCCACCGCCCGTGGGTACGCCGGGCAGACTGGACGATCCGGATAGTGCTGATCGCCGGGCTGGCCGGGGCCGCGCTCTACACGCTCTTCGCCGCCGCACCGTTCGGCGTGGACACCAACCCGAAGTGGCTGGGCGGCAAGATCCTGCTCTACAGCGTCGCAATCGCCTGTGGACTGGGCATTCGGCTGACCCTGCGCCCGTTTGGGCCGGCCTTCGGCACGTTGATGACGACCGGCTCCACCCCGGAGGTGGAGCGCACGATGCAACGGGCGATCGACGGCTGCCTGCCCTACGTCTGGGGCATCTGGGGCAGCGTACTGGCGGCTGCGGCGCTCGGCGTGCTGAAGCCGCTCGCCACACTGTGACCCGGGCAGGCCGGTCAGGCGCCGCCAAGGCACCCGCAAGTCACGTGCAGGAGCGCCCTTCCCTGCGCCACGGGCTCACCGCAGCGGACTCGATTCGGTACCCTTCCGTCGCTGCCGCAGGTGAACGTCTCTGGAGGTATGGCTATGCGCCGAACTCTGCGAGCCACGGTGGCGACGGTCGTCGCCGCAGGGCTGCTGTCCGTCTGGCCCGCGGTGGCGCAGGCCGACCAGGGGTCGGTGACCCGGGTGACGTTGACCAGCGCGCGCAACGTCACCCCTGGTGCGCTAACTCTGCTCGCCAGCCGTACCGTCACGCTGGCCGCCGGCGAGTCCCGGCATGTCAAGGGCCGGTTCGAGGCGACCAGCAGCATGACCTCGATCGCCGCGATGAACAACCACGTGCGGTGTCTCGACTCCGGCGGCTCGCAGGTCGGCGTGCAGGGCATCACCTCGCGCAACCACGAGGGATCCGACACCACGTCGTACGCGATCGACGGGCACCTGCCCCTCTACGCCGATCTGCTGTTCACCGCGCCGGCCGCAGGGACCTACACCTGTGGCGTGTACGGCTACACCGCGTCCAGCGCCAGCAGTTCGTACCATCTGACGGCGGTGCCCGGCAGCACCTGGCTGGAAATGAGCGACACCAACCAGGCCGGCTCACACTGGTGGCAGAACCCGGTCTGCAACAGCACCGGCACGTCGTCGACGTGCAGCTACATCGGCGCCGGCACCTCGACCGTGCACGTGTTCTACAACGACGGGACGCCGGTCTACAAATGGACCGCGGATCCGAACGCGACCGCGGTGCAGGCACTGGCCAACATGACTGTCACCACCTGCTACCTGAACACGGCTTCGTGCCAGCAATCCAGCGTCGCCCCGTACCAGAAGACCCGGGGTACCAACGCGGTCATCGACGCCCGGTTGGAGGTAGTCCAGCTCGACCCGACGGCGCACACCTGCCGCAACACGGCGACCGCCACGACCCGGCACACGATCCGCGACGACGCCCACCACTACGCCGCCTATTTCAGCCTGCCCCAGGTGACGATCGACCCGACCTGCGGAACCCGGATGTTCATCATGCGTATCGTCGTCACGCACATCTCAGGCCAGCCGGTGAAAATCGACGGTCTGCAGGGCACGAGCGCGCTCAGCCATGGAATCGCGATAAACCTGTTCGGCTAGGGACCGCACAGATAGGCGCTCGGCGTGCTGACGCCGCTCGCCACGCTGCGACCCGGCCAGGCTGGTCAGGTGCCACTGAAGCCGAGCTGAGCGGAGATTCGGCTGGTCGCCTTCAGCAGCGACTTCGCCAGCTCGGGCGAGTCCGGCTTGAACCGCCCCACCGGGCCGGCCACGCTGACGACCGCTACCACGTGCCCGTCGTGGTCGAAGACCGGTGCCGCAATCGACGTCGCGCCGGGCTGGCGTTCGCCGCGCGAGGTGGCGTAGCCGCGCTTACGGATGGCGGCCAGCTCCTTGCGCAGCTTGGCCGGGTCGGTGATGGTGCGCTCGGTAAGCTCGTCGAGCCGATGCCGCTCCAGATAGGCGTCGAGCTCGTCCTCGTCGACGAAGGCCAGGAACGCCTTGGACGAGCTGCCGGCATGCAGCGGGTACGGGATGCCGATGTTGACGTCCAGTCGCAGCTCCTGCTCGGGCACCACCTGGTCGACATACAACCGGGTGTCGCCCCGGCGCAGCGACAGTGTGGCGGTCTCCCCCGTCTCGGCGGCCAGCGCGCGCAGCTCCGGACCGGCCATCGCCCGCAGGTCGGTGCGGGCCAGGTAGGCCCGGCCAAGCGTGACGGCCGCGTGGCCCAGTGCGTAGCGGCGAGTGCTCGGGTCGAGAATGATCAGCTCCCGGCTGCGCAGCGCCGTGAGGATGCGGTGCACGGCCGCCTTGGTCAGGCCCAGCGCGGTCGCGATCTCGGTGACGCCCAGGTCGGGGCGCCCGCTGCGCCCGAAGTAGAGCAGCACGTCCATTGCCCGCTCGACCGCCGCGATCGAGCGGGACTGGCCGTCGCCGTCCTCCGCCACGGCCGGTGCCGTCACCTCGGATGTCCGGCTGGTCATAGGGCCTCCACAGCACTGTTCGTCCGTCTGGTCTGTGGCCCAGTGTAGGTGGCTCGATTCCACACAGCGAAACAGCGTGTCCTGAGCGCCACCGACCAACGGCTACCCGGATCGAAGGGCGGTTGACACCGGACGGCACCCCTCGTTACGTTTGTGGTAACGACGTTTCCTAATGCGAAACGGAGAACCTGCCAGTGTCGGTCGACAGCATCACGTTCCGCTCGGCCCTCGCCCAGTGGCCCAGTGGCGTCGGTGTCGTAACCACGGTCATCGACGGCCGGCCGCATGGCATGACCGCAAGCTCGTTCTCCTCGGTCAGCCTCAACCCTCCGCTGATCTCCGTCTGTCTGGGCGTCCACCTGCACAGCCACGCCCTGGTAGAGCAGGCCGGCGTCTTCGCGATCAGCTTCCTCGGCAAAGGCCAGGCCGGCATCGGCCAGCGCTTCGCCGGCATGCGCCCCGAGATCACCGACCGCTTCGCCGGGCTGGACTGGGCGCACGCCGAGACCGGCTGCCCAGTCCTGGCCAACGCGACCGCCTGGCTGGACTGCCGGGTCGTGCACGCCTACCCCGGCGGCGATCACACGATCTTCGTCGGTGAGGTGCTCGCCGCCAGCACCCCCCGAGTCGGTGCCCCACTGCTGTTCCACTCCCGAGCGTGGAGCCAGCTTGCCGACCCGCTGCCGGACCGGATCGACATCGCGATCGGTGGCCGACTCTCCCGCCTACGCGCGAATACCCTGGCGACGGCCGGCTTCACGGTGCAGGCAACTCCCGGCCCGATGATCGCCGACGCGTTCCGGGCCGGCGGCGAGGAGGCCACCCTTGCCGAACTGGACCAGCTGCTGAGCGCCGGGCACAGCGCCGTCACCCTGGTCGAGGAGGCCGACGCCAGCCCGGTGCAGGTACGCGCCGTGCTCGCCGACGCCACCGTGCGCGCCCGCCGCGCCTCACTTCGGGTGCGGCTGCGGGCCCAACGCGGGCTCGGCCTGGTCAACGCCATGGTCGCGATGAAGAGCGGGGTCACCGGCTTCGACACCACCCTCAGCGGTCGAGCGGGGGCCCTGCGCACCCGCGACCTGGTCTTTCTCGCCCGGCAACTCGGGGTGGCCTGTCCCCGGCTCCCCGCCACCAACCCAGAGGAGTGACCCACATGTCCACCGGCGGACGGCTCATCGACGACCTCACTCCAGCCGAACAGGATCGCGCGGCCCGGGTGGAGAAGGTGCTGCCTGCGCTGCGGGCCGCCGCCGCGCAGGCCGACGCCGACGGGGTGTTCCCCGCCGCGCACGTCGCGCTGCTGCGCGATGCCGGGCTGCTCGGCCTGGTCGTACCACCTGAATATGGCGGCCTCGGCGGCAGCCTGCGCGACCTCGCCGCCGCCACCTTCGCGATGGGCACTGCGTGCCCATCGACGGCGTTGGCCTTCTTCTTCCACAACACCAGCGCCTCCCGAGGACTGCTACCGCTTGAAGCGATCGAGCGCGGCCTCTTCGACGACACCGACGTCCCCATCGTGCGGGCCTTCGCCGAGAAGGTGCTGACCCGGATGGCCAGCGGGGTGTGGCTGGCCAACTTCGCCAGCGAGGCGGTGAAGAGCTCGTCGGCCAACATCGCCATCTCCACCACCGCCACCCCGGTCAGCCGCGACGGCGTCGACGGCTGGTCGCTCACCGGCGAAAAGTCGTTCGGCTGCGCCACCGGCGTCGCCGACACCTACCTGGTCACCGCCCGGCTCGACGGACACGAGACGGCGGACGGGCTGGCCCTGTTCCTGGTGCCTCGCGATGCCGTCGGGGTGACCTCACGGCCGAACTGGGACGGGATCGGCATGCGCGGCTCGGCCAACCACGGCATCCGGCTCGACGACGTCTTCATTCCGGCCGACGAGGCGCTCACCGTGCCCGGCGCGTTCGTGAAGATGCTGCAGTGCAGCCGGGGCAGCTTCGTCGGCAACCAACTGGCCATCACGGCGGTCTACGTCGGCGCGGCGCAGAGTGTCTACGACGACACCCTGACCAGGCTAACCCAGAAGACCTTCGCCGACACCGGCCGACCGATCGCCGAGAGCCCCATGCACCAGGTGATCATCGGGAACATGACGGAGCGGCTGGAGACGGCCTACCTCTGGCTGCGCCGCCAGTTGCTGCTGGAGACCAGCGAGCCACCACTACGCCCACACGCCGAGGTCTACCGGCAGTGGCGGTTGGCCAAGGGCTCGATCTGCGAGGCGTGCTTCGACGTGGCCGTCGGCGCGCTCAAGGCGTCCGGCACGTCGGGGGCCACCATGAACGGGCCGGTCGGCCGGGCGCTGCGTGACCTGGCGATGGGGCTGGTGATGACGTTCCCGCCGGAGCGCGGGCGATTGGAGGCGGCCAGCACGGTCACCAGCGACCGGGCCAACAACCTGTTCGCGGCGGTGGCCGAGTGACCGGTTCCGACCAACCGGATCACCCGGGCCTGCCCGTTCAGCCGGACCTGGCCGTTCAGCCGGACCTGGCCGACCTCGCTGACCTGGTCGACGGGGTCTGGACGGCCAGCGACGCGCCGCTCGGGTTCGACCTGGAGGATCCGGCGACCGGGGCGGTGCGGCAGCCTGCCGCCGGTACTCCGCCGAACCGGATCGAGGCCGCCATCGCCGTCGCCTCGGCGGCGCACGAGGCCGGAAGCTGGGCGGCGCTCCCGGCCACAGCTCGGGCCGACGTGCTGGACAGCGTCGCCGAGGCGGTCGAAGGGGGCGCGGCCGAGATCTGCGCGCTGGAGTCGGCAACCACCGGTGTGCCGATCCGGCAGACCACACCGCTGGGCGTGATCCTCGGCGGCGCGTTCCGGCTCGCCGCCGCCCAACTGCGCCAGAGCCCGCTGAGCCAGGAGTTCCACCGCGAAGACGGCCGGATCGTGCACGCCGAACGGATTCCCTGGGGTCCAGCCGCCTGCGTGGTGCCGTGGAACGCGCCCGCGCCGATGGCCGCACACAAGGTCGCGAACGCGCTCGCCGCCGGCTGCCCCACGATCCTCAAACCCAGCGAGTACGCCCCGCACGGCAGCCAACGGCTCGCCGCCGTCATCGGGGCCGCGCTCGCCGCCGCCGACGTACCGGCCGGGGTGTTCCAGCTCGTGCAGGGCGGGGCCGAGGCCGGCGCGGCCCTGGTCAGCGACCCCCGGATCCGGGCGGTCTCCTTCACCGGCGGGCTCGCCGCCGGGCGGTCGGTGGCGGCAGCCTGCGCCTACGACATAAAGCCGGTGCAGCTCGAACTCGGCGGCAACAACCCGCTGGTCGTACTCCCCGACGCCGACGTCGCCGACGTCGCCCGGGCCGCGGTCGACCTGCTCAGCACGCTCAACGGCCAGTGGTGCCGGGCGCTGGGTCGGCTGATCGTGCCCGCCGAGCGGCACGACGAGATCGTCGGGGCGATCGCCGACCGGCTCGCCGGCCTGGTCGCTGGTGCACCGCTAGACCCCGCAACCGACCTCGGTCCGCTGGTGCACTCCCGGCACCTGGCCCGGGTGTTGGCCGCCCGCGACGACCTGCTGGCCCACGGCGGGACCGCGGTAACCGGCACCACGCTGCCGGCCGTCGGGCCGCTGGCCGGCGGCAACTTCCTCGCCCCAACGCTGGTCACCGGCGTCGCCGCAGCACACACCGGCGACGAGATCTTCGGACCGGTGGCGGCGGTGCATCCGTACACCACTGTCGACGAGGCGGTGGCGTTGGCCAACGGCACGCCGTACGGGCTGGAGGCGTACGTGCTCGGCGCGGACGAGGAGGCCGCGCTGGCCGTAGCTCGCCGGATCCGGGCCGGCGAGGTCAAGGTCAACGGCTCCTCGGTGCTCAGCCTGCACCTGTTCAGCCCACGCCCGGCGTTCGGGCTGTCCGGATACGGCGAGGAGGGCACCGCCGAAACCCTGCGGTTCTTCACCAACCCGCGAGTGGTCGGTGTCGAGGGCGGCTTCGCGCTGCACGGCCGGCCATGAATCCGGGCGAGACCGTCCCGTCGATGGATGCGCTCCCGATCGCGCCCGACGGTGCCGCGCCCGCACGCCCGGCCGACGTGCTGCGGGCGCTGCTGGGCGGTGCCACTGTGGTGCACGCCCCCGGCGTACACGACCCGCTCACCGCCGCGCTGGCCGCCGAGGCCGGGCACCGGGTGGTACACCTGTCCGGCGCGGTCTGTGCCGCGATCGAACTGGGTCTGCCCGACCTGGGATATTTGCACGGCACGCACGTCGCGGAGCGGGCCGCCCGGCTGGTCCCGGCACTGGCCGGTGTGCCGTTGATCGCCGACGCGGACACCGGCTACGGCAACCCGCTACACGCGGTCTGGACCGCCCAGCGGTATGCGGCGGCCGGCGTCGCCGGGCTACATCTGGAGGACCAGGTAAGCCCGAAGCGCTGCGGGCACCTGGCCGGTAAGGAACTGCTGGACCGGGCGGGCGCGACGGCGAAGATCCGGGCGATCGCCGAGGCGGACACCGGCCTGGTGCTGATCGCACGCACCGACGCCTACTCGGTGGCCGGCCTCGACGAGGCGATCGAACGGGCCGGCCGGTTCGCCGCCGCCGGTGCCGACGCGGTCTTCCTGGAGGGTGTGGACACCGCCGAGGAGCTGGCGGTGGTACGCAGCGCGCTGCCCGGCGTACCCCTGGTGGTGAACCGCTCGGAGGCGGCCGGCGCACGCGCCTTCCCGCCCGACGACACGCTTGGCGGGCTCGGGGTCCGGGTCGTGCTGCACCCGGTCGCGCCGATGCTGGCCGCGCTCCGCGCGGCTGCCGCCGCCTACGCCGCGATCGGCCGGGACGGCCACGCCGACGCGGTCCCCCGGCTTGCCTGGTCGTCATTCACCGCACCGGTCGGCCAGGACGACGCGCTGACCCTCGATCGGAGGTACGCCTGATGCACGTGCTGATCGCCGGAGCGGGGCCGGTCGGGCTGACCGCGGCGCTCGCGCTGGCCCGCCGGGGCTGTGAGGTGACCGTGCTGGAGGCCGGCGACCAGCTCGCCGCCGAGTCCCGTGCCTCCACGTTCCACCCGCCGACGCTGGAGATGCTCGACGCGCTGGGGGTCGCCCCGGACCTGTTGGCGCGCGGGCTGATCGCGCCGACCTTCGCCTACCGGGACCGTCGGGATGGGCTGATCGCGGAGCTGAACCTCGCGGTGCTCGCCGACGACACGCCGTACCCGTACCGGGTGCAGTGTGAACAGTCCAAGCTGACCCAGATCCTCCTGGCCCACCTGGCCCGGTATCCGGCGGCTCGGGTCCACTTCGGCTGGCCGGTCGAGTCGGTACGACAGGCCACAGATCCGGCCGAGAATGGTGTGGTCGCGGACGGCGGCAGTGCGGTCGCGGTAGCGGAAGACGGTGGCGTGGTCGCGGTCGCCGAGGACGGCCGGGAAATGGCCGGCGACTGGCTGATCGCGGCCGACGGCGCCAGTTCCGCGGTACGGCGGGCGCTGGCGCTGCCGTTCGACGGGATCACCTATCCCGAACGGTTCCTGGTGGCCTCCACCGACGAGGACCTGCCGGCGCTGCTCGGCCCGCTGGCGTACGTCAACTACGTCTTCGACCCGGTCGAGTGGTCGGTGCTGCTGCGCACGCCGGACCACTGGCGGGTGCTGCTGCCCACCCCCGAGGACACCCCCGACGCCCACGAGCTGGGCCGGCTCGACGAGCGGCTGCGGGCGATCGCCGACCCGGGCCGGCCGTGGCGGGTGGCGCACGCCAGCCTGTATCGGGTGCACCAGCGGGTCGCCGGGGCGTTCCGGCTGGGGCGGGTGCTGCTGGCCGGCGACGCCGCGCACGTCAACAACCCACTCGGCGGGCTGGGCATGAACTCGGGTATCCACGACGCGGTCGCCTACGCCGAGGTGCTTACCTCGGGCCGCGCGGTACCGGACGGCGGCCAGTTGGACGGCGGAAAGCGAGACCGCGCGGCACCGGCGGGCGGGGAGCTGGACCGAGCGGTGGACGGCGGGCAACTGGACCGGGCGGTGACGGCGGTGGCCGACGAGCGGCGCCGGATCGCCCTGACCTACGTGCAGGAGGTCTCCGACCAGAACTACCGTCGGATCCGGACCACCGATCCGCAGCTGCGCTCCGCGCACCTGGCCAGTCTGCGCGCCTTGACCGCGGATCCGGTGGCCGCCCGGGCGTACCTGCTGCGCAGCTCCATGATCGCTTCACTGCGTCCCGACGCCGGGGCACCGGTGGCACGGGCATGACGGCATCCGGCACCGGCTCGCACGACGCGGTGATCGAGCGAGAGAACCCGTCCCGGGTCACCGAACTGGTCGGCACGGTCGAGGTCAGCGGACCCGACCGGGTGGACGCCCTGGTCCGCCGGGCCGACGCCGCGCAGCGGAGTTGGGCGGCCACCAGCATCACGGGGCGGCTCACCGCGCTGGCCGCCGGTGCCGACGCGATCGCCGAACGGATCGACCCGTTGGCCGAGCTGCTGGCCCGAGAGTCGGGCAAGGTGCTCGCCGACTGCCGTGGCGAGGTCGGGTTCGCCGTCACGTACCTGCGCTGGGTCGTCGCACACGCCCCGGCGGCGTACGCGGAGCGGGAGATCGACGACGCGGCCGGCCGGCTACTGCGGCTGCCCCGGCCGTACGGGGTGGTCGCCGCGATCACGCCGTGGAACGCGCCGATCATCCTCACCCTGCTGAAGGTGGCCCCGGCCCTCGCCGCCGGCAACACGGTGGTGGTCAAGCCCTCGCCGCTGGCCCCGCTGGCGGTCTCGGACACCTTGCAATCGCTCACCGGGGCGCTGCCGGAGGGGACGCTGGCGGTCGTCCACGGTGACGCCGCCGCCGGAGCGGCGCTGGTCGGGCACCCGCTGGTGCGCAAGGTGGCGTTCACTGGCGGCGGCGCGGCGGCCCGGCAGGTGGCGGCGACCGCAGCTACCCAGACCACCCCGGTCGTGCTGGAGCTGGGCGGCAACGACGCGGCGATCTTCCTGCCCGACGCCGACCTGGGTGTCGAGCCGATGCGCCGGCTGGTCCTGGCGAGCTTCGCCACCAGCGGCCAGGTGTGCATGGCGGCGAAGCGGCTGTACGTGCACCGCAGCCGCCGCGACGAGTTCGTGGCCGCGTACCGGTCCGCTGCGGCGGAGGTGCTGCGGGTCGGTGACGCGCTCACGCCCGGGGTGAGCATGGGCCCGGTCATCTCGGCTGGTGCTGCCGCCCGGATCGAGCGGACCGTCGCGGCGGCCGTCGCCCGGGGAGCCACCGCCCTGCCGCTGGGCACCGTTGACAGCGGCACCGAGCTGACCGGTGGCTACTTCGTGGCCCCGACGCTCGTGCTGGACGCACCGGACGACGCCGAGGTGGTCGCCGGGGAGCAGTTCGGGCCGACGGTACCGCTGCTGACCTACGACGACGAGGAGGAGCTGCTGACCCGGGTGAACGCCGACGAGCTGGGCCTTGGCGGTTCCGTCTGGTCGGCCGACGAGGAGCGGGCGTTCGCGCTGGCCCGTCGGATCGAGGCGGGCTTCGTCTTCGTCAACACGCACAACCGCACCGGACTGTCGCTGCGGGCGCCGTTCGGTGGGATAAAGCGCTCCGGCTACGGCCGCGAGTACGCCGAGGAAGGGCTGGCCGAGTACGCGCAGACCTGCGTCGTGCACGCCCCCGGCGCGTTCCGGCCCGGCGGTGCCGGGCTGCCCGCCAACGCGTACCCGGGCTGAGGCCGGGCCGCGTTTGGCGGCTCATGACCGGGCCGCACCGGCCCTGTTGCCTCAGTGGTCGACGACAATCCTCAGTAGTCGACGACGACGCGGGCCGCGAGGCGCGGCTTGAGCCAGCCCGCCACCTCCAGGTGGGCGGGGTGGGACTGGTAGGCGCGCAACGCGTCCGCGTCGGTGTGTGTGCTGATCATGCACAGGTCGTAGGAGACCGGGGTCTGCAGCTTGTCCAGGGCGACCGTCAGGGTCGCGATCTCGTCAATTGTGCCGACCAGACCTTCCAGCAGCGCCTTCGCCTTGGCAGCATCAGCCGCATCTGCGAACTTCATCAATACCACGTGGGTAAACACCTGCTCTTCCCCCTGTTCCCCGGCGTCGCCCGAGTGTATGTTCTGGAAACAGCGTTTCGCTAGGGGAACCGGAGCGGACATGGCCATCAGGGTTGCCGCCGTACAGTTCGAGGCTGGCCAGGACATCGAGGCCAATCTGGCCACCTGCCTGCGTCTGGTCGCCGATGCCGCCCAGCAGGGCGCACAACTTGTGGTACTGCCCGAGTTCTGCAACCACCTGTCCTGGTACACCGACCGCGCGCAGGCACACGCCCTGGCCACCCGGCCAGGCGACACGTTCCTCACCGCGATCTCGGCGAGCGCCACCGAGCACCGGATCTACATCAAAATCAACGTCACGCACGCCTACCCCGACGGGCGTACCGGCAGCACCAACTTCCTCTTCGGACCGGACGGGGCGGTGCTCGGCAGCTGCGACAAGCAGACCCTGATGGGCGCCGAGAACGACCACCTCGACCCGGCGACCGAGGTCGGAGCGGTGCTCGACACCCCGATCGGCCGGATCGGCATGTACGCCTGCATGGAGGGCGTCATTCCCGAGATCACCCGAGGGCTCGCGCTGCGCGGCGCGCAGATGCTGCTGAACAGCCTGAACTCGTTCGCCACCGATGAGGCCGCGCTACACATCCCGGTCCGGGCCGCCGAGAACCGGGCCTGGGTCATCGCCGCCAACAAGGTCGGCCCGCTGCTACCCGCCGAGCACCTGCCGGCCATGAGCCGCGGCCTCGGCGTACCGGAGCAGTGGCTGCACGGGGCCGGCGAGTCGCAGATCGTCGCACCGGACGGCACGGTGGTAGCCAAGGGCCCGCGCACCGGTGAGGCCGTCGTCATCGCCGACATCGTTCCAGAACGCGCCGACGACAAGCACCGCCCGGACGGCACCGACATCCTCGCGGCCCGACGGCCGGAGCTCTACGGCCCGCTCGGGGACGCGCCGACCGGCCGCTGCCGGCCGCCCGGCGCCCCGAGCCTGCCGGTCGCCGTGGTCCGGCCGCAAAACCCCGACCAGGCGGCCGACCTGCTCGGCAAGTCGGTCGCCGAGGGCGCGCTGCTCGCCGTACTTGCCGAGAACGCCCTCGGCACGCACATCGGGCCAACCGAGGTGGTCGCGGCACTGACACCGGCACTGCGCGGCACCGACGGGTACGCCGTGGCCACCGCCCGCACCGCCGACGGCCCGGTCGGGCTGCTCATCGGCCCGGATGGCATGGTCGGCGAGCAGCCGCAACTGCATCGGGCCGGCACGGCCCATGACGACGCTCGGCTCGGCGATGCGCTGCGCACCTTCGACCTGCCCTGGGGGCGACTGGCGATCGTGGTCGGCGACGACGCGATCTTCCCGGAGATGTTCCGGCTCGCCGCGCTCGCCGACGCCGATGTGGTCGCCGTGCCGTTCACTCCACGCGAGCCCTGGGAGCTGGCGCTGGGCCTGCCGGAGCGGGCCGCGGAGAACCGGCTCAACGTGATCGCCGCCGGGCCACTCGGCACGGGCGCCGCGGTCTTCGCCCTCAGCGCCGACTTCACCCTCTGGACCACCTGGACCGGGCCGTTCACCGGCCGGATCAGCAGTCCACTGCGCACCGACATCGCCGCCGACCAGCCCGTCACGCATGCCGTGGTGGCCCCGGCGCAGGCGGCGAACCGGCTCGTCTCCCGCCGAACCGACCTCGTCGACGGCCGCCCGTGGCGGCTCGTCCAGGCCCTCACCGAAAGGCGCTGACCCGTGGCCGACACCTTGAAATTCGTCGAGGACATGGTCGACAACTCCCCGACGGTCGACGTCCACGAGACGTTCCACCGATACCAGATACTGCTGGGTGAGCTGAAGGCCAAGATCGCCGCACGGTTCGAGCTGACCCGCGACCCGTCCACCGAACCGCTGGAGCACTACGGCGACTACCCGAACGGACCGGGCGGCTCGCTCGCCGCGTACACCGGGCCCGAGGTCGACTGGATGGTGCACTCCTGGCTGGGCAACCCGGGGGCCAGCTTCGCCAACCTGCACCTGACCTGCTGGCTGGGCCCGCAGGTCAGGGTGCCGCACCTGGGGATGGCCCTGCTGGTCTGGCCCGGTGGCTGGTTCTACGTCGACTCCGTACCCCGGGTCAACATGGTCGAGCACGGCGACTACTACGACCGGTACTACGAACCGCTCAACGAGGAGTGGCTACAGCTGCGCTCCGACCCGGCGTTCGACTACTTCGTCAGCCGGGCGGGGTTCATCCGGGCCAGCCTGTCGCCGACGGCGTACTGCTACTCCTTCGACCGCAGCCCCGAGAACATCGAGAAGGTCAGCCAGGTGGCCCACGCCCACGTCGACCGCTGGCTGCGCTGGGTCGACGAGGCCGAGCCAGTACCGGTCGAGGAGCGGGCCGCGCTCGCCGAGACCGATCTACGGATCCGCCGCAACATCGCCGACCGCGACCCGGCGAACGTGATGGGCGTGCGCTACTTCGGTGAGGAGACCACCAACCGGCTCGTCCGCGCGCTCTGGGGCGGCGACCGCGAACTCCCCCGGCCGTCGGCATGAACGGCGCAGCGGAGGAGAGGGCATGAGCGGTGTCCGGTCGGTCTGGTGGGCAGCGCGCATTCCCGGCGCGCCGGCCCCGTTCGACACCGCACACCTGCGGGTCTACTACCCCGCCCGACCCACCGGCTCGGACGCCGAGCGGCTCAGCGGGGTGCTGGCGGCCGACCCGGGCGGGGCACCGTACCCGGTGGTCCTGCTGGTCTCCGGGGTCAACGTCGGCCAGGATGCCTACCGCTGGCTGGCGGTGGAGCTGGCCGCACGCGGCGTCGTCGCGGTGACCTACGACTGGGTCGGGGTGCTCTTCGCCGGCCTGCACGGGATCACTCCCGGCGTCGACCTGGACGCGGCCCGGCCGGACGGCTACGGCAGCCGGCCGACCAGCCCGTCGCTGCGCCCGGTACTCGACGCGCTGGCGCAGCTCACCGGGCCACTCGACGGGTTGCTCGACCTCGACCGGGTGGCACTGTTGGGCCACTCAGCCGGCGGTACGGTGGCGTTGCAGTCGGCACGGTTCCTGCCCGAGGTCCGGGCGGTGGCCACCTACGGAGCACACACCATGGTGGCGACCATGCTCGGCTGGCCGGCCGGCACCGTGCTGCCGGCCCAGGTGGACTGCCCGGTCATGCTGCTCGCCGGCACCAACGACGGCGTGATCAACGGCTCCGCCGACCGGTACGGCGAGGACGCGACCACCCGCGCCGACCCGATCACCCGCACCTTCGACGAGGCACTGCCTGACGCGGGCGGCACCAACCTGCTGGTACGGCTGGCCGGTGCCAACCACTTCGGCATCGTGCACCCGCTCGACCCCACCTCGGCACGCGCCTTCCTCGACGAGGAGGCGACCACCGACCCGGAAATCACCCGTGCGCTCCTGGTCGACCTGCTGTCCGGGTTCCTCGCCGTCCACCTTCGCGGTGATCCGGCCGACGGTTTCGACCGGTTGCTGACAAAGCTGAATACCGCCTCTTCGATCGCCTCGTTCCGTCGGAGGTAAGTCATGCTCAAGAACTTCTGGTACGCGGTCGAGTTCTCCGACCGGGTCACCACCAAGCCGGCCCGGATCACCGTGCTCGGCCAGTACCTCGCTCTCTACCGCACTCCGCGCGGGCGCGTGGTGGCCCTCTCCGACCTGTGTGTGCACCGGGGTGCCGCGCTCTCCGGCGGCTGGACGACCGGCGACAAAATCGTCTGCCCGTACCACGGCTGGGAGTTCGAGCCCGACGGGGCGTGCACGAAAATCCCGGCGAACCAGCCCGGTCGGGGCATCCCGAACAAGGCCCGGGTCGACTCGTACCCGGTGCAGGAGCGTTACGGCTTCGTCTGGGTCTTCATGGGTGACCTGCCCGAGGCCGAACGGCCACCCATCCCGGTCTGGCCGGAGTTCGACAACCTGGTGCAGAACGGCGGCAAGTACCGCGCGGTGACCGGCGAATTCCTGTGGAAGGCCAACTACGAGCGGATCCTGGAGAACGGCTGCGACATCGCGCACGCACCCTTCGTACACGGCAACGTGTTCGGCAACCGGGAGAAGCCCGAGGTTCCCGAGTACGAGCTCGACATACGCGACGAGTGGTCGGCGTTCACCACGGTCAGCCTGCACCCGCCGCGTTCCAAGGGCCTCTGGTCGCTGATCAACCGCAACAACGCGGATCTGGCCAACCGACCGCCGGTGGTCACCTCGGCCGGCTGGATGCTGCCCAACATGATCAAGCTGCACGTCCGGCTGGCAATCGGTGAGCTGATCATCTACGACACCAACATCCCGATCGACGAAACGACCACGCTGGTCAAGTGGGTCGCGCTGCGTACCTTCTTCCCCGGGACCTGGGCCAACCGCAACGCCATCCAGCGTGTTATCAAGATCTTCTACGAGGACGCCGAGGTGGTGGACAAGGTCCGCCCCGAGCTGCTGCCGTTCGACCTCGGCGCGGAGCTGCACGTCAAGAGCGACCTCATCGCGGTGCACTACCGGCGACGCCGGCAGGAGCTGGCCGAGCGGGGCTGGATGCTCTCCGACGCGGATCGGGTGACGGGTGACGTGCCGCGCCGGGAGGCGACCGTCATCCCCTCGCCAGCCCGCCGGGAGAACCCGGAGCTGGCCCGTGCCTGGGTACACAAGGCCAAGGGCGGCCACCCGACCGTGGCGGAGTCGCAGCGGATCGGGCTCAAGCGCATCACCGAGGAGGAGGGCGCCGACGCCGCCGCACAGGCCGAGGCGCAGTCAAGCCCCGAGCCGACCACCGGTACGACGACCAAGGAGCACGCATGAGTCTTCCGCTAGAGCTGTGCGAGAGCGCGGTGGCGCACCTGACCACCCGGCACCCGCTCACCGCGGTCATCGACGAGCCGCTGAGCAGCCCGATGTCGCCCGACCCGGTGGGTGCGCTGCGGGTCTGGCGGGGCGCACCCGGCCAGCCGGTGGCCAAGGTGGTCTACGTCGGGCTGGTCGTTCCGATGATCCGCCTGGACAGCCACATGGTCTTCGCCTTCACCGCCGCCGACAGCGCGGTCCCGCACTTCACCCTGGACTCGGTGTACGGCGGCGACTACTACGCGTACCACCTGGACCTGATTCCCCGGGCCGAGCTGAGCAGCCATTTGTCCTACATGGACGCAACGTATGCGCCGCTCACCACGGTCTTCACCGAGGCGGGCGAGATGGACGGACTGAGCCGGGCCGACATCGGGCCACGCCAGTACGCGCTGATGTCGCCGTGGATGCTGGTCGGCCGGGCCACCGAGGAGGCGTTCCGGAAGCTCGGAGCCGCCGTCTCCGCGTACGCCGAGCACTGGTCGACGCTGGTGACCGACGGCCTCCCGGCCGACGTGGTGGCCGGCCTGGCCGACACCGACCTAACCGCCCGGGACACCGCTGTACGGGTCAACCTGTTCAGCCCCGACGTCGACCCGGTCTGGGCCCGGGTCTCCCGGCTGATCGGCGAGCCGGCAACCGACCGGATCCGGGCGGAGCTGATCGGCAATGAGTAAAGCCACATCCCCACCGGCGGCCACTGAACCAACAACCGAACCGGCGGCCAACCCAGCGACCGAGCAAGCGGGCGCCGAACCGAGTGAGTGGCAGCAGCGGATTGCCGGCGAATGGCACGGCCGGCCGTCGCTGTTCACCGCCACCGGCGTCTGGCAGGGCTTCGAGGAGATCCGCCGGTCGTCGGTCTTCGCCGACGGCGTCACCACGTACTACATGGATGGCGGGCTGGTCGGCGGGGGCGAGCTGGCCGGGCGCTACCGGCTGGGCGCGCCGTTCGCCTTCGGCGTGATCGACTCCGACGCCGACCGGGTCTACACCGGCCCCGACTTCTTCGGCACCGGCCAGCCGTACGGGTCGTTCGTGGACTCGCACTACTACGGCCCCGGCTGGCAGGTCGACCTGAACACCTGGAACCAGGTGCTGCCCGACGGCGAAACCCAGGTCTACTCGTCGATGCTCTACCAGGGCTGGGCGGTGGTGGGCTGCTTCAACGGCGTCTACACCCGGAGCTTCGACCACGACACCAACCCGGACACGCAAGAACGGGTGACGCGGTTCCTCTCCGCCGAGGAGCGGCGCGGTCCGGTGCCGTACATCCTGCCGACCAAGCAGGCCGGCGCGTTCACCGGTAGCTGCGAGCTGTGGGGAGCCGACCAGCAGCTGCGCGGCAAGGTCGCGGTACACCTCGGCCTGGAGCCGATCGATCTGCTCCGTACCCGCCGGGTGGTGCAGTGGGCCGGCGCCGGCCTGGACCGGCGGTACGTGGTCGAGCAGCGTCGCGACGGCGACCGACTGTTCTTCGAGGGCCCCGACGCCTGGGGCAACGCGCAGGGCTTCGGTCGGGCCAGCTACCCGTCCTGGCATTTCCACGCCGACGGCGGCGACGTGTGGAAGGTCAAGGGCCGCGAGTTCGCGATCGACGCCGAGCCGGGCATGTCCGCCGGTGGGCGCCTCGCGGTGGTGTACGAGCTGTTCCGGGGCAACGTGCTGGAGAGCGTCCTGCACGGCCTGCTCACCTGGGAGCCGGCCAGATGACCGCGGTGGTGGTGACCGGCGGCACCCGCGGCATCGGTGCCGGCCTGGTACGAGAGTTGCTGGCCCGTGGTGCCCGAGTCGCGTTCTGCGGACGTAGCGCGGACTCGGTGGCGACGGCGCTCGCCGCGCTGCGCTCCGACTCCTCGGTGCCGGCCGGCGCCGAGGTGATCGGGGTCCGCGCGGACGTCACCGACCGCGCCGACGTGGCCGCACTGTGGTCGGCCGCCGTCGAGGCGTTCGGCGGCGTCGACATCTGGATCAACAACGCGGGTAGGAGCCATGGTCGCCGCCCGCTGTGGGAGCTGGCACCGGCCGAGCTGGACGGGGTGCTCGCGGCGAACCTCGGTGGGGTGGCCCGGGCCAGCGCGGTGGTGCTCGCCGCGATGATCGAACAGGGCCACGGCGCGCTGTGGAACATGGAGGGCTTCGGCTCCAACGGCCAGATCCGGCCAGGGATCACCGGGTACGGGGCGTCGAAGCGTGCGGTCACCTACCTGACCGACAGCCTGGCCAAGGAGCTCGCCGCAGCCGGGGTAGCCGACAAGGTCACCGTGCACCACCTCTCCCCCGGCATCGTCTTGACCGACCTGCTCACCCAGGACTACCAGCCGGAGGACCTGGCAAAGGCCAAGAAGCTCTTCAACATCCTCGGTGACCGGGTGGAGACGGTCACTCCGTGGCTGGCCGACCGGGTCCTCGCCGGGGGCCGCAACGGCAGCCGGGCCGCCTGGCTGACCAGCCGCAAGGCCGCCGCCCGGTTCGCCGTCGCCAGCTTCCGCAAGCGCGACCTGTTCGGCGACTCCGTCGGCGGGCCCGGGTGATCCGGCCCCGCGCGCGGACAAGTCCGGCACCGCGCTGGCACCTACCGTGACCGGCAGCGACTACACCCTCCTCCTCGCGCTGGAGGACTTCGTACCGACCGGTCTGGCGCTGGTCGGGTTCTGGATCCTGGCCGGGCTCTCCGGTCTGGTCGTACCCCGGGTGGGCCCGGTCGCCCGCATCAGCGCTGTCCTGATCGGCCTCGGCGGCCTGGCCAAGTCGACCTGGAAGCTACTGCTGGCCGGGTTCTCGATCGACCTGCCCTGGTTGGAGGCGGCGCTGTTCCCGCTGATGGCGTTCGGCGCGGCTGGGCTCCTCTGGGGCCTGGCCAGTGCGCTGCGCGGGCGCGGCGTGCCGTGGTGGCCGTTCGCCGCCACGCTGGCCACCGCCGTCGTCGTGGCGATCGGGTACGGCACCATCGAACCGGTCTTCGCCTTCGCCACCACGGGCGTGACCGCCATCAGCGTCCTGGCCGCGGTCATCGCCGGCCGACGGCGCGCCTGGGGCGCGGTGGCGCTCTACGTCGCCGGGCTCACCTGCGTGCTGCTGCTGGTGCCGCTACGCAACCACCCCGATCACGAAACCCTGGCCATGCAGTGGGTGGAACAGGGCACCAACACCCTCGCCCAGGCGGCGCTGCTGGTCGCGGCGTGGCTGACCGCGCGCGCCCACACCCTGACCTCGGCCAGTCCCCACCCGACCCCCGCCCAGGAAGGAAGCGTCACATCATGACCGACGCGCTCGGCTGGCGCCGCAAGTTCGGCGTCATCGCCCCGTCGACGAACACCATCGTGGAGCCGGACTTCTACCGGATGACGGTGCCCGGGGTGACCGCGCACTTCTCCCGGATCCACATCCGCAACCAGGACCTCTCCAGCGACAGCAACTTCGAGAACCTTCTGACGCAGATCCGCGGCGAGATCGGCGCGGCCTGCGAGCGGGTGCTGACCTGCGAGCCCGACTACATGGTGATGGGCATGTCCGCCGAGACGTTCTGGGGCGGCGTCGAGGGCAACCGGCAGTTCGTCGCCCAGATCAAGGCGGCCACCGGGCTGGAGGTGGCGACCGGGGCGGAGGCGTGCGAGCGGGCACTGCGCATCTACGGCGCACGCCGGATCGGCGTGGTGACGCCGTACCAGCCGATCGGCGACACGAACGTCGTGCAGTTCTTCTCCGAAATCGGTTTCGAGGTGGCCGCAATCGAGGGGCTCAAGTGTCCGACGGCGGTCTCCATCGCCCACGTCACGGAGGACGAGTTGCGCCGAGCGCTGCTCGCGGTGAACGGCCCGGACGTGGACGCCCTGGTGCAGTGCGGCACCAACCTGTCGATGGTCGGGCTGGCCGATGAGGCCGAACGCTGGCTCGGCAAGCCGGTGATCGCCATCAACGCGGCAACCTGGTGGATGGCGCTGCGCGAAAACGGGATCACCGACAAGGTGTACGGCGCCGGTTCCCTGCTACGCGAGCACTGACACCGGCGCTGTCGGCGAAACGCGAACGGCGCGGGCCGGGGATAGCCTCCCCGGCCCGCGCCGTTCTGCTGGCTCAGCTCTGTGGCGTACCGCGACGCCTCGGTAGTACGACGACCAGGCCGATACCGAGCAGAAGCGCCGCGCTCGACCAGAGCAGCAGCAGCGCCATCACACCCCCCTCGCCCGTTGTCGGCAGCGACCCGCCACGGGTCTCGTCGTCGGTCGCGGCCCGCGACTTCACCGTGAACTTGGCGACGATCGACGTCGCCTCCGGACCGGTCACCGGGTCGGCACCCGCGTTGCACTCGGTGTCGACCTGCGCGTGGTCGAAGACGATGTTGGTGACCGTCAGCGTGACCAGGCCGGGTTGCGAGGTGGTGTAGGTCCCGGTCAACGTCGCGCCCGGCAGGTCCGTGTAGGCGCCGATCGCCCCGTACGCCGGGCCCTGCAGGTTCACCGTGCCGCTGCCCACCCCACCGACCTTGACGGTGGCCTTGGGCACCAGTTCACCGGCCCCCACCGCCACCGGGCCGCTCTTCGGGCCGGCCGAGAACTTCAGGCTCACCGTCACCTTGGCGCCCCGCCCGGGGTTGCTGGGTGACATGGTCAGCGTGTGCGTGGCCGACCACGCCGAGATGCTACTCAGCGTCTTGCAGGTGAGATCCACGCGCTTCGGGCCGAACGGTTCGGCTGGGGTGTCGACCTCGTCGGTGCTCGTCGGTGCCGGCGGGCCCGTCGGGGACGGCGACACGGACGGCGACCCGGATGGCGATGGCGACGGGGAGGCCGACGGACTGGACGGCGGTGGGGTCACGGTGCCAGTACCGCCGATGGTGAAGCTTTCCACGATGGAGGTCGGCGCCGGTGCGGCCTTGTGGTCTCGGTCGCCGGATGCCGAGCAGTACGTCGTCGCCGAGGCGTTGGCGAACGTGACCTGCCCGACGGTGAGCGTCGCCGCTCCGGCGGAGGTGGCGAAGTAGGTGCCGGTCGCGGTGATCGGGCCGAGCGGTGCCGCCGGGGCAACGGCCTGCGCCGGGTACGAGGACATGTGCAGCGTCGTGCTGTCGGAGAGGACGCCGCCCAGGGCCAGCTTCACGCGTACCGGAACGTCACCGGCGGTCAACCCCACCGGCCCGTTGTCGGGGCCGGACTGCGCCTTGAGCGTGACGGTCACGGTGTCGCCGACCTCCGGCTCGGCCGGCGACTGGGTCAGGGTGAAGGTGTCCTGCCAGACCGTTGGCGAGCTACCGGTACCGGCGTCGTTGAAGTAGAGCCGGCAGCCCAGCGTCGCGGCCGTAGGGCCGAAGGCTGCGGCCGGCAGCGTCGCCCGAGCGGAGACCGCCGCCGGGAACGCGAGTAGTAGTAGCGGTGCCGGGACGAGCGCGAGCGCCGCCACCCGGACGGGGAAACGACGTCGGGTCATGAGGACCTCCGGTTCCGGTAGGGCATCAGCACGAGCAGGCCGATGCAGAGCAACAGCAGACCGAAGCCGACCAGCACGGCGACCGCGTACCGGTCTGGGCCGGCACTCACCGGGTTGGCATTGACCAGCGACGGGGTCGGCGTACCGGCGGCGACCGCTGGCATGGTCGAGGCTGGGATGGTGGCTGTCGGCGTGGACGACGGTGCCGCAGTTGGGGTTGCCGGTGGCGGCGTGGTCTGTGCCGGGGCTTTGCCAAACGTCAACGGCACCGAGACCTTGTTGGCCTGGACCTGGTCGGCGTTGTCGCCTGCGGGCAGGATCTGCGCCGCGACCACGCACTCCTGCTTGGTGCAGTCGAACGCGCCGAACTTCTGGGCCAGTCTCAGGGTGACCATGGGCAGTTTGCCGCTGCCGTCGGCGTTGACGAACGCGGCGCCGCCGGCAAGGTTGCAGTCGGTCGGGCCCTTGAAGCCGGCAACACACTGGCCGACGGCAATCTGCTTCAGGTTCGGGGTGAAGCCCGAACCGTTGACGGTGACCTGCTGCTTGTCCGTCAGCCCACTGGTCGCGCTGACGGTGAGGGTCGGCGCGGCGAACGCGGCCGAGGGGACCGCCACGACGGCGAGACCGCAACTGGTGGCGAGCAGGACGGCGAGCGTGAGCGCCCGGTGGCGGAAGGTTCGCACGGCGATCTCCTGACAGGTTCGATGCAGGCCGGCACGGGCAAGGTGCGAAGTGGCACGGATAGGGGCAAAGTGACACGGGCACGCGGCGAGACGACGTGGGTGGGGCTCACGACGGCACCGCCGCAGGCTGGGCGGGTACCCCGGAGCGGTTGACGGCGGCGTGGTCGGTACCGAGATAGGAGCGGACCACGTCGGGGTGGGTGCGGACCTCCTGCGGAGTGCCGTCGGCGATGACCCGGCCGCCGTCCATCGCGACCATGCGGCCGGCGAGCCGGGCGAGCAGCGGCAGGTCGTGCTCGATGATGACCATGGTCACCCCGAGCTCGTCGTGGACCCGGCGCAGCACCTCGCCCAACGCGACGCCATCGGCCTGGGACACCCCGGACGAGGGCTCGTCGAGCAGCAGCAGCGCCGGCTCCAGCGCCAGAAGACAGGTGATCTCGACGATCCGGCGGGTACCGGTGGAGAGCTCCCCGACCAACCGATCGGCGAGCGGGGCCAGCCCCATCAGCGTGACGAGCTCCTCGGCTCGGCGGCGCTTGGCCTGGTCCGGGCCGGTGGCACCGAGCGCTGCGGCAACGAGGCTGGTCGGCGCGGTGCGTTCGCCGGCCACCATGACCGTCTCCAGCACCGTCATCGTGGCGAAGAGCCGGGCGTCCTGAAAGGAGCGCACCAGCCCGAGACCGGCCCGCCGCTGCGGCGACAGCCCAGTGACCGAGCGGCCGGCAAACCGGACGACGCCCCGGTCCGGACGGGTGAAGCCGGCGATGATCTCGAACAGGGTGGTCTTGCCGGCCCCGTTCGGGCCGATGATGCCGACCACCTCGCCGGGGGCGACGTCGAGGCTGGCCCCGGCGACAGCCCGCACACCACCGTAGGAGCGGGCCACCCCGCGCACCGAGAGCAGCGGTTCGCCGGTCACCGCCGGTTGCAACGGAACAGTGCGCGGCGGCAGCGTGATCGAGCCACCGGAGCTGGCGGTCTCCGGCGCCGATTCGGCTGCGGATTGAGCCGCAGTCACGGTTCCGGAGTCGGGCAGCTCGGGCAGCTGATCGACCGCGGACGGTACCGGTGCGCCACGGCCGCGGACGATCAGCGTCGCGATCCGGCCACGCAGCCACAGCACCGGCCCGCCGAGCCCGGCCGGCAGCGCGATCACCACGACCAGCCAGACCAGGGTCAGCGCGGCCTGGCCGATGATGTCCAGCTCAAGGAATCCGGGTACGCCGACGATCAGGAACGCCCCGAGCAGCGGGCCGCCCAGCAGCGTGATCCCGCCAACCACCACGGTGGCGACCACGTCGATGCTGGCTGAGGCCGGGAACGTGTTCACGGTGAGCTGGGTCTGCCCGTGGCCGAGCACCGCCCCGCCCAGCCCGGCCAGTGCACCCGCGACCGCGTACGCCTGCAGCACCCGTACCGGCACCGCGACGGTGAACGCCCGGGCGGCGTCGGCGTTGTCGCGTAGCGCCACCAGGATCCGCCCGAAGGCACCGGTACGCAGGTTCGCGGTGACCCACAGGCCGAGCAGCAGCGCCACCAGCGCGAGCAGGTAGTAGTCGGTGGCCAGTTCGAAGGTGTGGCCGAGGATGCGTGGCTTGGGTACCTGTGCACCGTCGCCGAGCAGCCACCCCTGCCGCAGCAGGAACGCGCTGGTGGCCAGCGCGAAGGCAAGCGTGGTGACGGCGAGGGCGAGCCCGCGCAGGCGCAGCGCCGGTATCCCGACCGCGACAGCGGCCAGCGCCGCCGCCACGCTGCCGGCGAGGATCCCCAGGAACAGGTTGCCTGTGTGTACGGACACCTGCACCGACACCGCCGCGCCGATGCCGGCGAACGCGAACTGGCCCAGGGACAGTTCGCCGGCCACGCCGGTGACCAGCCCGATCGACAGGCCGACCAGGGTGAAGCCGATGATCGCGATGAGCACCGAGGCGGTTTCGTTGCTGATCACGAAGGCCAGCCCGGTGGCGACGGCGAAGCCCACCCCGGCGACGACCTGGCCCAGGTTGCGTAGCAGCCAGACCCGCTGGTACGCGGCGGGCAGCGGCGGTGCGCCGATCCGGCCCCAGCCACCGTCCTCGGTGTCGCGGCGCGCGCGGATCGGCTGGGCGAGCAGCGCGACCAGGATGACCGCGACCAGGGCCAGCTCAACGAGGCCGCCGCTGGACTGACCGGAGAGCAGGATCTGCTCCCCCACCCCGATGCCCAGCGAGGCAGCAAACGCGATCGGCACGGAGGAGAACCTGGCGATCACCGCCCCGGCGAGGCCCCGCACCAGCAGGGCCGGGCCGAGCGACTCAATCGACTGGGTGCCCTGGGTCGGTGCCATGAGGATCGCTGAGAAGGCGGCGACGGCACCCGCGATCGCCCAGGCCAGGGTCGCCATCCGGGCGGCGGTGACGCCGTTGACGGTGGCCGCGTCAGGGGCGTCGGCGGCGGCCCGGATCGCCAGCCCGAACCGGCTGCGCTTGAGAAACATGGCGAGCCCGACCAGCAGCACCGGGGTGAGCAGCAGCATCGCCGTGAACGCCGGGCCGACCGGGGTGTTGCCCACGGTGAACGACGGCATGCCGGGCGGCACCGGAAATGCCGGGCCGCTGGCCCCCGAGCTGTTCACCAGCAGAGCGAGCACGAGCACGAACTGGGACAGCCCGAGGGTGGCGATCATGCCGATCACCCGGGGCCGGTGTCGCAGCCGGCGGACCACACTCAGCTCGATAGCGCCGGAGATCGCGGCGGCGGCGAGCATCCCGACCGGCAGGGCGAGCCAGTACGGCAGCACGCCGTCGCCGACCAGCCGGCCGAGCACAGCGGCGCCGAACACCCCGACCGCGCCGTGTGCGAAGTTGACGAACCGGCTGGACCGGTAGACCAGCACCAGCCCGACCGCCAGCAGCCCGTACGTGAGGCCGGTGAACAGGCCCAGCAGGATGCGGTCCGGGCCGAAGTCGAAAGCGCCGATCATCGGAGCACCGCCCCGTCCGCCCGGGTGGCCTCCGACGCGGGCTCGCCGCCCGGTGCCTGGACTGCGGGCTCGCCGCCCGGTGCCTGCGGCTCGGTTTCGACGTCCTCAACTGGGGCGTGGCCGCCGAGCATCAGGGCCCGGACCAGGTCCGGCCGACCGGCAAGCTCGCCTGCGGTGTGCTCGGCGACCATCGCACCCTTCTCCATGAAATAGATCCGGTCGGCCAGCGACAGCGCCACATTGACCGACTGCTCCACCACCAGCAGCGAGGTGCCCTGTGCGTTGAGCCGGCGCAGCATCTCCAGCAGGCCGCCGACGACGACCGGGGCGAGGCCGAGCGACAGCTCGTCGACCAGCAGCATCCGGGGGCGCTGGATCAGTGTCTTGGCGAGCACGAGCAGCTGCCGCTCGCCGCCCGACAGGGTGGCGGCGACCTGGTCCCGACGCTCGTAGAGGCGGGGGAAGACGGCGAACGCCGCGTCGACTCCCCGGTGCACCGCGTCGCTGCGCCGCCCCAGCGTATAGCCGTGCATGCGCAGGTTTTCGGTGACGGTGAGCGAGCCGAACACCGCCTGGCCGACCACTGTGGTCAGTCCGAGCTGGATCCGGCGGGGGGCGGTCAGCGTGGTCACGTCGACCCCACCGAGCCGGACCACCCCGGCGGCGGGGCGGTGCAGCCCGGAGAGCACCCGCAGCAAGGTGGTCTTGCCGACCCCGTTCGGGCCGCAGATCGCCACCATCTCGCCGTCGTCGACGCGTACGGCCGCGTCGTAGAGCACCTGGACCTGGCCGTACGCCGCGTCGATCCCGGAGCAGGAGAGGGCGGCCGGACGCGCGCCACGGTGCCGTAGCCGGGCGACCTCCGCCTCGTCGGCGAGCACCCGGGCCAACCGCTCGGCGTCGGCCGCGACGGTGCGCCGGAGCCGCCGGGCGTAGCCCGCGCCGACCAGCACCGCCGCCGCAGCCACCACCAACGCTGGACCGGCACCGTAGCGGGTACCGAGCAGGGCAAGCAGGCCGGCACCGCCCAGGCCACCGGCCAGGGACAGCACCGACGCCGCCGCCACGAACGCGGGACGGGCGTCCGGGTGGAGCACCTCGGCGGCGATGCCCTCGCCCCAGGCTGCGAGCGCGACCAACGCACCGACGGCGACGGCTAGGCCCGCTGCGAACAGCACGACGCCGACCACCGCAGGGTCGGGCCCGACGAGCAGCGCACCAGCGGCGACGAGCAGCCCGGCCGGGGCTGCGACGACAGCAAGGCGCAGCGCCCGCTCGCCGCGCAGCAGCACCGCAAGCACAGCCCCGGCGAGCAGCGCATCGCCGACCACACCGACGGCACCGCGCGGACCGAGGTCGAACTCGGCGCGCAACACGTCGGCGGAGAAGATCAGCGCTCCGGGCACGACCAGGCCGAGGCCGGCCTGGGCCAGTACGGCGGTACGCGCGGTGGGTGGGCGGGTGGCGTTGTCGAACAGGGGACGCAACGCCGGTGGCCAGCCGGCATCGCCCGGCAGTTCCCCGGCGGCCGCCCCGGCCAGCGCGCCGAGCGCCGCGAGGACGCCCGCCGCCGCCCAGTGGTACCCGGCTCCGCCGCCGATGCCAGCGGAAAACAACGCTGCCAGGCCGAACCCGTTCAGCAGCCCCACCTGCCAGTACCGCAGGGTGGCCGTTCCGGCGGCGATGGCATGGCCGGCTACCACCAGGGCCGCCCAGGGCAGCCCGAGCGCGGTGAGCGCGAACAGCCCTGGCATCGGGGCGGCGACGTGGACGGCCAGCAGCAGCACGGCCCCCAGCGCGGCACCGACGAGCAGCGCGGCCCGTACCGGATAGCGGTGCGGTACCCGCTGCACGACCGCGACGGTCGCCGCCGCGCCGAGCACCGCGGCGGCGATCACCGCAGCCAGCACGCTGGTCAGGTCGACACCGAGACCCCGGGCAAGTCCGGCGGCGCCGAGCAGCGGCACCCCGGTCAGTAGGCCGCCGGCCGTACCCGCGCCCCAGCCCGCGATCCGGGAACGCCATGTCCCCGCACCGTCGTGAGTGGTGCCCGGCGGGACGCTGTGGCGGGTGTCTTCATCGAGTCGCAAAGGACACGTCCTCCCCGCGGTAGGTGAAGCAGGCGCAGCCGCTGTCGTAGCCGAACGCCCGGTAGCCGTTCGAGGCGGCGAAGCGGCCCGGGCCGAGCCGCCCGGAGAATCCGGTAGCCGGCTGGAATTGCGTGTCGAGCCTGCCGACGGCCGCCAGCCACCGGTGCGCGTTGAGGTCCGCGCCGAGGTCCTTCGCACCGGCCTGCAACAGCAGGATCGCGTCGCAGTACGGGAAGGCCACGCGGGCGTTCTCACGGGTGCCGAACGACTCCCCCGCTGCGGCGAAGATGCCCAGGCAGGTTCGTTCGGCCTCGGTGGCGGGGAAGGCGTACTCCCGGTCGGCGACGTCCTGGCTGGGGTTGAAGCCGATGCCCACCGCCCCGGTCAGGGCCTCACGCGGGATGATGTCCGGGTTGCCGATCAGGAAGCTGGGATTGTCGTAGCTGGAGATGCCGTACCGGGCGGTGAAGTCCTGCGCGCTGGCCGAGGTGAGGAAGAAGGAGGCCAGCCGGGTCCCGCCGAGGAAGAAGACCCGCTCGACGCGCTTGGCCCGCAGGTCGACGGCGGCCTGGTTGAGACCGGTGTTGAGAGTGCCCAGGTCGGTGCTGTCGATCCAGGCCACGGTCGGGGTGATCCCCCGCTGCTTCAGGTACGGCACCACGTGCTGCTCGTACATCGCCCGGTTGGCCGGTGCGTCCACCGCGACGATGCCCGCCTGCCGGGCCCCTTCGAAGAAGCCCTGCGCGGCCAGCGCCGGCAGGTACGCGCGCACGAATTCGTCGTACAGGGGGTAGGCCGGGGCGAACAGGTACGGCGCGAGCCGCTCATGGGTCGCCTGATCGATGGTGATCAGGGTGGCGTCCAACACCAGCGTGTGCCGTTGTGCGTAGCAGGGGCGGGCGTTGGACTGCAACTGACCGGTGAGCACGACCGCGAAGGCCCGATCGTCCTGGGTGATCTGGTTGCAGAGCTTCTCCTCGGTGGCCGGCGAGTCGTCGCTCGCCTCGAAGTTGCGGAAGATCGCCCGCATCTTCCGGCCGGCGATGCCGCCGTTGGCGTTGACGTAGCTCTCCAGCGCCCGCATCTGGCGTACCGGGTCGCCGGCCGAGGCGGTGTTGAACCCGGTCAGTTCCCCCGTCTTGGTCAGGTCGGTGCCGACGAACACGACGGTGACCGTGTCGGCGGTGACGCCGGGGCCGACACCGGTGCCGTCGCTGCCGCCCACGCCGGGCAGTACCGCGCCGCAGCTGACGAAGGCGAGCAGCGCGGCGACGACGGCGACGGTGGCCCGTACCATCAGGCTTCGGTTCCAGCCGGCGGCCGGACGACGACCGGCGGCGTGGCTGCCAGGTTCGCGGCTCATCGAGGGCTCCCGAGGTAGGTGTCGAGCGCGGCCAGGTCGATCACAGCAGCGGCGCTCTGGTTGCCGCCGGATGCTCCGGCCGGTGTGGCCGCGCCCGGGCGGGTGGCAAGCACCGCGTCGAGGGCGGCGAGGTCGATTACCGCAGCGCCGGCACCGGGCCCCTCGGCGCCGGATCCGGTTGCCAGTCCGGCGTCGCCGAGCAGGTCCCGCAGTCCGGCGACGCTCAGGTGTGCGCGGGCCCGCCGACGCAGCCGACCGACGCCGGGAGCGTCGTCGAAGACGAGGTACGCCCCGAGCGAGCCGACCCGTACGACGGGCGGCAGCAGCGCGCCGGCTGGGGCGGCGGCCATCATGGGCAGCGGCGGACGGTTGCGGCGGTTGGCGATCCGGCGGGCGACGCCCACGATGATCATCGCCGCGCCGAGCAGGTGCAGCCCGAACAGGCCCCACGGGTACTTCCGGAACGTCACCTCGGCCGGGCTGAATCCGCCCAGGTCGGCCCGCACGGTGTACCGGCCGAACGCGGCGAACGGGGTGGTCACGGGTACCCGGTAGGTGCGCGTCTCACCCGGCCGGATGTCGCCGGTGCCCGGCGTGCTGACCCGGTCGCCGCCGCCGTCCCGGCCGAACTGGACGTTGAGCGGCGGGTTGGGCAGCGGCTGCGGCCCGGGATTGTGCAC
Source organism: Micromonospora sp. NPDC003197 (assembly GCF_053590565.1). Taxonomy (NCBI): domain Bacteria; kingdom Bacillati; phylum Actinomycetota; class Actinomycetes; order Micromonosporales; family Micromonosporaceae; genus Micromonospora; species Micromonospora sp. NPDC003197. The sequence continues at coordinate 69,564 of NZ_JBSFTE010000004.1, read as the reverse complement.
GGTGTAGACGAAGGTTCGGGTAGTCGCCGCGCCGAACAGGCTGCGCCAGCCCGACCGGCCGGCGATCCTCACCTCGACCAGGTCGAGCCGGACCGGGGCTGCCGCGACGGTGGGGGTGTCCCCCATGGCATGCCCGGTGAGTTCCAGGGGCGCGTCGGCTTGACCGCGCGCGGTGCCGCCGACCAGCGTGGCGTGCACGACACATGGGCAGGGCACCGGCGGGGCGCTGAGTACGAACTGCACCGCGAAGGTGCCGTCCGGGCGCACCGGGACGGCCAGGGCGGCCCGCATGTCGCAGGAGGCCGAGCCGGCGATGGCAAGCTGCCCGCAGGTGACGAGTTGGACCAGCGCACCGGCGGTCCAGCCACTGCCGGTCACCCCGAGCCGGTCTCCCGGGGCCGCCGCTGGCGCGGCGAGGGTGAGTTGCTCGGCCGCCCACGCCGGCCCGGTGGGCAGGGCCAGCCCACAGGCCAGCCCGCACACGGCGGCGGTCAGGGTACGCGCGATCCTCGTCATCCGACCTCCGCATGCGTGCGGACGCGCCGGACGCCCCGGGGACGGGCCGCCTCGGTGCGGCGGCGCCTGCGCCAGGCCACGACCCCGGCGACGATCAGCGCGGCGAGTGCGGCAAGGCCGGTCCAGGAGACCACCACGGTACGGGTGGTCCGTACCGTCAGCACCCCACCGTCGGCCTTCGCCGTCACGGTGGCGGTGACGATGTCGACCGGCCACAGCCCGGTGAACTGGGCACGCATCCGCGCCTCGGCACCCGGCACCAGGTCGAGCTGCGGGGTAGCGCCACGTTGGCGGATCCGATGTCCGAACAGGCCGGCGGCGGTGACCGTGATGGTGGGGGCGAGATGCAGGTTGCCGGTGTTGGCCAGGGTGTAGTCCAGGGCACCGTCGACCGGGGTGGGCAGCCACGGCGTCTGGTGCGTCAGGTCCAGGTCGGCGAGGTTGAGGCCGGGCACCTCCGGCCCGGCGACGCGCAGGTAGATGCGGGCACCGACGGCCCGCTGCACCGCGACGGCGACGCCGTTCTGCTCGCTCCGACCGCCCGGTACGGCCTCCATGGCGACGATGCCGCCGACGTGGTCGCCGGGGCTGGCGTTCGTCGGGATGGTGATGGAGAACGGGATGTCGGCCTGCGCCTTGGGCGGGATCACGACGGTACTGGCGCCGACCGCCGTCCACACCCCGATGTCCGTCTGCTTCTCGTCGAGCCGGCGCAGTGCGAATCCACCGTCGCGGGCGGTGTTGTAGGCATCCGCGCCGTACAGGGTGAAGGTGCGCTCGGTGTCGGTGCGGTTGATCACGCGTACCGAGTCGGTGAGGGTCCGGCCGGCGGGTGACTCGAGGAAGAAGTAGAGCCGGGGGGCGGGCCCGGCGTTGGCTGGCGGGGTGGGCACGACGGCCCATTCGCCGTTGTCCGCCGCGCTTGCCGGCCCAGCCGGGACGACGGTCAGTGCGACGGCGGCGAGCGCGGTGGCGAAGGCCGCCGCACCGGTGCGGCGGCGACGTGGCCAGAGGGGGTGACGCACGCGGTTGCACCCTTCGACTGGTCGGTGTGGGGCGGCCGGCTCGCACCGACCGCCCCACGTCGAGGCGGTCCTCAGCTCAGGGTGAGCGTGAGGGTCGCAGCGTAGGTACCGGCGAGTTGGTTCGCCGGCACGGAGAGGGTCAGCCCGGCGGAGGCGTCGAAGCTGCCGCCCGTACCGGTGGCGCTGGTCGGTGCGGAGCAGAGGGTCGCCCCGTCGACCGTGCCCGGGGTGCCGGGCACCGCAGCAACCGCATTGGTCGCGCCGGCGGTGCCGACGCAGGCCGGTGTCCAGGACAGGTTGCTCTTGGCGATGGTTCCGCCGGGGGTGCCGGTGAAGTCGGTGACCGTGCCGACGAGGCTCCACCCGAAGGTGCTGCCCCGGTAGTCGGTCACCGTGACGGTCGGCAGGCTGCCCGTCGTCGTCTGCACGGTGCCCCCGACGGTGACGCCGGAGAACGTGATGTTGCCGCTGCCGGCGGCGCGAGCCATCGACAGGTTGCCGGCGGTCACGGTCTCCGACAGGTTGTACGACAGGATGCAGTTGCCGGTCGTGGCGGAGCCGGTCTTGGCAACGCACGAGTCCGCCGACGCCGTCCAGGCGGAGATTGCGAACAGGGCGCCGGACTGCGCGCCGATGTACGCGGTGGTGGCGTCCGTGACGGTGAAGGTGGCGTTGATTCCACCGGTGGCACCGGCCGTGGCCGTCGTTGCCGGATCGCTCGTCGCGGGCGGCGGCGGGGCACCGGTGAGCGCCTTGTAGCCACCGATCGTGACCGTGCTACCCGGGTTCCAGTTGGTGCCGGTTACCGCCACCACGGTGCCGGAGCCGCCACCGCTGGGGGTGATCGCGATGCTCGGCGAGCCGAGGATCGTGATCGGGACGGAGACCGTGTTGGTGCCGTCCGAGACCGCCAGGGTGCGTGCCCCCGTGGTGGCCCCGCTGGGCACCGTGAGGGTGCCGGTGCCAGCGCCGGCGGCGTCGGTCGTGCCCGTGCCGGAGCCTTCGGGCGTTCCGGTGCCGTCGGCGGCGCGCAGTGTCGCGGTCAGGGCGGTGGACGGCGCGAGACCGGTCACCGCGTAGTTGATGACGTTGCCAGCCCGGGCGTACCCGGTCACGGTCTGGCCGGTCACCGAGGTGACCGAGACCGTGCCGCCGAAGACGGTGAAGTTCTCCACGATGTGGGTCGGGACCGGCGTTGCCTTGTGGTCCCGGTCGCCCTCCGCGGAGCAGTACGTCTTGGCGACCGGGTTGTCGAGGATGACCCGGTTGACGGTCAGCGTCGCCGCTCCCGTCGCGCCTGCCACGTAGGTGCCGGTAGCGGTGATCGGACCGGTTCGGGCGTTGCCCGGGATCGGACCGGCGGGGTAGTTGGGTTGGCTGAGCGTGACCGAGCCGCTCTGCGAGCCACCCAGTACTGCCTCCACCACGATCGGCACGTCACCTGGGTTGATGGCGACTGGGCCGTTGAGCGGACCGGCCGCCGCGGTGAAGGTGACCGTCACGGTCTGCCCCGGGCTCGGCGTCGCCGGCGTCTGGGTGAGCCCGTACGTGTCGTCCCAGTTGGTCGGCGAGCTGCCGGTACCGGCATCGTTGAAGTACAGCCGGCAGCCCAGGTTGCCCGGGGTGGGGCCGTACGCCTGCGCGGGGGTCACGCAGACCGCGGTCGCGGCGGCGACCAACGCCGCCACGCCCGCCGCTGTAGCCGTAGTTCTGAGCAATCCCATTGCGGTGCCGCTCTCCTTCCTGTGGGGAACGGTGAACCCCTGACCACTGTTTCGCCAGTGGAAACAATGGTTTCCAAAAATGGATAGGTTTATAAACTCAGCCGGCCGCCCTCCTGTCAATAGCCCGACAGGCGATTTGGGTTGGTCAATTCGATCGACCCCAGGAGCACGGCAGCCACGCCGCAGGCTCTGGTGGGATCAGCCTTGGCAGGGGGCCGACGATGGGGCAGAGTGGGAAACGCTGTTTCCATAAGGGAGGTCCGGGTGCGTTACGTGATCATCGGTTGTGGCAACGTCGGCATGGAACTGGCCCGCCGCTGGGTCGAGGCCGGCCACCACGTGGTGGGCACCACCACCTCCCCCGATCGGGTGCCCGAGCTGACGTCCATCTGCACCGAGGTCGCGGTCCTGCGTGGCAGCGACCGCACGGCCGTCGAGCAGGCCACCCGGGACGCCGACGCGATCGTGCTCACCGTGAGCCCGCGCATCGCCCGCGCCTTCGACCCCGAGCAGCGCATCGCCGAGTACGCCGACACGCTCACCGCGTCCGCGCGTACCGCCGCCGCCGTACACCCCCGGGTGGTCTTCACCAGTTCGGTGTCGGTCTACGGGGCCGGCCAGGGCACACTGGTCGACGAGGCCACCCCGGTCACCGACGACCCGGACGCCTCGCCCCGCAACTTCGTCGCCGCCGAGGACGCCGTACTGGCCACCCCGCGCGGTGCCGTGCTGCGGATCCCCGACGTGTACGGACATCCGCGTGACCTCGACTATCCGACCCGGGTGAAGATGGCCCACGAGATGCTCGGCGGCAGTGTGCCGTTCTCGGCCGAGGCCCTGCACTACCGCATCGACTACCGGGATGCCGCCGCCGCGCTCGACTTCGTGGTGAGCCACGATCTCACGGGCGTGTTCAACGCGGTACCGGACGCTACCGTGCCGCAGACCAACCAGGCCGTCCTCGACGAACTCTGTGCCGCCGGGGGCTGGCCCGCACTGACCTACCGGGGCGAGATCAAGACGCCGTTCGTGCCGATCAGCTCCGGCAAGCTACGCGCGGAAGGCTTCGTCTTCGCGCACTGAACCGGCGCGAGGCGCTCAGCTCACGGCCCGCGCGGCTCCCTCAGCTCACGGTCCGCGCGAGGTGACGCCCGACCAGCCGACCGAAGGCCATGGCCGGCGTCAGGCACATGCCCGAGCAGAACGCGTTGCCGTTGACAGCGGCAGAGCCGATCACCTCACCGACGGCGTACAGGCCAGGAATCGTCGTACCGTCCGCGCGGCGAACCCGCAGCATCTCGTCCACGTCCAGGCCGGTAAACGTGATCAGGGTGACCGGATGGTTCTCCAGCGCGTAGAACGGCGGCTCGACGATCGGCGCCGGCAGGTGCGCCCGGCCGAAGTCGGCATCCCGGCCATCGGCGACAAACCCGTTGTAGCGGTCCACCGTGGCCGTAAGCCCCGCCGGGTCGATGCCGGCCAGCCCGGCTAGCTCCGCCAACCCGGACGCCCGGTGTACGCCCCGACGCCGGCCGCACTGGGCATCGAGGTCCGCCGGGCTCCAGCCGTGCACCATCGGGTACGACTCGCGCAGGGCGTGGGCGTCGAAGAGCGTCCAGAAGGTCATTCGGTCGACTGTGGTCAGCACCCGCTCCTTGTGGTCGATGCTGGGCTCGTCCTCGGCGATCCAACGCCGCCCGGCCCGGTCGACGTAGATCTCCCAGGGCGGCCGCTCCGGTGCCACCAGGTGCGGCCGGTGTACCCAGTCGACCCGGAGGTCGCCGTCGGTTGGGGGCAGCCCGCCAAAGGTGGGGATGTAGCGACCCAGGCCCTGCAGGCCGGCGCCGATCGATCGACCCATGAGCAGGCCGTCGCCGGTGGAGGTGGGTGCCGCCGAGGTGGTCAGCGGGGCACCCTCCAGCTCGGCGAAGAGCTCTGGCGCGTACCCGAATCCGCCGGTGGCGAGCACCACGGCGGGTGCCCGCCAGCGCGCTCCGTCGGCCGTGACCACCCCGACCACCGCGCCGCCCTCGGTCAGCAGTTCGGTGACGCGCATCCCGCAGCGCAGGTCGATGCGGCCGGCGGCCCGACGCGCGTCGAGCATCGGGCGCAACGCGGCCAGAATCGCCGGACCACCGGGGAAGGTGGTGGCGTGGATGGTCCGTGGCGTGCGGTACGGCTCGTGCCCGTACACGATGCGGGGGGTTTCCGGATCGACGGTGAGCCCGGCGGCGAGCAACCACTCCAGCACCGCCGGCTGTTCGCGCAGCGTCAGCCGGGTCAGGTCGGCCCGCGCGGTGCCCCGGCTGATCCGCCAGATGTCGTTGAAATGTCGCTCCGGGTCGTCGCTGATGCCCCGCGCACGCTGCAACGAGAAGCCACCGGCGGATAGGTGTCCGCCCGAATATGGCAACGCGCCGCCGATGTCCGGCGCCTTCTCCAGCAGCAGTACGGTGCCGCCCGCGTCGGCGGCCGCGATGGCACAGGCCAGGCCACCCGGCCCGGCACCCACAACGATCGTGGTCGGCACGCCCACCTCCGGCACTCCAGTCACGCGTTTCCATGGAGGTAACAGTGTTTCCATAGATCCGCGTACCGTCAACGCCTCGGGCGAGCCGTGGCCGGCGCTCACAGACGATGAGAAGCCCTCGGCCGAAGCCATCCTCGCCGGGTCAACCGGGGAAGGCCCCGGCCCGGGCGAGCTGACCAGGAACGGTGCTACCCAGCACGCCACTGAGCCAGTCGGCGGTTTCGATCAACTGCCGTAGGTCGACGCCGGATTCCACACCGCTGCGGTCGAGCAGATAGACCAGGTCCTCGGTGGCGATGTTGCCGGTCGCGGCGGGGGCGAACGGGCAGCCGCCGATGCCGCCGGTCGAGGCGTCCAGCACCGTGACCCCGGCGTCCAACGCCGCAACGGCGTTGGCGTAGCCGGTGTTGCGGGTGTTGTGGAAGTGGCAACGCAACCGGGCACCCGGTGCCACGGCCGCGACACCGGCCACGAGCCGGGACACCTGCGCGGGGACGCCGACGCCGATGGTGTCGGCGAGCGCGATCTCGTCCACCCCGAACTCCCCCACCTGCCGGGCCAGGTCGACCACGGTCGCCTCCGGCATCTCCCCCTCGAAAGGGCAACCGAACGCTGTGGCGATCGTGACCGACAGCACGACACCGGCCGCGCGGGCGTCGTCGGCGAGATCACGCACGGTACGGACCGAGTCCGCGACCGACATGCCCTGATTGCGCTGACTGAAGGTCTCCGAGGCGACCACCACGCAGTTCACCTCGTCCACCCCGGCGGAGATCGCCCGGTCGAAACCCCGGCGGTTTAGCACCAGGCCGATGTAGGACACGTCGGCGCGGCGCGGAACGCCGGCCATCACGGCCTCGGCGTCGGCCATCTGCGGAACCCGCTTGGGATGCACGAAGCTGGTCGCCTCGATCCGGCGCAGTCCCGCCGCGATACTGCGCTCGATCAGCGCGATCTTGTCCTCAGTGGAGACAAGCACGGCCTCGTTCTGCAGGCCGTCGCGGGGGCCCACCTCGATGATCTCCACGCGCTCCGCCTTCCAGGCAACATCGTCGATGGCTCAGCCTACGCTCATTGCCTACGATCCGGCCCAGCGGAGAACCCGGCACTGGCGCCAGCCGGCTCAGCACGATCGCCTTGGTCACAATCGCCTTGGTCACGATCGCCGGCCTGCTGCCTGATGCGGGATTCGTCGGGGGCCGTGCGGTGCGTACAGTTTCGGGTCGGACTTGGGTTGGCCGGATGAATCCGGCGCAGGAAACGGGATGAGACAGCGACGGCATGGCGGCGGACAACATGACAGAAATCGGCGAAAACGGCATTGACCGCAGCCGGCTGGAGATCTGTCTCAGCGTCTTCGAGGCGTTGGAGAACCTCCCTCCTGATCATCCCGACGTGGTGCGGGTGCAGCGGGCCACGGCGAAGCTCTACAAAGTGATCAAGCAGCGGCGGCGTCAGGAGCGGCGGGACGCCATCGCGGCGGCCGACCGCGCGGTGACGGCCGCCACCGCCACCGGCGCCCCGGGCCGGATCGACGACGAGACCCAGGGCATCCCGCTCGCCTCCCCCACCATGGGCGCCACCGCCGGCGTCCTACAGAATCCGCGCGGCTGCTACGTCTGCAAGCGGCGCTATCGTGAGGTGGACGCGTTCTACCACCAGCTCTGCCCGTCCTGCGCCGCACTCAACCGGGAGCGCCGCGACGCCCGCACCGACCTCACCGGCCGACGCGCGCTGCTCACCGGCGGCCGAGCGAAGATCGGCATGTACATCGCGCTGCGGCTGCTGCGCGACGGGGCGCACACCACGGTGACCACGCGGTTCCCGCACGACGCGGTCCGCCGTTTCGCCGCGATGCCCGACAGCGCGGACTGGCTGCACCGCCTGCGGATCGTCGGGATCGACCTGCGCGACCCGGCCCAGGTGATCGCGCTCGCCGACTCGGTCAGCGCCCAGGGACCACTCGACATCCTGATCAACAACGCGGCACAGACGGTCCGCCGCACGGCCGGAGCGTACGCCCAGCTCGCCGCCGCAGAGGCCGCGGCCCTGCCCGAGGGCCCGCTGCCGGAAATCATCACCTTCGCCAAGCCGGGCGGCCGGGGCGGCCCAGTGGGCAGCCTGATCGCCGCGCCGCAGTCGGCCGCGATCACCCCCGAGGCGCTCACCGCGCTGGCCCTGACCGGCGGCTCGGCCTCGCCGGAGCGGATCGCCACGGCTACCGCCATCGACGCCGGCGGCCTGGTGCCGGACCTCGACCCGGTCAACAGCTGGGTACAACGGGTGCACGAGGTCGACCCGGTGGAGTTGCTCGAAGTGCAGCTGTGCAACGTGACCGCACCGTTCATGCTGGTCAGCCGCCTGCGACCGACGATGGCCGCCGCACAGGCCCGCCGCAAGTACGTGGTGAACGTGTCGGCGATGGAGGGGCAGTTCGGCCGTGGCTACAAGGGGCCGGGGCACCCGCACACCAACATGGCCAAGGCCGCGCTGAACATGCTGACCCGGACCAGCGCTCAGGAAATGCTCACCGACGGCATCCTGATGACCAGCGTCGACACCGGCTGGATCACCGACGAGCGGCCCCACCCGACGAAGATGCGGCTGGCGGACGAGGGCTTCCACGCCCCGCTGGACCTGGTCGACGGCGCGGCGCGGGTCTACGACCCGATCGTCCGCGGCGAACAGGGCGAAGACCTGTACGGCTGCTTCCTGAAGGACTACGCGCCCTGCGCCTGGTAACCGTAGAAGTGATCGGGTGGTTGGCGTCAGGCGGCAAGCTCGCGGACGCCGCCATCGCCCGGGGCGACGTGCGGTCCGGCCAGCCTCCGCTTAGCAGATGCGACCGGGGTGGGCTGCGGGTGCCGCGACCGGCGCCGTGCTCGTGTTCTGGCTGGTCGCGGTGGCAGTGTTCGGGCTGGTCCACCGGCGGCGCGTCAGCGACGACGCGCTCCCCGGATGAACTGCGTCGCGGGCCAACTCCCACAGGGAGAGCTGCGCCGCGCCGTGCTGGCGCAGGCTGCGCTCGGCGGCGGCGGTGTCGCCCGAAGGTTCCCGTGATGGTACGCGGAAACAGTCCCACCCCTAGGCGAATATCTTGTCGTTGACAGCATTGTTGTCGCCGCATACATTGCGCTGATGACGACGTTCACCACCGCGCAGCTCTCTGCCCTGACCGGCCGCACTGTCGTCGTTACCGGCGCCAACAGCGGCATCGGCCGCGCCACCGCCCACGCGCTCGCCGCCGCAGGTGCCCGTGTCGTGCTCGCCGTCCGCGACGTCGTCAAGGGCCGCGCCGCCGCCGCAACCATGACCGGCGAGGTCGACGTACGGCAGCTCAACCTCGCCGACCTAGCCTCGGTCCGCGAGTTCGCCACAGACATCACCGAGCCGATCGACGTGCTGATCAACAACGCAGGCGTGATGCTCCCGCCGATCGGGCGCACCACCGATAATTTCGAGCTGCAGTTCGGCACCAACCACCTTGGGCACTTCGCGCTCACAAACCTGCTGCTGCCGCACATCCGGGGACGGGTGGTCGCCGTCGCCTCCCACGTACACCGGATGGGCAAAATCGACTTCGACGACCTCAACTGGGAGCGCCGGGCCTACCGGCCGTTGCCGGCGTACGCGCAGTCAAAGCTCGCCAACCTGCTCTTCACGTCCGAGCTGCAACGGCGCCTCACCGAGGTCGGGTCACCGGTGCTCGCGACCGCCGCCCACCCGGGCGTGGTCTCCACGAAGCTTCTCGAGGACCCCAAGAGCGGCCCACTCCGCGCAGCGATCGTGGGCAAGTTCGCGCACGACGACGACGGCGCCGCGCTGCCCACCCTCTACGCGGCGGTCGCGGACATCCCGGGCGCCAGCTACGCCGGCCCGAGCGGCTTCCTTCAGGGGCGCGGCGCGCCGAAGCTCGTCGGCCGCTCCCGAGCCGCCCGGGACGAAACCGTCGCCCGGCGACTCTGGACCGTTTCCGAGGAGCTGACCGGGGTCGCCTTCCCGCTGACCGCCTCGAGCACCACGAGCAAGTAACGTTAGGGCTTGACGAACGCCCTCACGCGCTGGCCGGCGAGTGATTGATGTCCCCGAGGTCGAAGCTCTATGGCGAGTTAATCTGCACGCATGACAAGCCTGGGACCCGTCGCGTGGCCGCCTGCCCCGATCCGGACCGATCGGCTGGTGCTCCGTGAGTCCGAGGCCCGGGACCGTGCGACATTCATCGAGCTGATCGCTTCGCCGGAGGTGGCCACCTACGTCGGTGGTCCTCAGCCGCATGACACCCCCGACCCGTCGTGGTTTAAGTGCCGCGAGGTCTCCGATTTAGGCTTGTTCTCTCCGAACAACCCCTTACCGGAGACCTCGCCACATCCGGGCGTCAGTACGGCCTCACCCGGGCCTTAAATGCACGCCCTACGAGAATTTTGCGACGTTGCGGCCCGGGGCGTCCCCCGGGCGCTGAGAAACTGCCATCAAGACTTCGCCAACAGCTCGAACAAGCTCGAGAATCCCTGAGCGCCGAAGCCGTCAGCGATCCGGCGATTCATCAGGTCCCTGACTTCTCGCATCCGTACGGCTTCCACGCCGATGGACTCCCGGTGGCTGATCATGTCGTCCATCAGCGCGGCCTGGACGTTGAGCGAGCCGAGATCCGGTGGGTAGGCGCCGGCCTTGACCGCGTTGCCGATTGAGCTCAACAGCGGTTGCAGCGCGGCCACGGAGCTGGCGGCGCGCTCGGCGAACTCCGCCACGTCGGCTCCTTCCGCCTGCACCAGCCTGAGCGTGTGCAGGAACCCGATAAGAATCTCGTAGCCCATTGCGACCTGCGCCATAAACTCCAAGGCGGCCGAGCCAGCGTCTTCCCCGTGGTAGGCGACAGTGCCCAACTCCCGCAGCATCGGCCCATGCGCATCGAACGCGCTGCGGGAACCGCTGAACGGGAACATGACGTGCGGCGTACCGACGTATGGCGGATCTCCCATGATCTTGCCATCGAGGTACTCGGCGCCGCGCTCACTTGCCCAGCGATCGTTCGCCCGTGCCTGCTGCGGAGAGCCACTGGTCAGGTTCACCAGCACCTTGCCCGCGGCTGCGGCGTCCACGGAACCGAGCACCTCGTCAACCGCTGCGCTGTCGAGCAGACACACCACGACGAGCGGGCTCGCGGCTGCTGCTTCCGCGGCTGTCGCGGTCGCCGTAGCGCCGCTGTCGACCAGCGGCAGGGCCTTGCTCGCGGTCCGGTTCCAGACCGTCGTACGGTATCCGCGGTTGATGAACGTCTTGGCGATCGCCGATCCCATGTCACCGAGACCGAGCACGGTGACCTGGCTGGCCCGGTCAGTCAGACCGTCGGTTTTCGTTGTCAGCATGATTTCCTTTCGTCATTCAATCAGGTGGTCCAGGTGCGTCAGGTGGCGGAGAGCGAGCCCTCAGTCGCCGCGGACGCCTTCCCCGCGGACGCCTTCCCCGCTGGCGCTGAAGCCTCGCCTGGCGATCCTGCATCGCGGTTCCTGCGCAAAGTGGTGAGCACGATGGTCGCGCTTATCGCGGCGATGACAGCGCCGGCGAGGCCAATCGCGTTGAGTCCGTTGGTGTAGGCCGTCGCGGCGGCGGACAGCAACTCCGCAGCGCCATTGACCGGCAAGTCCGTGGCGACCGTGATCGCCGGGCTCTTACCCGAGCTGGCTGTCCGCGCGGACGGCGGCGACAGCGGCTGCCATGCGGGTGAGGCGTGCGCCCTGGAAGCGGGCCGTCTCGAGGACAGCTTTGGCGTACTCGGGATCCCGGCTGGCGCGGCTCTCCACCTGGCTGACGCCGTACGGGTTTCCGCCAGCGACGTGAGCGGTGTCGTAGTTCAGGTAACCCGTCGGCACGACGATCGCCCCCCAGTGGTGGAAGGTCTGGTAGAGGCTGAGCAGGGTCGCCTCCTGACCGCCGTGTTCCTCGTAGGTGGCGGTGAAGCCGGTCGCCGGCTTGTCGGCCAACTCCTCCGCCTGCCACGGGGCAGTCGTGGTATCGAGAAACTGGCGCAGCTGGGAGCAGACGTTTCCGAAACGGGTCGGCGTGCCGAAGGCGTACCCGTTGGCCCACCGGAGGTCGTCCAGGGTGGCGAGCGGGATATCGGCGGTGGCGTCGAGGTGGGCTCGCCACTGCGGCCTGGCATCGACGACCTGCTCCGGTGCCAACTCCGCCACCCGGCGCAGGCGGACCTCCGCGCCGGCGTCGACGGCTCCGTCGACAAATGCCCGGGCGAGTTGGTGCACGGTGCCCGTGGCGGAGTAGTAGATGACGGCGATCCTGGAATCGGTCTGCATGGTTACCTCCTGGGTAGGCTCGGTTCTCGGTCAACCGTGCCGAGCAGACTTACCGTTCGCTGACCATCCCCTCACCGACGCCGCTGAGCGCCTGTTCGTCGAGGTCAAGCGGTGCGCTACGGCTCATCTCGGCAGCGAGTTCCTCGCTGCCGAGCGCCTCCCGGAGGCGGAGGGTGATGCGCTGGACGTCATACTGCTCGCCGGAGGGCAGCGGCGCTCCGGCGGCCTCGCGCAGCATCCGAGCCGCGGCGAGCAGCCGCGCGGCGGGGCGATGGTCACCGCCGAGACTGGTGGCTCCGGCCAGGCCCTCGAGGGCCAGGGCGATCGCCCGGTGATCTCCGGTGGCATGTGCCGCGTCGAGCGAATCACGGTGGCGACGCTCGGCGAGGGCAGCGTCACCACGTTGCTCTGCGATGAACCCCAACTCGGCCAGCGCGAGCGCGCAGCCTGGCAGGTAGCCGGCGCAGCGGTTCCAGTCGAGCAGGTCCCGCTGCTGGGTCTCGGCGGCGTCGAGGTCGCCCCGCCGGCGCGCGATCATTGCCAGACCCGTGCCGGCGAAGGCGGCGGCGGAGCGGCTCGACTGTTCCTGCGCCACCTGCAGCGCGCGGTTGTGATTATCGGCGGCCTCGTCGAGGTCGCCGCTCAATATGGCGAGCCGGCCGATGCTTGCCAACTGCCGGGACACCGACGTCCACAGTCGCAGGTGTTCGGCGATGCGTAGCGCCTCCCGGTAGTGCGCGGTGGCTCGCTCGTAGTCGCCGTGGATCTCGGCCAGGGTCCCCAACAGGCTCGTCGGATGCACCTGTCCCCAGCGGTCGCCCAGTTGCCCGAACAGCGACCGGCTGGTCTCGCAGTCACGCTGCGCGGCGGGCAGGTCGCTGCGGAGTACGAGCGCAAGGTCCGCTCGGGTGGCGCAGGCGGCAGCGATGCCCCACCGGTCCCCGTTGGCGCGGAACGCCGCCAGCGCCGCGTTGACCAGTACGGCGGCCTCGCCCGGATCTCCGGAGCCGAGCATCATGGAAGCGAACAACCACTGCGCGAACGCCTTCTCCGGCCCGTCGGCGTCCTGGTAGCACTCCAGAATCCGCTGCCGGGGAGCGGTCGGATCACCGTCCCGGGTGGCGAGAGCGGTCAGCCACATGTCCGCGTGTCGGCGCAGGGCGTCCGGTACGACGTCGTCCTCGCGCCGCGGGACGATGTCCAACGCCGTTCGCAGTGACCTGTTCATCTCTCCGAACCGACCCCGGAGCAGCCGGTACCAGGACAACGAGGTGGCCAGCGTCAAGCCCACGCGGGCCTGACCGTCGGTGGCGGCGATGTCGAGTGCCGCCCGGAGGTTGACGTTCTCGGCGTCGAGTTCCTGTAGCGCGCGACTCTGATCATGACCACGTAGCCGCCCGCCGACCTGCTCGGCGAGGCGGGCGAAGCACGTGGCGTAACGGCGACGAGTCGCGGGCAGTTCGCCGGCGGCGTCGAGCTGTTCGAGACCGTAGGCGGCCACCGTCTCCGGCAGCCGATAGCGTCGCGGAGTCTCACCCTGCCGCACCATGACCAGCGAGCGGTCGATCAGGCGTGCCAGCACATCGAGAACCTCGTCTGACGCCACCTGCCCGCCCGGGCACACCTGTTCGGCGACTGCCAGCGTGGCGCCGTCGGCGAAGACCGCCAGCCGGCGCAGCACCGCGCGTTCGGGAGGCGACAGCAACTCCCAACTCCAGTCGATCATGGCGCGAAGCCCCTGCTGGCGCGGGGGCGCGGTGCGCCGGCCCGATGACAGCAGTCGGAAGCGATCGTCCAGCCGCGCCGCCAGCTCGCTCGGGTCGAGAACAGGCAGACGGGACGCGGCCAGTTCCAGCGCCAGCGGTACGCCGTCGAGACGGCGGCAGATGGTGGCGATCGTCTCCGTGTTCCGCTGGTCGACGACGAACCCTGGCTCGATGGCGCGGGCGCGGGCTAGGAAAAGCCGAACCGCCGGAGCCCCAAAGATCTGCTCCGTGGTGGCTCCGGGCTCCGGCAGGGCCAGCGGTGGCACCGGAAAGACGACCTCGCCGGGGGTCCCGAGCGGTTCGCGGCTCGTCGTCAGGATGCGTAGATGGGCTGCGGCGCCGAGAAGTTTCTCGGTCAGTTGGGCGATCGGCGCCACCACGTGTTCGCAGTTGTCGAACAGCAGCAGCATCCGCCGATCTCGCAGCGCGGCAACCAGCCGGTCCAGCGGCTCCCGTGGACGATCATCGGGCAGGCCGGGCAAGCCGTCGTCCCGGATCTCAAGAGTCGCCGCCACCACGTCGACGACCTCGGTGCAGGTCGCCGGGTCGCCGCAGTGCGGTTGACCGGCCAGCTCGACGAGCCACACTCCCGCGGGGAACGTGTCGGCCAGCACCCGAGCGACCTCGAGCGCCAACCTGCTCTTTCCTACCCCGCCCAGACCGGTCAGGGTCACCAACCGCTCGTTCGTCAGCCGCTCCCGTACCGCCTCGACGGCCGTGTCGCGCCCGATCAGTCCGCCGTACGGGCCAGGTGACAGAGGTGCCGGCAGGTTGGTTCGGACCGGAGTCGACGGCGGTGCCGGCGGCTGTAAGGCGGGGTCCTGACGCAGAATCGCCCGATGCAGCTCCGCCAGCTCATGGCCGGGATCGATGCCAAGTTCGTCGCGCAGCTGCCGGCGGAACTGCTCGTAGACGGACAGGGCTTCACGTTGGCGTCCCGAGCGGTACAGGGCGCGCAGGTGCGCGGTTCGTAGTCGCTCACGCCACGGGTGGCGTGCGACCAGGTCGGCCAGCTCACCGGCGAGCAGGTGGTGCTCACCAAGGTCGAGCCGCGCCTCGGCCAGCTCCTCCAGCGCGGCCAGGCGCTGGTCGTTGAGCCGCTCGGCCGCCTGGCGCACGAATCGCTCGTCATTGAAGTCGGCGTATGGGGAACCGCGCCACAGCGACAGGGCCTCCGTCAGTGCTGCCGCCCGCCTAGCTGGCTCCCGCTGCGCACCCGAACGCGCCAACAGAGCGGCGAAGCGACCGGCGTCGACCGAGTCCGACGAGGTCCGCAGCCGGTAGCCGGCATCACCGGACTCGACCAGCGCACGGCCACCCGCCTCACCCGCCTCCAGTGCGCGGCGCAACTGCGACACCTTGGTCTGAAGTGCCCCGAGCGCGTTGCCCGGCGCCTCGTCACCCCAGAGGTCCTCGATCAGCCGGTCGGCGGTCACCGGGTGCCCCTCATGAACCAGCAGGTCAGCCAGCAGACCACGAACCTTCAGGCCGGGTACGGTGACAGGTTTGCCGTCCGACGTCCACACCGCAATCTCGCCCAGCACTCCGAACCTCACGGCTTCACCCTAGCCAGCCGGCTGTCCCGCCCCGCGAACGTCCGTCACCCGTCGGTTTGCGCACCCGGACGCGGTGTCGGCAGCACCGACGCGTACGTCAGCCAACGATCAGTCGGTGGTAAGGAACCCCGGGCAGGCTGAGCCGATCCGACACCGGAGGAATGAGATGGATCGTCTACAGCGACGCCGAGCTACTCACGGCCACAGGCAGTTCACACCAGGGCGCGTGGCCACACCCTGGCTAGCCCTGCTGGCTGGTCCGCTTTCGTACGGGATTGCCGCACCTGCCCTGCTCCTCGACGATCTGGCGCGCGCAACGGGTACCGGGGAACAGGCCGCCGCCGGCGTAACTGCCTTCGGCTGGGGGATCGCGTTGGGGACACCGCTGTTGGCGGCCCTGCTTGCCCGTCGCGGCGTGCGAGCGGTCCTGACCGTCGCGGCGGCGCTGGTGGCTGCGGGGACGCTCCTCCTCGTGCTGGTGCCGAGCCTGCCGGCGATCGTGGCCGGTGCGGCGGTGCAGGCACTGGGGTCTGCTGGCCTCACCGTGACGGCGATGAAGCTGGCCGACTCCGCCCGGCAGATGGGGGTGGTCGCCGCATCGCTGGCGGTCGTCGGGGCTACCGGCCCGCTGACCGGCGCACTGGTCGCCGACATCTCCTCATGGCAGGCGGCGCTGGCGTTGCCGCTGTTGGCGGTGCTCGCCGTGCCCGCGGCTCGCCGCGGCACCACATCGCCGGACACGGTGCCGTCGTCGTTCGATCCCCTCGGCATGGCCCTCCTGGCCATACTGGTCACTGCAGCCGTCCTCATTCCACACCGACCGCTGGTCACCGGCCCGGCCACCGTCGCGCTGCTGCTTTTGCTGGTGACCTGGATCAAGGTTCGTCCGGACGGCTTCCTGCCTGCTGCGGTGGCCCGGAACGGCCGGTTCCTCGCGGCGTGCGCACTGGCCTTCGTACTGGGAGTGGTGAACTTCGCACTGCTCTACGCCGCGCCGGACCTGCTGCGACAGCACGCGGGATGGGCAGGCACCCGGAGCGGGATCGTGCTGCTGGCGCCGTACCTGCTCGGTGGCTTCTGCGCCGGGTTCCTGGTTGCGGCGTCCGTGCGGGTGCCACGCCGCGTCGCGGCCGCCGCGTTGCTCGTCACCGGCGCCGCCGCAACGCTGCTAGCGGCGGTTACCACCGCCGTACCACTGCTGCTTGCGGCGATGACGCTCGCTTCCTTGTCCGCCGCGACCGGCCAAGGCGTACTCGCCCTGCATGCGACCGGCGTCGTATCCGCCTCCCACCGGGCCGAAGCCCTGGGCCTGTTCAACCTCGCCTACCTGCTCAGCGTCGCGTTCGGGCCAGCGATTGCCATGACGCTTTCGCACCCGACCGCCTGATCGCCTGGACGTGCAGTTCAGCGTCGGTCCGCCTTCTCGGTGACCTCGATGATCACCACTCCAGCACAGTGGTGATGACAGCCTGACCGATCGTCACCCCACCGGCGGGCGTATCGGCGTCCAACGAGGTGGCGGTCATCTGCCGTTCCGGGGCCGGCTTCGCGGCGAGCCCAGCAGGCCGCACGCCCCCCGGTTCGGGTCGCACGGGCTGGCACCGGGGGGCAAGTAGTCAAAGTGGAAACCATTGGTGAAGACCGCAGTGCTTCGGTATCGACAGCATGGTTCACTGCTCGTCGGTGTTGTGGTGTGCGAGTCCACGCCGCCGAAGACCACCAGCTTCGGCCGTGGTAAACCGATCAGGGCTGCCGGCACGTTAAGCTGCGGCCAGGTGCCACTCAGCCCCGCGTACGCGGCGACGTCCGGTCTGGTCTGAGCGAACCAGGCGGTGAGCAACGCCTCCCACGAGTGCCCGACGACCCCGGTCCGGTCGGCTGACATCAACACAACGTACAGTTCGAGCCCTTGTCGCTGTGATGGATCAACTGGCCGTCGCGCACATCGCGGGACCAGATCCCGTATTCGAGGGTGGCGAGCATCAGGTTGGGGTCGCAGCGGTCGGAGGTCTTCCACCCGACGGCCCGGCGGGAGTTCCCGCTAGACCGCGCGGGCCACGCAGATCCTGGCGTCGAGGCGGGGCCCGGCCTCGTAGAGCATGTATTGCACACCGCCGTCGGTGCCGAACGTCGGCGAAGCCACCCGGCCGTTGTCCGACGCGATCGGCCGATGGAATACGCCAAGATGGACCTCGCGGTCGAAGTTGTTGCCGACCTCGGTCAGATACATGTTGCCGCTGCTGCCGTGATACGCGAGATACGCGGTGCCGTTCCGCTTCAACAGGTGTGGCGCGGAAATGTCGGTGAGCCCGTCACCTGACGGTGACACCAGCGGGTTCGGGGCGAATTGCCAGTTGCTCCAGCCATTCGGCGACCAGCCCCAAAAGATCTTCCGGGTGCCCGGCCGGATCGTGTGGGCGCCCATGAACACCATCACGTAGCGGTTTCCCTTGCCAGCCACCGAGTGCTCGAAGACCCGCGCGTACGAGGTCTCGGTCGTGTTGGGCACCAGGTTCGTCGACAGGATCGGCGTCTCATTGGTGAAGTGGACGCCGTCGGCCGAGCGGGCGACCCGGGTCGTGTAGTTCTCGCCGTGGAAGTACAGGTAGAACTGCCGGGTCGGCGCGTCCCACACCACGTGCGGCGACGACACGTGGCTTACCGTCGTGGTCGGCAGCACCCGGTCGACGATGGGGTTGTTGGGATATTCGGTATAGGGGCCCTCGAGCCGGTCGGCGTAGGCAAGACAGATCCCGCCGGGGGCGTCGTGCGGCGCGTAGTAGAGGTAGTAGCGGCCGAGGTAACTGCTGATCTTGTCGTAGACCCCGCGCACGCACGGGAAGATGAACTCGCCCCTCGGGTTGTAGCGCAACGGTTTGTCGAACGCGTCGCGCACGTATCGATAGTTGGGAAAGCCGGCCGGTGCGGCGAGCGCCGGTGTGGGTGTCGCAGCAAGGCCGACACCGGTGGTCACGGTCGCGACCCCGGCCGCCGCGCCACGCAACAGCGTACGTCGGGAGAAAGAACCTTCAGGGGTACGCGTCATCGCGATCCCTCCGTTCGTGAGGCGAGCCAACGGGGGCAGGAGGAGCGGGCCGGCCGTAACGAGTCAGCGGCCGTTACTCAACCTCGCTGAGCAGCCGTAAACGGTGCAGGAACTCGACGAGGAAGGGTTCGTTGATCGATGAGTCTGCGCGCGTCGACTCCACAGTGTCAAGATGCTAATACGAATTAGCAAGTTGGGTCGCGAGGCTGCTCCGCCCCAGCCCTGCCTCGCTGCACCGGCTCCCACCCGTGGCGTCCCGCTTCGTCCACAACCCCCGGGAAGCCCACCTACTCGTGGACACCAGCAACATCGACCACCGGTGGCCGCAGCTTTCTGCAACCGGCTCGTGGTGCTGTCGCGGGGCGCGGTCGTGACAGCCGGTGCCATAGGATTTCCTATGGCACCGGCTGACATTTTGCCTTTGCCTCTCGTTCTTTTCCAGACGTACCGTCAAACAGCTCGACAAGGTGCTCACCGCGCGATTTCTCCGAACATCCGCGGCTCTGCTCGCATCGATCCTTCTTCCATCGAGCGGACGAACACATCTCTCGGCGAGCTAGCTGCCTGCTGCGTTGTGCTTCGCGACCAGGCTCGGGAGTTCGTCCAGCGAGTCGATGCGGAACAGGCACTGCTCAGACACGGCTGGCATGTCGAGGATGTGCCCCCATGGAGAGCGCCGAATCAGGCACGTCTCCATACCGGCCTCCCTGGCCGGGCGCGCATCGTTGTCGGGCCGATCACCGACGTACAGGATCGAAGACGCATCGCCGCCGCCTTCGCAAATGACCCGCTCGAAAAAGGCCGGTGACGGCTTCGCCACGCCCCAACCGTCCGACGTGCCGATCACGTCCACGGCGAGGTCGAGAGCGCGGAGGATCGGCTCAGCGTGAGCTGGCTGGTTGCCGGCCAAGCCCACGAACAGGCCCTGTTCCCGCAAGGAGCTGAGACACGATCGCGCGTCGGGGTAGAGATCCTCTTCGCCGAACGACTCCGGCTTGTCAGCGGCTGCTCTACGTTCGCGCTCCAATACCAGATCGAAATCAGGCTGGAAGGCTCGGAACGTCTCCTGATAGTCCAGACCCCGGGCGATCACCGCACCGAAGACCGCCGAGAACGTATGCCGTGGCACGCCAAGCCAGTCCGCCCAGGTTGCGAACTCTCGGGACTCGTCGACGACTACCCCGCCGACATCAAAGAAGACCGCTTTGATCACTTGCATCCCTCTTCACAAGGTTGGTCGGTACTCGAACCTGGTATGTACCACGGGCAGTGCAGCTCGTGCTGCTGCCGACGTTGACGCAGTGGCTGGCACCGGCCTGGATCCGCTACATCGGAGCCGCCCCTGTTCGCCCCCCAAGGCATTCGGACCTGCCAAAATCGGCCGCATGTCTCCTAACCTTGAGCATTCCTTCGGGCCCGCCAGCCAGGCTGTGGCCAACGACTACGACAGCTTCGCTGAGGCGTACGCGGCCGAGACCGAGTCCAACCTCATCAACGGCTACTACACCCGGCCGGCGATCCTGGACCTGGCCGGGGACGTGGCCGGGCGGCGAATCCTTGATGTCGGCTGCGGAGCCGGCCCTTTGCTTGCAGAATTGCGTGATCGCGGTGCCATTGTGACCGGCATTGAGCCCAGCGCCAAGATGCTGGCCCTGGCCCGGCAGCGGCTCGGCGATGGCACGGCCCTGCATCAAATCTGCTACAGAGCGCGCTGGCCAAGACGTACCAGCACTGGCAGCGCATTCGCGGCGACGACCCGGATGCGTACGTGCGGCGGGTGATGTACCACCAGCAGGTCTCCTGGTGGCGGCGCCGCCGCCTCGCCGAACGGCTGGACCCGGAGCCCACCGACCGACCCGGCGACGACCACTCCGACGCGATCGCCCTGCGGCTCACCCTGGCGGCCGCGCTGCGCCAGCTCACCCCGCGCCAACGCGCCGTGGTGGTGCTGCGGTTCTACGAGGACCTGACCGAGACACAGATCGCCGAGGTGCTGAACTGCTCCGTCGGCACGGTAAAGCGGCACGGCCACGATGCGGTACGCCGGCTGCGCGCCAAGGCCCCTGACCTGGTCGACCATGCGGCGGAGAGGATCCCGCGATGACCGCCCGACTACGCGAGTCGCTGCACGCTGTGGCGGCCGACGTTCCCGCGTACCCGGTCTACGAACGGGCGCTCGCCACCGCCCGCCGCTCCCGCCGCCGTACCGCGCTCGCGGCCGTGGCGGCGCTGATGCTGGTCGCGTTGGCTGGGGCGATGCTGCCGCTGGCGGGTACCCCCGCCGTCGCCCCGGCGGCCGGCGCTGAGGCCGCGCTGCCTGACCGGGTCGGGGTGCCACCCTTCGGCAGCCTGCACGCCACCGATCGACCGCGACTTGGTCCCGCCTCGGTGATCTTCACAGGTCAGGCCCCGGGCCTGATGTACGGCGAAGAGGGCAGCATTATCGCGGTCGTCGGTGCGGACGCCGACCGTTACCGGATCATCAAAGGCGAAATCGAGGCGCAAGCCGGCGCGGACACAATACTGTCTCCCGACGGTCGCCGGGTCGCCTTCAGATCAGTCAACTACACGCATCCCCGAGTGCAGGTTGTCGACCTGGTGACCGGGCGCAGCCGCACCGTGGCCAGCGGGGTCTCCGGCACCGTCATGGTCGAACCAGCGGGCTGGTCGCCGGACGGGCGGGCGCTGGTCGTCCGAGCCACTGTGCCAACCAACCCGGAGCGCAGCGACTACCGGGAGGTGCTGAGCATCGTCTGGCTGAACAGCAACCGCCGAACCTGGCTGGCCGACGATTACGAGAGGGACGGGTCCACGGTCGCATTCGCCCCGGACGGTAAACAGCTCGCCTTCCAAACCGGGCGGACGGTCTCCGTCGCCGACCTCGACGGCCGGCGACTCTCCTCGTTCACCCTCGCGCCCGAGACGGAGCTGGCCGGCAAGGGCGCCTGGAGCACCGACGGCCGGGCGCTGACGGTCACCCGGCGAGACGGTGACAGCTGGAGCCTGCGGCGGATCGACCCGACCACGGGCAGGGACCTCGGCGCGATCGACACGCCGGCTGTCTCCGGGGTGACCGCCATTCGGCTACTGGGGTGGACGGTGGACGGGACTGCGCGCGTCGTCGCCTACCAACCAGCACCCCACGCTCCGGCCGCGTTCGACGTGCCCCTCGATATGGATCAGCGACTGGCGTACGGCAACGTCGGCGCCGTGCGGGTACTGGCCCTCGGCCGTGGCGCAGATGCTCCCACCACCCTGCTCACCGCCCCAAAAGACGTCGTCGCAATCGACATTTCCGACGACGTGATCCGCAGCGGTCGCACCCGTGACGCAAGTCCGCCCAACGGAGTGGGCCCCCGAATCTGGTTCTGGCCCATCGTCATCACCGTCCTGGCGACCGGCATCGCAGCGTACCGCTGTCGCGAAGGGCTGGCGCTCTGGCTCGACAACAGGCGTGTCAGGCGTGTGCGTGGGCCGGGTGGATGCTCCTGATCGCAAAGGCTGAACTGCTGGCGTGCGGCTTCTTCGAGACGGTCACCCTGACCGGAGCGCGGATATACGTGCTCGCGGCGATCGAGCACGCCAACCGCCGTATCCGAGTCCTGGGCGTGACCGCGCACCCGACCGGCAGATGGGCGGCGCAAGCGGCAAGGTACCTGGCCATGGACCTCAAAAACGCCGGCTACCGGCCCGACTCATGATCCAAAAGGAATGCCGATAATGCAGTCACCGGGGCGTGCCCGGGCCCACTCGACCTCCGTCTGCGTCGCGTCGTACGAGTCCTGCGTCGCCGCGCGGCCGGCATGTCGAGGTTGGACTATTGCCGTCGGTGGCCGGGCGGCCGACGCTGCCGATGGACCGGGTCATCGCCTACGAGCTGGAGCTGCTCGGCAGCCACGGGATGCCGGCGCACGCCTATCCGGAGATGCTCGCGCTGATCGAGGCCGGCAAGCTGCGGCCCGAGCTGATGGTGACCGACCACCTGACGCTCGACCAGGTGCCGGCGGCGCCGGCCGGTGACATCGACACCAAGCCCCAGGTTTCTGTGGTATCCGCTGCGAGCAGGAGCCTTCGGCCGCCTGATAAGCCCTCTGATCAGGCCGATTGTCCCCACGGTCAGACGGCGCGCTCGCGATCAGGCGGCGGTGAGCAGGGCGACCAGGAAGTCCGAGTCGGGCGTGTAGGGACGGACGTCCCACGTGCTCAGCAGGAGGTCCGGTGCCAGGCTCGCGGCCTCTACGTCGGCGAGGAACTCGTCGTGCCCGTAGCCGCGTCCGGTGCCGAATCCGATGGCGACCCGGCCGCCGTCGGCCAGGTGGGCGCGGAAGCGGTAAAGGATCTCCCGCCGGGTGGAGGGGGCCACGAAGGTCATCACGTTACCGGCACAGACGATCACGTCGAAGCCGGCCGGGACGCCGGCCGAGGGCAGGTCCAGGTCGCTGAGGTCACCTACCAGCCAGGTCGGCCCGGGATGAACGGCCTGGGCCTCGGCGATCAGCTCAGGGTCCAGGTCGACCCCGACCACCTCGTGCCCGGCCGCCGCGAGGTGAGCACCCACTCGTCCCGTACCGCAGCCGGCGTCGAGGATGCGCGCACCGCGCGGCACCATCGCGTCGACCAGCCGGGCTTCACCGACCAGGTCGGCACCGCGCGCGGCCAGGTCCCGGAACCGCTGGATGTACCAGCGCGAGTGACCAGGGTCTTCGGCGATCTTGCGTAGCCAAAGATTCTCCGTGGCGCTCATCAGATTCCTTCCGTCGAAACCCCTGCTTCAAGCAAGGGAGGATGTCACACCGCTCATTAGCCAGGGTGCCGTGGCCAAGGTGATCGAGCGGAGCAATCGGCGTCATCGTCCGGATGACACCGGCCCGCGCTCGGCGTCCCGGACTGCGGCGGGCGTCGGGGCCGCGACCGGGGCTGGGCCCCGGCGGCCCCGGTAGACGACGTACGGGCGCCACAGGTAAGCCAGCGGCGCGGACCAGACGTGCACCAGCCGGGTGAACGGCCAGAGGGCGAGGAGGAGGAAGCCGCCGATGGCGTGCAGCTGGTAGACCAACGGTGCCCCGGTCATCAGCTCGCTGTGCGGCTGGAACCAGAAGATGCCACGGAACCAGACGGCGATCGTGGCCCGGTAGTCGTAACCGCCGCCGAGCACGTTCTCCCCCACTGTGGCGACCATGCCGAGGACAGCCATGATGGCGAGGGAGGCGTACAGCACCTTGTCCATCGTGGTGGTCCTGCGGCGGACCCGGCCGTTGACGAAGCGGCGGACGATCAGCAGCGCGAGCCCCGCGACGAGCATGAGGCCGGTGACCGTGCCGGCCGAGACCGCCACCAGGTGGTAGGTGTGCTCGGAGATGCCGACCGCCTCGGTGAGCGACGCCGGCACCAGCAGGCCGAGGACGTGACCGCCGAGGACGCCGAGGACGCCGATGTGGAAAAGCGGCGAGCCGAGGCGCAGCAGGCGGTTCTCCAGCAGTTGGCTGGTGTGGGTGGTCCAGCCGAACTGGTCGTGCCGCCAGCGCCAGACGTGCCCGGCGATGAAGACCGCGAGGCAGATGTACGGGAGCACGACCCAGAGCAGCGTGGTCATCGTGAGGCCTCCGCGAAGGAACAGGAAGGGTACGGGGCGAGGTGGGTGCCGTTGAGGTCGGGTCCGACGCCGATGCTGTCCAGGCCGACGGTTTCGACCGGTGGTCCGTCGATGGCGAGTGCCGTGATGGCGGCCCGGTCGTCGTCGGTGAGTTCGGGCAGCATCGCGCAGACCGCGTCGAGCAGGAGCCGGTACGGTGTGCCGGAGTCGGTCAGGGCGGCGCGCAGCAGTTCGATGCCCTGCCGGTGCTGGCGCAGCGGGGCTTCGCCGTCGCCGGGTCCGACCATGGCGGCGAACTCCAGGACGACCGGCAGCAGGTCGGGTAGTTCGCCGTCGGCGAGCCGCAGTCCGTGTGCGCGGTACCTTTGTTTGAGCACGAGCAGCGCCATGCCTCGTTTGCGGGTGTCGCCGTGCAGGTAGTAGGTGAGGTAGAGGCCGGTGCGGCGGCGCAGGTCGAAGGTCTGCACGTACTCCCGCTGGGCGTCGATCAGCGGCGCGGCCAGCAGCCAGTCGAGGAACTCGCCGAGCTGGGCGCGTACCGTCGGGTCTTCGAGGTCGGCGGCAGCCGCACGCAGCTCCTGACCGGCGTCCTGCAGCTCTGCGTCGGGGTAGGTAAGCAGCAGCGAGACCAGGCGGAAGGTCCGGGCCCGGTCGGCCGGGGATGTGGCGATCATGAGCGGCCTCGCAGCGGGTTGAGGGCGAGCCCGCGCCGGCCGTCGGTACGCCGGAACAGGCCGGAACGTGCGCCGTCGCCCCCGGTGAGGTGGAACGTCTCGCCCATCCCCGGGCCGCCCTCGCAGTCCAGCGCGCAGTCGCCGTGTGCGGCGGCCTGCGCCTCCAGGGCTGCGGCGTCCCTGGCGTGTGCGGCCGGGATCACGTACCGCTCGTCGTACTTGGCGATCGCCAGTAGGCGGTACATCTCCTCGACCTGGTTGGCGGTCATGCCGATGCCGTCCAGCAGTTCCTGCGCGACGGTGCCGTCGAGGGTGCGGGCCCGCATGTAGGAGCGCATCGCGGCGAGCTTCATCAGCACACCGGCGGCCGCCTCGGCGTCGCCCGCGGTGAACAGTTCGGCCAGGTACTCGACCGGGATGCGCAGCTCGCGGATGGTGTGGAAGACGTCGTCAGCGTCGGTGTCGTCACGGCCCGCCTGACCGACCGCATCGAGCACCGGCGACAGCGGTGGCACGTACCAGACCATCGGCAGGGTGCGGTACTCCGGGTGCAGCGGCAGCGCGATGCGGTACTCGGCGATCAGCTTCCAGATCGGGGAGCGCTGCGCCGCCTCGATCCACTCGTCTGGCAGGCCCGCGTCCCGGGCGGCGCGCTGCACGGCCGGATCACGCGGGTCGAGGAAGACCGCGCGCTGGGCGTCGAGCAGGTCGTGCTCGTCCTCGACGGAGGCGGCGGCGAGCACCGCGTCCTCGTCGTAGAGGACGATGCCCAGGTACCGCAGGCGGCCGACGCAGGTCTCCGAGCAGATGGTGGGCTGCCCCGCCTCGATGCGCGGGAAGCAGAAGGTGCACTTCTCCGCCTTGCCGGTGGCGTGGTTGACGTAGACCTTCTTGTACGGGCAGGCCGACACGCACATCCGCCACCCACGGCATCGGTCCTGGTCGACCAGGACGATGCCGTCCTCCTCGCGCTTGTACATGGCACCGGAGGGGCAGGCGGAGACGCAGGCCGGGTTGAGGCAGTGCTCGCAGATGCGCGGCAGGTGGAACATGAAGGTCTTCTCGAACTCGAACCTGACCTTCGCGGCGGCCTCGGCGGGCATCTTCGCCAGGTTCGGGTCGCCCTCGGCGCGCTCGTGCGCCCCACCGAGCGAGTCCTCCCAGTTGGCGCCCCAGGTGACCGCCATCGGCTCACCGGTCAGCGCCGAGTACGGCCGCTTCACCGGGGTGTCCGTCAGACCGGCGGGGGCGTTGACCAGGATGTCCTTGTCGAAGGTGGCCGGCTCGTAGTAGTCGTCGATCGTCGGCAGGTCCGGGTTGGCGAAGATGCGGCTGAGGCGTTTGGCCCGGCCGCCGGAGCGCAGCACCAGACGCCCCTTCCCGTCCAGCTGCCAACCGCCCTTCCAGCGTTCCTGGTCCTCGTAGTGCTTCGGATAGCCGATGCCCGGTTTCGTCTCGACGTTGTTGAACCAGACGTACTCGGTGCCCTCCCGGTTGGTCCAGGTCTGCTTGCACGTCACAGAGCAGGTGTGGCACCCGATGCACTTGTCCAGGTTCATCACCATTGCTACCTGGGAACGGATCTTCATCAGTACTCCACCTCCTGCTTGCGACGGCGGATCACGGTGATCTCGTCGCGCTGGCTGCCGATCGGGCCGTAGTAGTTGAAGGCGTAGGTGAGCTGGGCGTGCCCGCCGGCGAGATGCGTGGGCTTGATCAGCAGTCGGACCATCGAGTTGTGGTAGCCGCCGCGCCGGCCGCTCTTCTCCGCCTTGGGCACGTTGACCGTGCGTTCCGGCGAGTGGTACTGGAACACCGTGCCCTCGGGCATCCGGTGGCTGACCACGGCCCGGGCCACCACCACACCGTTACGGTTGTGCGCCTCGATCCAGTCGTTGTCGCGTACGCCGATCTTGTCGGCGTCCTCGATGCTCATCCAGATCACCGGGCCGCCCCGCGACAGCGCCAGCATCAGCTCGTTGTCGTGGTACATCGAGTGGATGGACCACTTGGCGTGCGGGGTGAGGAACCGCACCGTCACTCCCCCGTCGATTGCCTCACCCGGCTTGCCGAAGTGCCGTGCCATGTTCAGTGGTGGCCGGAAGGCCGGCAGCTGCTCGCCCAGCTCGGCGACCCAGTCGTGCTCGATGAAGAAGTGCTGCCGGCCCGTGATCGTGTGCCAGGGCTTGAGCCGCTCCACGTTGAGGGTGAACGGTGAGTAGCGGCGGCCGCCCTTCTCCGACCCGGACCACTCCGGGCTGGTGAAGACCGACTGCGGCGCGTCCTGCGTCCGGGCGTACGTGATCCGGTCCTCCTCATGGCCGGCGATCAGGTCCACGAAGGGCTGGCCGGTGCGCTTCTCCAGCTCGGCGAAGCCGGCTGCGGCGACCCGGCCGTTGGTGGTCCCCGACAGGGCGAGGATCGCCTCGCACATCCGGTCGGCGGTCGCCAGCGACGGCCGACCGTCGATCACCCCATTCTGGTGACGCAGGTACTCGATCTCCGGGTTGACATCGACAGTGATCGCCTTCGTGGTGGTGCCTACCTTGTCGAGCAGCGGCCCGACGGTCCGCATCTTCTTTCCGATCAGGGTGTAGTCCCGCTCGATCTCCACCAGTTTCGGCATGGTCCGCCCCGGTACGGGGTCACACTCGCCGAACTTCCAGTCCCGAACCCGGCCGCTCGGCGTCGCCAGCTCGTCCGGGGTGTCGTGCTGCAGTGGCGCGGCCAGCACGTCCCGGCGCACGCCGAGGTGGTCGACCGCGAGTTCGCTGACCTTGTCGGCCAGCGCCAGGAAGGTGTCGTAGTCGGTGTGCGCGTCGGCCGGCGGCTCCACGGCCGGGCTGAACGCGTGCACGAAGGGGTGCATGTCCGTGGTGGAGATGTCGTCCTTCTCGTACCAGGTCGCGGCCGGTAGCACCAGGTCGGCATGCAGGCCCGTGTTGGTCATCCGGAAGTCGATCGCGGTAAGCAGGTCCAGCTTGCCGACCGGGGCGTCGGCGCGCCATGCCACGTCGCGGGGACGGTGGTCCGGGTCGCACTCGTCCGCCGTGGCGGTCCCCTCCACACCCAGCAGGTGGCGCATGAAGTACTCGTTGCCCTTGCCGGAGGAGCCGAGCAGGTTGCACCGCCACAGGGTGAGGCAGCGCGGGAAGTTCGCCGGGTCGTCCGGGTCCTCCGCCACGGTCCTGAGCGTCCCGTCCTTCAGGGCCGTCACGATGTAGTCGGCCGTCGGTACGCCGGCCGCTGCGGCCTCGTCGGTCAGGTCGAGCGGGTTGCGGTTGAAGAACGGGTGGCCGGGGCTCCAGCCCATCCGCTGCGCGGCCGCGACCGTGTCGGCGAAGGACATGCCGGCGAACCGGCCGGTACCCAACGGCGACGACAACTCGTCGGCCGGTACCCGCTCGTAGCGCCACTGGTCGGTGTGCAGGTACCAGAACGGCGTACTGGCCTGGTGCCGCATCGGCCGCTGCCAGTCGAGGGCGAACGACATGTGCTGCTGACCGGTGATCGGGCGGGCCTTCTCCTGCCCGACGTAGTGTGCCCAGCCGCCACCGTTGACCCCCTGACAGCCGGTCAGCAGCACCAGTGAGATGAACGCCCGGTAGGTCATGTCGGAGTGGAACCACTGGTTCGCGCCGGCCCCGAGCACGATCATCGACCGGCCGCCGCTGCGCTCGGCGTTGCGGGCGAACTCCCGGCCGATCCGGGCGGCGAGCGTGGCCGGTACGCCGGTGATCCGCTCCTGCCAGGCCGGCGTGTTCGGTGCCTCCGCGTCGTCGTACCCGGTGGGCCACTGGCCGGGTAGGTCGCCGCGGCGCACGCCGTACTGGGCCATGAGCAGGTCGAAGACAGTGGTGACGGGGTGCCCGCCGAGCCAGCGGATCGGGACGCCCCGGCGGATCGTCGTTCCGCCCTCGGTCTGGCCCAGGTCGAAGCGGGCGAGGTCCACCTCGACCGTCTCGCCGTCGGGATCCAGGCCGAGCATCGGTACGACCTCGCCGAGATCGAGGTTCCACCGCCCCTCGCCGTCAGCGGCGTACCGGAAGCCCAGTGACCCGTTCGGAACCACGGGCTCGCCGGTCCGCTCGTCGATCAGGACGGTGCGGTGCTCCCCGTCGGCCTCGCCGAGGTCCGCGGCGGTAAGGAAGCGGTCCGCCGTCCACACGTCGCCGGTCTGGCGCAGCGTCACCAGGAACGGCAGATCGGTGTACCGGCGGACGTAGTCGACGAAGTACGGCACCTGCCGGTCCCGGAAGAACTCGGTCAGCACGACGTGCCCCATCGCCATCGCCAGCGCACCGTCGGTACCCGGGTGCGGTGCCAGCCAGTCGTCGGCGAACTTGACGTTGTCGGCGTAGTCCGGGCTCACCGCGACGACCTTCGTGCCCTTGTACCGGGCCTCCGCCAGGAAGTGCGCGTCCGGCGTACGCGTCACCGGGATGTTCGAGCCCCACATCATCAGGTACGTGGCGTTCCACCAGTCGCCGGCCTCCGGCACGTCGGTCTGGTCACCCCAGATCTGCGGGGAGGCGATCGGCAGGTCCGCGTACCAGTCGTAGAAGCTCAACAGTGTGCCGCCCAGCAGCGCGTGGTACCGGGTACCGGCGGCGAACGACGCCATCGACATCGCCGGGATCGGCGAGAAGCCGACCACCCGGTCCGGGCCGTACCGCTTGGTGGTGTAGACGTGCGCGGCGGCCGTCATCTCGATCGCCTCGTCCCAGCTGGCCCGCACGAATCCACCCCGACCGCGCTGCGCCTTGTAGGCGGCCGCCTTCAGCGGTGTCTCCACGATCTCGGCCCACGCGAGCACCGGATCACCCAGACGCTGCCGCGCCTCGCGGTACATCTCGGCCAACACACCCCGCAGGTACGGGTGCCGCACCCGGGAGGGCGAGTACTCGTACCAGGAGAACGAGGCACCGCGCGGGCAGCCACGCGGCTCGTAGTCCGGGGAATCCGGCCCGGTCGTCGGGTAGTCGGTCGCCTGATGCTCCCAGGTGATCAACCCGTCCTTCACGAAGACGTTCCACGAGCAGGAACCGGTGCAGTTGACCCCGTGGGTCGACCGGACCACCCGGTCGTAACGCCAGCGGTCCCGGTAGAACGCGTCCCAGGCGTTGCCGTCCAGCTGATGCAGGGTGCGCCCGTGGTCGCCGACGGTCTCGTGCGTCAGGAAACGCCGGGTGGCCAACAGCGGTGCCACGCCGGGAACCTGATCCGTTGCCGGCGTCCGGGCGGCGTCCGACGGGCGATGTGCTGACACGGCGATCTCCTACATGACAACGGCGAGGACCGGTGGGGTCGTCGGTGCCGGGCAAGTGGCACACCGCCATAGTCGTCACGTAATTGAGCGTTTTCGGGTGCCCTTGGCCCTCTATCTCGTGGGACCAAGGCCCCGATCCGGATCAGGGGAACTATCCGGCCGATGTCTCAGGTCACCAGGCCGCGGCGGTAGGCGTAGACCACCGCCTGCACGCGGTCACGCAGGTCGAGCTTGGTGAGAATGCGCGAGACGTACGTCTTGACGGTCTCCTGGCTGATCACCAGCGTCGCCGCGATCTCGCTGTTGGAGAGGCCGTCGGCAATCAGGCGAAGCACCTCCAGTTCGCGTGGGGCCAGCGGAATCTTGTCCGCTGCCCCCTCGGCGGGCCGAATGCGCGCCGCGTACCTGCCCACGAGCTGGCGCGTCACCTCGGGGGCCAGCAGCGCCGCGCCAGCGGCGACGGTCCGGATCCCGTGCAGCAGTTGGGCGGGGGGTGCGTCCTTCAGCAGAAACCCACTGACGCCGGCACGCAGCGCCGCGTACACGTACTCGTCCAGGTTGAACGTGGTTACCACGAGAACCTTGACCGGATGCGCCACGCCGGCACCGGCCAGCAGACGGGTGGCTTCAATGCCGTCGAGCACCGGCATCCGTACGTCCATCACCACCACGTCCGGGTGCAGCCGGCCGGCGAGGTCTACCGCGGCGCGTCCGTCGCCGCACTCGCCGGCTACCTCCATGTCGGGCTGGGCGTCGATGATGGTGGCGAATCCGGTCCGGATGAGCGCCTGGTCGTCGCAGACCAGAACGCGGATCGGCGCGGTCACGACACGCTGCCGGCGGGGATGCGGGCCTGGACGACGAAGCCCCCGTCCGGCCGCCGGCCGGCACTGAACTCGCCGCCGAGCACACTGACCCGTTCGCGGAGGCCGGCGAGGCCCCGGCCGCTCCCGCCGGGTGACGCGGTGCGCGGACCCGCGCCGGCGGTGCTGACCTGCACAGTGATCTCCCTCGCGGTGTGGTGCACGTGGACCATGGTGCGACTGCCGTGGGCGTACTTGAGGGCGTTCGTCAGCGCCTCCTGCACGACCCGGTAGGTCGCAACCTCGGCGCTGCCGACCGTCTCCTGGGGATGGCCTTCCTCCGTGAACTCCACTGGCTGGCCGGCCTGCCGCGTCTGCGCCACGAGGGTGTGGAGTTCACCGACGTGAAGCCGGGTGGCGTACTCGGTCTGCGTTCGCGGGTCGGTGTCGTGGTCCGGGTTGAGCAGGTCGAGTAGGTGCCGTAGGTCGGTGATGGCCCGCCGGCCGGTGGTGGCGACCGCGGTCAGGGTCTGGTCGAGGCGGTCGGGTACGGCGGTCAGGTAGCGCGCCGACTCGGCTTGGACGACCATGGCCGTCACGTGGTGGGTCACGATGTCGTGAAGTTCGCGTGCGATGCGGGTGCGTTCCGCGGCGCGGGTGGTCTCGGCGAGGTGCTGGCGGCGCTCGGCCTCGGCGGCCCGGGACTGCCGCAGCCAGGTCCCGATGCCCCAGGCGAGGGCCAGCGCCAGGTAGAACGTGACAAACCCGGTCACGCCCTCGGGCGAGCCCTGTCGGTCGAGGGCGACGGCCAGCGCCACGTACGCGGCGGAGGCCAGGACCACGCTGGTACGCCGACGGCGTTCCAGGTGGGCCCCCGCGCTCACCAGCGCGATCGCCAACGCGGTGCCCGCGACCGTGTGATAGGCGCGGAGCTGGTCGATCGCGAAGCCGAGCGACACCAGGGCGAGGGAGAGCGCCGGCCAGCGCCGGCGGATGGCGAGCGGAAGGCACTCCAGGGCGATCGCCACCACGGCCAGCGCGTCGAACGGACGACCGGGCATGTCGCCGAGCTGCGTACCGTGGTTGTGCAGCGCCGGCACCGCCGAGGCGAGGGCGACCAGCAGCGCCAGCGGGAGATCCCGGACCGTGACGGGCCAGCGCCGCCACGAGTCCGGGAACATCCGAAGGTCGCGCATCAGGAAACCGTAGCGGTCGCCGTTTCGGCGGCGTCCACGCGGCGGCGACGCGGGACGAGATGACCGCGGCGGTGGGCCAGCCACATGAACACGACGGTCAGCGCCACGCCGGCACCCACCGCGTACAGGCTCGCCTCCGGCCCGAACTCGCCGCCGCTGACCAGCGTCGGACCCGAGATCACGACGTCCAGCAGCCCCTTCGCCGTGTCATTGCCCGAAACCTCGGCGCTGAAAATACCGGCCAGGGCGAAGTTCCAGCCAAAATGCAGTCCGATCGGCACCCACAGGCTGCGGGTGGCGGCGTAGCAGGCGGCGAGCATGAAGCCGGCCTCGACCGCGATGGCGATCGCACCCCACAGGCTGGCCTGCGGGTTGGTCAGGTGCATCAGGCCGAAAACCACGCCGGTTAGTAGTAGGGCGATCCAGGTGCCCGTGCGTTGTTCGATGATGCGGAACAGGACACCGCGGAAGATCAGCTCCTCCGTGACGGCGGCGACGGCCATGAAGCCGAACAGCCCCACCACACCCGTCATCGAACCCAGCCCGCTGACCTGGTAGCCGCCGAGGAACGCGATGTTGACGATGACGAAAGCACACATCCCGACACCGATCAGCACTCCCCGGCCAGTCGCGGCAACGGCTCCGGCCCGGGCCACCTCCGTGGGCGCGCGGCGTTCCGTCCGCCGCACCACCCACGCGTAGGTGAGCACCGCGAGTACGGCTGTCGCGATACCGAGTACCAGCGTCAACCAGGGATTCCCCTGCACGGCTAGGACGCCCTGGCTGCCGATGAAGGTGACCACGACAACGGCCAGAAACTGCTTCAAAAATCGCATGATGATTCCTTCGCGAGGTCTGCGGCCGGAGCGCCGCAGCCACCTAGACGCTAAAAACTCAGCGGCTTGGAAACATCACCGCACAGTGGACATCTGCGTGTAGCTCGCACGGGGGACAACCGAAATCAACCACGAGAGCACGTGGGCCGTGGAGGTCCTCGGGCCGCCCTCGGGCTGGCCGTCGAGGTGCGTGCTGCGGGTTACGTCCGGTTCACCGTTCGCAACCGGAGGACCTACGCAAGGAGAATTTCGGGCAGGACGGCCGGCTGGCGCCTGCGCCCGCAGGACCAGGTTGTACCGCGCGGTGACCAGCGGCAACAACCTCACTGGCGCCTAGGCGTACTTCCCAGGCGTCTACGGTCGGCTACGCACCGTCGAGCCGGCACCGGATGGCGGGCTCTGGCTGACCAGCAGCGGCATGTTCCTGCGACGCGGCAGGTCCGACCTCGCCGCGTCGCAGGGTGTCCGCCCCGCCGTTGACGTGCCGCCACCGGTTACCAACCCCGGTTGGCGCGGGTGGGTGTGGGGCGGCTCGGGGCGGCGTGTCAGCACCAGCCGTTTACCGGATTGGCCGCTCCGGTGTAGTGGTACGCGTCGGGGATCCAGGTACCGTCGGTGAGCTTGTTCCACAGGGCGGTGGTGCCCCAGCGGCCGGTGTGGCTGGTGCCGTTCGCCGAGCAGGCCACAGCCGCCGTGGCACCGTCCGCGATCGAGCCGACCACGCCGTACCCGGTGCCTGGCCCGGACCGTCGGCTGATCGACGTGCCGCCGTTGCTGTCGATGATTCCCTCGGTGAAGCCGAGCGCGCCATAGTTGTAGAGCGTCCCGCGAACGTTGCGGCGAGTCGAGCCGTGCAGCGCGTAACCCTCGTAGGCCACGCTCCCCTCTCTCGGTACCCACTTGCCCAGGTTGTGGGTGGCGATTGCCACGTACGCGCTGTTCTGCCGGAGCCCCAGGTGGACGTGCCGGCTGCTGGCGGAGCCGCCGCAGGTGATGTCGGTGCCGGTGTCGCCGAGGTAGGTGCCCGCCGCAACGGAGGCGCCGTCGACGTTGATGTTGTTCCACAGGTGGTAGTAGTCCGTGGCGTAGCCCCGGTCGTGAACCACCCGGATCCAGCCCTTGCACATCGTGTACGCGGTGCCGGCGCGCACGGCCAGCACCCGCTCGTCACCGCCGAAGAGGTCGATCGAGCTGAACGGTCGCGGGGAGCCGGACCAGCCGTGTGGACCACCCCTGAGGGTCCAGGACGCGCCGAGGGCGAACGGCAGGCGCATGCCGGTGCGGAAGTCCCCGTTGGCGGCCAGAGTGCTGGGGGCGGTGAAGGCGTCCCTTTCCCGTTGCGCGACGACGGAGGCGGGCGCGGCCGAGGCCAGTTCGGTGAAGTTGGCCTCGCCCTCGAAGGCGACCTGCCAGTCGCCGCGCTGCTGCCGGGCGACGAAGATCCAACCTGACGGGTAGCGCCCTTCCTCGTGCGGGGCGACAAGCACGGCGGTGCCGAAGGCCCAGGCCCCGCCGTCCCGCCGGGTGACGGTCACCCGGGTGTCCGCCAAGCTGGCAGTACGGATTCCCCAGTCCGCCGCGACCGCGGCCTCCTCGAGCAGCTTGTGCTGTACGGCGGTGGTGACGTCGTTGGCTGGGGCGGCGTGGGCGCCGCTCGGTGCGATGCTCATCATCGTGGCACTGAGCACGAGCGTTGTGGCGGCACCGAGCCAGCGTTCAGTACTGATCATGTCCTCTCCAGAGGGGGTTGAGAGGCTGAGATATATCCGAGGGACGATATACCACAGATCGAAATATGTCTATGGCCAGTGGATCGTCGGACCACCGAGACAGCCTGCCGCAACGTTTCCGAATGTTCCGGATCAGGTGAACCGGTCGCACCCTCGCGCCACCCCGGACCGCCCCCAGGTTGCTGACGATCGGCGCTCTGACCTCGCTATCGCGGTCACCCGGTTCGCCGAGCACCTGACCGGCTGTTCCATCAAGCGTTTCGTGCGCAGCGCGGCGTTACCGCACAGCACAGATCAGGGTCGGCGCCCACACCAGGAAGGAGACACTCGCAGTCCTGCCATGGTGGCCA
This sequence comes from Micromonospora sp. NPDC003197, assembly GCF_053590565.1. Classification (NCBI taxonomy): domain Bacteria; kingdom Bacillati; phylum Actinomycetota; class Actinomycetes; order Micromonosporales; family Micromonosporaceae; genus Micromonospora; species Micromonospora sp. NPDC003197. The sequence continues at coordinate 34,639 of NZ_JBSFTE010000004.1, read as the reverse complement.
TGACCTGTCTGCGCCGGTCGGCTTGGTTGTTCAGCATGTGCGCCCCTCCGCTTGCCGTAGTACCACAAGCCACGAACCCGACACCCACGACTGGGACTTTTCAGCCCACCGGATGGTTGGGGATCCTCGATCGGACGGCCAAGCCGTACAGGCAGGCCAGCCCGGCCAGAATGCCGAACAGGACGAACGGGCCGGCGGGGCGCCAGTTGTCGTACAGGGTGCCACCGGCGGCGAACGCGATCATGATGCCGATGCCGCCGCTGAGCGCAAACGTTCCAATGACCGAGCCCCGGGTACGGCTGGGAGCCTGTTCAGCGATCAGCACCTGACTGGAGATGACGGCGCTGACCTGGCCGAGTCCGATCAGCGCGGCGACGGCATAGCCGAGCGGGCTGAACGGATCTCCGACGAAGATCGTGGCGGTGTAGCCGAGGGCGGCGGTCCCCAGGGAGATCAGCACCGCGTCGGTGCGGGACAGCCGGTCGGCGATGATGCCGATGGCCGGCGCCCCGACCAGCGCGACGCCGTTGGCCATTCCCAGCAACAGACCTGCCTTGGCCAGCGCCTCGGCCTCGCTGAGCCCAAGGTGCTGGGTGCCGTACTGCTGCGCCCAGAGGGTGAGGTAGGCGCCGACGAGCGCCAGGTCGGCCCGGGCGACGAAGGCGCTGAGGTAGGCGAAGAAAACACCGGGGCGACGAATCTCGGCGACACCCTCGCGCAGCAGCCTGCGGATCGGGATGTGCTCGGAGTGTGTTGTCGCCAGGCCGCCCCGGAGGGTGATGCGCATCAGGATCGCGGTGAGCAGGGCCAGCCCGCCGACGATGAGGTAGGTCGCCCGCAGCGCGGCGATCGTGTCCATCCCGATGCCCTCGAAGATGTCGGGCAGTTTGATCAGCACGAAGAACGTGACGAGCGCGCCGAGACCGTTACAGAAGCCGAGGATGCCGTTGGCCCTGCCACGGGTGGTGTCCTGGACGTAGTCGGCGACCACGGCCGTGAGCATCACAGTGACCATCGCCATGCCGACGGCGGCGACGCCCCGGGCCAGGTAGTAGGGCAGGACCGAGCCGAGGAACGGTGCCATGCCGACGCCGAGGCCGAGCAGGACGTAGCCGCCGACCACGATCGGGCGTCGTCCGAGGCGGTCGGACCAGGCACCGGCCAGGCCGACCGCCGCGATCAGGACGATCTCGCCGATCAGCCCAGCGGTGCCCACGATCGAACCCTGCTCACCTTTGGGCACGCCCAGGATGGAGGTGAGTAGCGCGGTCTGCGCGGCCGGGATGAACGTGAACGTCATGATCGACGTCAGCGCCAGCCAGTAGTACCCGCTGATGTTGGTCCGGGTCGTGCCCGGCGAGAGTCGGAGTGGGCCGAACGTGATGCTCTGCTCACCGGCCTCCGGTGCGATGGCGGTGCCTTCCTGGCTGCGCTGCACGCTGGTTCCTCTGCCCTATAGTGGCACGAATGGAAACGCCGTTTCCCTACTCTAGCGAGTCAGGGCCCCGACGTCATCGCGTCGGTGCGGCGCATCTCTCATCTCCCGGCTCCCTACGGACGCCTCTTCTGGGGCCTCATGGCGGCTGTCGGAGCCCTTATACGACCGATGGTGGAAACTCACACTTGCTGCAGCGCTGACGCCAAGCCTGCGGGGTTCCAAAAAGGCCTCACGGGGGCTGACCAGCGACGATCTGCTGCCGCTGTCACGTTGGACATCATCGTGATCTGTGGTGCTGCGGTTGCTGCACCTCGTACTCTGCCGTGTGCTCGGGTGACGGCGTCAGCGACATTGAGGTGCCCGGCGGCCTGCTGACTCGGGCCGCGTTCGGCGGTCCTGAGCCACATCCGTCCCCATTAGCCGCGCCACCGTGGTTGTACGCCACGCTCGCGGTATCGCTACTGCTCGGCGTCCTGGCCCTGATACGTTGGCAGCGCCGACGCTCAGCCGACGAGCCACTGACCCTGAATGACATGCGTGTAACAGAGCATGAACAAGGGCCGGGGGGTGGTGCCGCTCCTTCCTAGGCCGTACGGGGGCAAGGTAAGGCTTCCTACCGGACGAATGACACTGACACGCCTGCACGTCATGCGCTCACTCATTGCCTACGACCACTGACCTCTTGGAATAGATCGTCTAGGCTTGCCCGCATGTCAAGCCCGGCACCCGACCAAGGCTCGGCCCGCAAACTGGTATGGGCCTCCGACGATGTAATCGCCCGCATCGAACAACAGGTTCGACCGCAGGTCAGTCTACCGAGAACGGCCGCACTGGCAGCGACATCCGCCCTTGCCTTCACCTGGCCGCCGGCCTTCATCGTGTTCGCGGCCACGACCATCGCCATGCCATCGTTGACCAACGAGGCCAGCATCGGAACGGCCGCCTTCTGGGCGCTGCAGATCGCCACGCTGATCGCAATCACAGCGGCGGTCACAACAATGAGGCAGCGCGCCGCCAAACTCGACAGACCCGACACGGACACGTCAATTCAAGGAACTTTCCTACGTGTCGCGATCCACGTACTGTTCACAGGCACATACGCGTCGTTAGTGCTTGCACTGCAAGGGCTCTCAATCAGCCAGATCGCCTCGCTGACCGTCCTGCTCATTGTCGTACTACACCTGGTACCCGTGATCGGGGCCAGGCTACTGCAACGATTTCGTAGGCCCCGTCGAGCCAGCTTCTCTGACCCTGCGGGTGCCGAGAACCTCGTCCGTCCTGGCCATGATCCTCTCGATCACTGAGATCGGTACAGCTACAACCACAAGCCCGCTCCGCCCGGACACCAGGTAATCGACGTCGAGCTGTTCGATCTGTTGGAGGAGCTTCGGCTGTTGTCACCTGCACCCGGCACCGGCTGGTCGGCTAAGTACGACACCGATGGGTCCCCCAGGGAATCTGTGACGGTGCGCCTCAGCTCGCGACGAGGTGATACGTCGCCGTAACGCTGAATCCGTGCCCATCCGTGCCGTCCAAGCGGACCGTGTGCTCGCCGGGTGACATCTGGTCGACCATCGCCCAGATGCCCCAGACCCGCATCGGGACGGCCCGCCAGACGCGGGTGACAGGATTGAGGAACGCGCCACGGACGTCGAACAGCTTCGCCACGTCGATGGTGACAACGGGGTGCTGCTGCCCATCGACGTGGACCGTGCCTCGCGCTTGGGGTAGCGGCGGAATATACGTGCCGTTCGGACACCACATGTTGAACGCGGGCATGAACAGCGGACGGTCCGAAGGAATGGTGCACCGCCGCTCGACGGCCCCACCGAAGCAGCCTGCGAGAAACCACACGTCCTTCGGCTGACGCACGTGCGCGTAACGGCCGGTCCGGTCCAGTACCGGGTTTCTCCACGGTCCGGTGGCCGCAGCCCACTGCACCCAGCGCGCCGCGAGCCCCTCGGGACTGTACGGCTCGTACGGGAAGATCGACACACCGGAGATGGTAGCCGTTGACAGGCTGGGGCACCGCGCCGCCGATAGCCGGCGAAGCGACAGCTCAATCGACCGCGCCGGCCTGCGCGCTGAGCCAGGACAGGCATACTGCGGGCAGCTCGGTCACAGCAGTCTGAGCCGCCAATGTACGGCGCTTGGAGACGCCGCAGGTCAGATGCGCGTTCATGCCACTCCGGGTGGACTGATATTCATCTCCACTGGTGGCGCACGGTGATGTATGACTACCTCTCCTGCTTCCGCTTACGGCGTCGTACCTTCCGATCAGCTCGTTCCGCGCGCCGCAGTATGCGCCTCCCTGGGCCGCTACCGTGGCCAGACTCGCGTCCATACCGAACCCGGGAGGTGTTCGCCGACGAAGTCGCGGACTTCAGCACGGACTGCTGCATCGTCCCGCTTTACCCGGGTCAGCAGGTCCTGCATGCCGTCCGGGCTGACATCTACTCTGTATCCGACAGCGACCACTGCGTCACGGCCAGTCCACGCAACCGCCCATGATCGACGGTAGCTACCCTCGTACCCGCACCACACCGAGGCGCAGCTCAGCCAAAATCAGCATCCCCGACTGGAGTACTACCCGTACCCACAAAATGGGTAGGTCTTCGACCTCGTGCCCAAGGTGGCCGACCGGCAACAAGACCGGGACTCGGCGGAGGACGGCGGCGTCAGCGCTAACACGTCCGCGGTAGCGGAGTGAGCCTGATCTATCCTCAATCATCCATCCGCACCGACCGTCCTGGCCCCGTGCGGCCCTCGCGGTGTAGCCGTCTCGGGTTGTGCGGCTTCGGCCGCGATGGCCGACGGGACGGCGACGCTGGGGCAGTCCTTCCGATTTGGCTGATCGCTCGGTGGCGACGTTTGCGCCGAGCGTCGGCCAGCACGGTCTGGGCCACCCCATGCGGCACGCACAACACCGATGGTCCTGAAGATGCGCTCGTGCTGCCGCTTGTCCTGCTGCTCGTTCTGCATCTAGCTTTTTGTGGTTCTGCGACTTGTCGTCTCATGGCCTCCCGTCTGGCCGACTCGGGCGGTCTGGGCGGCTCAGGCGGTCTGGGCAGCATTGAGATGACGAGTTCTCGGGGAGTTCGCCGTGCCGGTCGAGAGTGGCCAGGCAGCGCGCGGGCGGCGCCAAAGACGATCGTCCGCCAACTCGAAATATTTCCATACTTGAATATGGAAGGGAAACGGTTTTTCATTGAGCGAAACACCCGACCTCCAGGGAGGAGCAAAACCAATGCTCAGGAGAGCCGCCCTCATCCTTGCCGCGATGGCGACCGGTGCCGCTACCGTGGTGTCGCCCGTCATCGCCGCACCCGCGATTGCCGCACCGGCCGCGCCCGGCGTGGCCTCGCCGACTGTCGCGGACACGTCAGCCCCCGGCCCTCACCTCGTGGGATACGCCGACGCCACCGTCACATTGAGCGGGCGCTCGTTCACGGTTCGGTACTACTATCCCGCGACCTCCGCGACCCAGAACGCGCCGGTAGCCGCAGGTGAGTTCCCCGCCATCTCCTTCGGACACGGCTTCTTCCAGGCCATCAGCAAGTACACGACCACGGTGCAGCATCTGGCCTCATGGGGCTTCATCGTCGGACTGCCGAACACCCAGACCGGTCTGTCGGTCAACCACGGCGTCTTCGCCGACGAGATGAACGCCGCGCTCAACTACCTGGTGGCTCAGGACGCGGTCAGCGGATCGCGCTTCTACCAGCACGTACGTCAGGACAAGCTGGGCCTGTCCGGTCATTCGATGGGCGGCGGTGCCAGTGTGCTCGCCGCGTCCCGCAACAGCGCGGTGACGGCGGTGGCCAACCTCGCCGCCGCCGAGACCACACCGTCCGCAGTCACCGCCGCAGCGACACTGACCAAGCCGATGATGCTCGTAGCGGGAGAACGAGACACGATCGCCGGAATCGCCGACCACCAGCGCCCGATCTACAACAGCAAGCAGGCACCTAAGCAACTGCGCACCATCCGCGGCGGATTCCACTGCGGTTTCATCGACTCGACCGGGCTCTTCTGCGACAGCGGCTCGATCACCCGCGCGACCCAGCTCCAGATCACCCGCCGACTGCTGACCGACTGGTTCCGGTACTACCTCGCCGATGACAGCGCCAGCTACGACCTGGTCTGGGGCTCACCCGCACAGACCGACCCCCAGGTCATCTTCGAGGGCGTCGGCTGACGCTCCGCCCAACTTGTTCGGGAAGGCTGGATGTGCTGCCCAACAGCACATCCAGCCTGTCGCGCAGTACCCGGTTTCCGTGCTCGAGCCAGCAGCTCCGGGAGATCAACCCGCGACCACTGATCGCGCTGTGGGCGACCACGATTCATGGGCTGAGGCTACGCGCCAGCTCTCTCTGCGCGTTCGGCTGCGCGTTGGATTGTGTTCGGGCGCGTGTTGGGCTGTACGGCCAAGCGCGCTTGCGCCCTTGCCTCCGCCCCCGTTTGGCTTCATGATCCGCTCACCGCGAAGTGGAGGAGCCCATGGGCATCTCCAGGTCGTATCGGACCCATGCGAGGCGTCCTCGTTGGTGTAGTCGGTGCGCACCACGACGGCCACCAACTCTTTCCGCTCGTCCACGCCAGGCAACCGTTCCCATACCGATAGAGACGGGCGTCCCGGTCGGGGCCAGGGCGGCCATGCCTCGTCAAAGCCACCGGGCGGATCAGGCGAGAGCGGATGCGGGCGGCGCGACGGTTCACCGTAACGTCCGACGTCCGGGTCCGGGTGGCCGAGTAGCCGGGAGATAGGTTTCCCTCCGGCTACTCGGCCACCTGGAGGCCCTGACCTGTGAGCTTCAGTCGTCGCCGCCGAAGATGCGGTACTCCAGGGTGTCCGCGCTCAGCGCGACCTGATAACAGTGCGCGGCCAACTGTTGGCTCGACGCACCGGCCAGCGGGGTGAACGACTGGGCGACGATCTGTGGAACACCAGTGCTTCCGGCGACCAGTGCGATCCGGCTATACCCTGGTCGGGCCGAAGCGGCGAGCAACTGCTCCGGGGTGATCAGTACCGACATCGGCCCGATTCCGGCTTCCATCCCACAGAGTTGCACGCCCTCAGTGAACGGCTCGGCACTGTCGACGACGAAAACCTGCACCACATGGGTACGCTGCTCCGGCAGCGGAACGGCGAGATCGTAGTGGGTGTCCTGCTCCACCCACTCGGCGCCGAGGTGCGCGGCGATCGCGCGGATTCGCCGTTGCAGCGGGCCGACCCGTCCACCGGTCGCGGCAGCTGGCGACAGACCCGTCGTGACCGCCGAGGCCGGGGCCGGGATCGGATCGTCGGTCAACAGCCAACGCTCGATCAGATCGTCCAGACCGACGTCGGTCTCCCTGCCCGCCTCCAGGAAATCGACAGCGCGTTCGATCGTCACCGGACTGCCCCATCCGGCGACCAAGGGATACCCACCCAACGCCGTACGCCACGCTGGCGCGTAGGCGCCGACGTAGCAGGCACCCATGACCGCCAGCCGCAGCCCTGGTGAAACACTGGCCGGGTCGATGTCCCCCGGGGAGATCACGGCACCGTCGCAACACTCCAAACTACCGTCATCAAGGCCGTGTGAACTCCAGTAGAAGCCGGCCGGGATAAGCCCTTCGACGCCGGCCCCCTTGCCGACGACCGCGTCCCGCAGATCGTCCCGGCTCGCCTGCCGGTCGACGACAACCGTGTATCCCGCAGCACGCAGAACCGCAACATCATCATCGATATGGGCGAGTTCCCTGTCCAACATCGACCGATCCTGCCCACTGGCAGTCTTGAAGCCGAACAGGAACAGAAACGACTTCCCGCTGCCCAGACCCGATCCCGTCGGCGGGTACACCACCCGGGCAGCCGGATCGTCGCTACGGGCATCGGAGGTCCAGTGCTTCGGGCCACGCTGCACGTTCTCCCAGCCAGCCGGCAGGAACACCTCGTCGACATCTTCCGACATCAGAACTCGTCCCGAGCGCTCAACTGGTCCTCCAGCTCATCCGCCACGGCAGCGATCACCTGCAGTGGTACGGCGAACTCATCCGGGTCGAGCGTGGCAAGCAGCGCGTGGTGGATAAGGGCGTAGTCGCCGTCCTCGTCGAGAGCGAGCGCACCGAGACTGAAGTCGTCGTTCTTGCGTAGCGCAACCCGAGGCGCCAGCTCATCCCCCTTACAGACGAAGCTGCGGAACTCGATCCACTCCTGGTCGAAGGCCTCATAACAGCACACCAAAATTTTCTGCGTGCGCCCCGATTCGTACTTCCAGAGAATCGAGAACCAGTCGTCCTCGAGATCCTCCAGCTCGTACTTGGTCCGTACATGCTCACGTAGCTCATACCACGTCGGCATTGTGTCCTGTCTCCTGTCGAGGGAACCCAGAATGGCGATCGTCGACACTACAGACCAAGCCACCCACGCCCGTTGCCGGCCGGGACGATCCGGTACTCCCAGGCACCGTCCACTCAGCTCGGTGCTCGCTCTCAGCTTTTTTGCCTCATAGCCCCCCTCGATTGCCAGATGTCTAACCGGCGCAACTCGATCCAGCCGGCGCATGTGTTGCTTCGAGCATTCGAGCCCTCCGTGACCAACGTCATAGTGGCGAATTCCTGTCCCGGCATCCCGTTGCGTCTGGTAACCGAAGATCTGCGACCGATCAAGAGATACCTATGTCAGATGGCCTCGAGTCCATACCCACATTGACCGTCACGCCCGAGTACAAGGCCGACTCGCCTCGCCGGCTGGCCGAGTTGCGAGCACTCGGCCCGGTGCATCGTGTCCAGCTTGCCAACGGGCTGCGAGCCTGGGCCGTAGTCACCCATCGGGAGGCCCGCCAAGCGCTGACGCATCCGGCGATCCGCAAGGATCCGTCTCCTGCCGAGAAGGCACTCGCTGCTGCGGGCTTCACGGCCAACCGGCCCGGGGTCGGGCTCGGCGGGAACATGCTGGAGTCGGACCCGCCATCGCACACCCGGCTGCGTCGGCTGGTGTCCGGCGCGTTCAGTCCCGGCCGCACCGCGCAGCTCGCCCCGCGCATCCAGCAGATCGCCGACGATCTGCTCGATGCGATGGCCATGCGGGAAGAGGTGGACCTGGTGGAGGCCTTCAACGCGCCGTTGCCGATCACCGTCATCAGCGAGCTGCTGGGGGTGCCAGATCAGGATCGGAAGAATTTCCGGGAGTGGACAGCTGCGGCGCTGAGCCCGCCCTCCGCCGAGCAGCGGGCCGGCGCGATCAGCCTCAACCGGTTCATGCGGAGCTGATCGAGCGCAAACGGATCGAACGAGGGGACGACCTGCTCAGTGCACTGATCGAAGCACAGCTCAGGGACGACGACGCGCTGTCGGACTCGGAGCTTCAGGGAACAGCCGTCCTGCTCGTGGTCGCGGGCCATGAAACCACGGTGAACCTGCTGGGCAACATCATGGTCAGCCTCTTCCGCCGGCCGGACCAGGCCGCCGTGCTCCGCGCCAGGCCGGAGCTCATGACCGCGGCGGTGGAGGAGTTCCTCCGCTTGCCCAGAACTCCCCATGTCTTGCACAGTCCTATTCGCCACCTCGGGTCCTGGGCGACCTGGCTACGAGGGCGAGGCAGACACCATCCCGGCGGTGTTCAAGAAACTGCCCAAGGGCGGCGAACTCCCCGATATCCAGAAGACCTTCAACAAGCCCCACAACGGTGTCCGCGCCCTCGGCGAACGCGGGAACTCCCTGCTCAGACCACCTTCAAGGTCCTACAAAACGTCAGCCTCTGCCCGGGTGGCGCGGGGCGGTCGGTGCCATGACGGCGATCTTCGTGACGGTCCTGACCATCCTCGAGGCCTGGCGCGCTACGCGCTGCAAAAGGCTGCCCGGAGGTCCCTGGCCATGCTGAGGGAGGCTCAGGATCGGCTGAACCGGGTAGGCGGGCCGGCATAGCGGGCATCGTGTTCGGTACCGAGTGCCGGGCTAGGCTGCCGCTCTGAGCCTTGCCGCCGGACCTACCTTGACCGCAGCACGACCGCTGCGGCGCGGCGATTGGTCGTACGTTGTCTGTCTGTAGGAGTGCGAGGTGCAAGTCGCTGCGAGGACTGAGACGCCGGCTGATCGAACCCGACCTACTGCTCCCGTCGGCCAGCCGCCGGCTAACCCACGGGAACGCCGGCTACCGGCTCGCCCTCGACGCCGACGAACTCGACCTGGTGAGATTCCGTGATCTGGTAAACAGGGCAAGGAACGCGGGCAGTCTCGGGCGGTCCGCGTACACCGAACGGTGTATCGGCCTGCGCGGCGGCACCGCCGCAGCGGGCGCGACCGCGGTGCAGGAAGACTGCACGGGAGAGCCGGAGCAGGAGTTCCTGATCGACCTGCTGCCGCCTGCCTGAATCGGTGACGGCAACGACCACCACGGCGTCGGATCGGGCCGGGGCGGCGGTCAGCGCCCCGGCCCGGTGCGCGATCAACCGCAGCTGCTGGTGTAGCCGGATCTGCTGTAGGACCTGCCATCGGTCAAGGTGACCGTCACGGTCCAGCTGACCCCGCTACCACCGACGAACTCCCAGCCGGAGGTGCTGGGAAAGTTGCCGGTGAAGGAGCGTCCACCGACGCTCAGGTACGCGGTGCCCGATGGTGATCCGTAGCTGGGGTCGACGCCGCTTGCGGAGTACGACACGTACGCGCTGCTGATGTTCAACGTCGTGTCGGCGATGCTGCCGCTGACAGAGACCCCCCAGCCATCGGGGAACCCGGTTGCCTGGCAGAAGCCGGAGGCGCTCACCACAGGTGTCGGCGCCGGCACCGGCGGATTTCCCTTGATCTGCCCGACCTCGGTGGCGGTGGCGGCGTGATCCAGGACGTGTACCTCGTCGACCTCGCCCTTCCACCAGTACAGCGGCATTCCGTAGCCGCTGCCGAGTTCTCGGCCGACGATGAACGCCCGGTCGGCGAACCAGGTCGCCCGATAACTGGTCGATCCCACCAGTGAGCCGTTGACATAGAGTTTCAGGGTTCCGGCCGAATGGTCGTACACCCCGGCCAGGTGCGTCCACACACCCGCCTGCGGGGTGCCGCCCCGGGTCACGGCATAGTCGTCGCTGGCGAGGTTGTCCTGTTTGGCCATCCGGAACGACCACGCCTTTGCTTCCTTGTCGTAGCGCAGGCTGAACCCGCTGTCGTTGACCCCGTCCTGGCTCAGCAGGGCGGCGGATTCGTTCACAGTGTCCAGCCGCCCCCAGCCCGCGACGGTGAAGCTCTGTCCCGCGGGCACGACCGGCCTGCCGGTGCGACCGTGTGCACCGTCGAACGCCCAGCCCGGGGTGGTCAGCCCGTCCAGGCGCAGCGCCTTGCCGCCGGTCGGAACGCTGACCCGGCTCGCCCGGTCGACCAGGGCCAGCGTGTGGTCGTTGTCGGTCGCGTCGTCCGCCACCATGCCATCGGCCTCCTCGAAGGTCCAGCGTGCGTTGGGCCCCCACTTGGGCCAGTCCATCCATGTCTTGATTTCGTCGGTCGACAACGCCCGCTGCGCCACCTGGACGTCGTCGATCGTTCCCGCCCAGGTGCCGACCCGGAAACTCTCGTTCTGCCAGCGCCCGAACACCAGGGATCCGGTGCCGGGCTGGGAGTTGGCGAACGGTGCGGTGCCGCTGAGCCGGCCGTTGACGTACAGGCGGATCTGCCCTGCGGCCTGGTCGTACACGCCGGCCAGATGGGTCCAGACACCGACCTGCTCCAGGATGTCGCCCTGGACCCAGGTGGGCTGGCTGCCGGCGACGCTGTCGTCGGGCGTGTCGGCGGCGTTGACCGCGAATATCCACCCGTTGGGCATGCCCATGCCGCGCGAGACGCCGAGCTTGAACCGGCTGTCCCAGCGACCGTCCTGGCTCACCGCGATGTACTGGTCCTGTGCGGGCAACCGGTCGAGCTTGACCCAGGCGCCGACCGTGTAGCTTGCGTTGGGCTCGATCACCGGACGGTCGGTGTGCGCCCATCCGCCGGCGAACCGGGCTCCCCCACCGTGCCGCGCGCTCGTCCACGAGGCCTGGGAGTACAGCACGGCGGCGTTGCGGCTTCCGGAGCTGTCGGCCGCGACGATGCCGCTGTTCTCGTCGAATCGCCAGTGCCCTTCGCTGCCGGGCGGCTCCGGCCAGCCCATGTCGTCGCGGATCTTCGCCTCCGACACCGCCACGTCGAAGACGCTGACCTCGTCGAGGTCGCCGGTCCAGGGAGGGCTGTCGCGCAACGGGCCGATCCGCAACGGGCCGTTGGCCGTCCATGGCGTGGTGAACGGTGCGGTGCCGCTGAGCCGGCCGTTGACGTACAGGCGGATCTGGCCGGAGGCGGGGTCGTGCACTCCGGCCAGGTGGGTCCAGATCCCGACCTGCGCGATGGTGTCGGAGGGCGCGACGACTTCCGGCGCGTCGGCCGCGCCGCTCGTCCGTGTGGCGAACTGCCAGCGCTTACCGACTTTCTGGTACCGCAGGGCGAACCCGTTACCGGAGTGACCGACGATGTTGAGTGGTTCGTCTTTGTCGGTGTCATCGGAGAGCAGCCGCACCCACGTGGTGACGGTAAAGCTCTGCGCCGTGTCGACCGCGCTCTGTGTGGCCACGCCGCCGGCTCCGGCCGTGCCGTCCAGGTGTACGCCCGGCCCTTGGTATCCGTCTACCGACGACACCCCCGGGCTGAGCGTCAGCGTGCCGTCGGCGCCGATCGTGGCGGAGTCGGACGCCGTGTTTCCCGACAGGTCGGTGAAGCGCACGTCGACGACGGCGGGCAGCTCCTGGACCCGGAACTGGTAACGGGGGTTCCGTGGGCCTCGGTTGCCCGCTGCGTCCACGCACCACACCCATATCTCGTACAGGGACGATGCCGCCAGCCCGCCGACCAGCGGCCGGTAGGTCAGCGAGGCGGCGGCGCCCGGTGCCGGGACGTTGACCCGTCCGCGCAGCGGTGACTGCTTGGGCACCCGGATCTCGTAGTCGTACCCGGCCACGTCCGGATCGCCACCCGCGCCGAAGGTGAACTGGCCGAGCTGGTCGACGCGCAGGCCGTACTGGGACGGTCCGGGTTTGACCAGGATGAAGTGCGGTGACGTGACGGTGGGGGTCGTGGTCGGGCCGGTGACGTCCACGGTGAAGGCGCACCACGGGCTGTACGGGCCGGTGTCGACGCTGTCACTCGCCCGTGCCCGCCACTCGTACCGGCCGCCGTCGGCCAGTACCCCGTCGGGCACGTCGTACAGGTGCGTTCCCGGCACGGTCCGGGGTGGGGTGTGGAACGGCGACGCCGCGCCGGCCGCCCTGATCTCGAAGTCGATGCCGTGGCGGTCGCCGGCGTCGGCGTCGACGGGTTCCACCGACAACTGGGGGGTCAGCGTGGTGACCCACATCGCCGGTGCTCCAGCGCAGCCCGGCATGGTCGTGGTCGGCTGCACGACGGGCGTCCCAGGGACCGAGTTGTACACCACCCCGATGCCGGGCACCTTGTGGGCATCGCGGGCGTCGTTCTCGAAGAGCTTGCCGCCCAGGCCACCCTCGTCGGCCACGAGCGCCAGGGTGACCCGCTGCCACGACTGTGCGGCTGCCGAGGTGACCAGCGAGGTGGCGTCGAACTCGGCCAGAGGCATCCCCGGGCAGGCTTCGTGGCCGGCCTTGATGGTGGTGACCGGGGCACCAACCTGGGAGATCTTGCCCGGCGCGTTGCTCCAGGTGGTGCCAGAGTTGATCGTGCCGGTGTGCCACAGGTACACCGGTTCGGCGGCGCAGCTCTGGGAGTACAGCAGGGTGGCCCGGAAGGTCGCACTGATGATGTGCTTGCCGGCCGCGAACGACGTGTCGAGTTCGAAGTAGGAGCGCCACCGGCCACCGGCGGGGTCGGCCGGGTCGAGACCCACCTGCGCGTGCCAGGACGTGTCGTAGTAGCTCTGGCCAGGCAGCCCCGACCACACCATCGCCCAGTGCGGGCGGGGCGTCTGCACCTCCGGATCGAGGTGCAGCGGATAGACCAGGCCCGGGTCGGACAGCACCGCCGGATCCGGGACGACCGTCAGGCTGTCCCGACCGACCTCCACCCTCATGGGGTGCTTGCGGGTCTTCGGCGACGAGTCCCACATGAAGGCGGGCAGCCGGTCGCCGGTCAGCGTCCAGTTCTCGGTACGCAGCCCGAACCGGATCCGCGCGACGGCCGGGTTCCGGGCGGCTTCGGGTGAATGCACCACCAGCTTCTCCGTGAACCCTGTGGGCGTGGCGGTCGCCACGAGGTCGACACCGGGCAGCACGGCCGGGTACGTCGCGGAGTCCCCGGCAAGCCGCGGCTCGGGCAGCCGACCGGGCCAGTTCAGCTCGACCCGCCGGCCGCCGTCGGTGAGGCTGGCGAACGGTCCGTCGCCACCGGTGGAGAAGCGTACGTCCGCGGTGGACGCCTTCGGCGCGACGAAGCCACCCGCCTGCCGCGCCAGAGTGGTGTCGACGGGAATCCAGCCGGCGCCCCGCCTGACTCGTACCGGGCTCGCCTTCACCTCGGCGTACATCGTCCCGTCGGGACGGGCGAAGACCTGCCGGGTCGGGCTGGTCAGCGCCGTCACCTCCACCGGATGGCCGGTACGGCGGGCCGCGGCCAGGCCGGCGACCGCCCCGACCGGCCCCGGCTCCCGGCCGACGACCGGTTCTCGGGCCGGCGGGGTTCCGGCGGGCGCGGAACCGCCAGATCCCGGGACTGCCAGGACGCCTGAGATTGCCAAACCCAGTACCGCCGCGATCACGCCACATCTCATGCCGCACCCCCTACCGGTGACCAAGCAGCGACGACCTGAGGCCGGGCAGCCCGATGCCCGTCCACGAGCTGGTCTGCCGTGGCGGGTCCACGATGGCGGCCGACGGCCCCCAGGCCCACGAGATCGAGGTGACGGGGCCGAGGCCGCCCAAGCTCGAACCGGACGAGGAGGACGACCACGACGAGGAGACGCCGAGGGTCACCGACGGGTAGACGAAACCGTCGAACAGCGCAGAGCCGATGACAGCCCCGCCGCGCGTTCCCGAGGACGACGAGACCGTCGTCGCGTCGTCGTAGTAGGCCACCCACTCGTACGGCCGTGGCGACACGCACTGGCCGCCCCAGCCTCCACACTCGATCGGCTCGTAGCTGTACTGGACCGCTGGCTCGTCATAGGTATCGTCGAAGCCATAGTCGTCTTCGTAGGACCCGCCAAAGACGATGTCGTAGTACCCGTAATAGTCGATGTCGTCGGGGCCGTCGTCGGCGTAATACCAGCCGCAGCTAAACGTACACAACAAGTCTACGTAGCTCGGAATCCCAAGCGAACCGGAGTTGATTGACAGCACCGGTGTGGCCTTGAGCCCGTCCGGGTCCGACATCGTCACCGGATTGGCGTTGGCGTAGGAGTAGCCGTGCATCTGCTGCGGATCGTCGGTGTCGACGACCGGGTCGGCGGAGAGGAACCGGCCGCTCGCCGGGTCGTACTCGCGTGCACCCAGGTGGATCAGCCCGCCCGGTCCGGCGCTGCCGCCGACGAATCCCCGTTCGCCGTCCCACCAGCCGGGCGCGGCGCCGCGGGTGGCGCCGAACGGAAGCTGGTAACGGCGAGCGGTGGGTTGGCCGGCCTGGTCGGCGACCGCGACGGTCGGTGTGCCCTGGTGGTCCTCGACCAGCCAGCTCAGCCGCGCCGGCGTCCGCACCGCGACCACACTGCCGGCCTGGCGGTAGTAGCGGGTCGCAGTGACCGACCCGGACGTGGACCGCCGAACCTCGGTATGGCCGAGATACACCGTGGTACCCGTCGCATCGCGCCGGACGAGGCGGTTGCCGTCGGCGTCGTACAGGTTCGACTCGGTGCCGCTGGTGGCCACGCGTCCCTCGGCGTCCCAGCTGAGGGTCTGCCCCGGCCGGGAGGTGGTGTTGCCGGAGGCGTCGTAGCCGTAGGTCGCTGTCGCGGATCCGGTGCTCGCCACCGACCGCACCAGATGCGGCTGGGTGGTCTGGTAGGTGTAGGTCCGGGTGGTGTCGCCGGCGGCGGCGTGCCACACCTCACCGAGCCGGTTGCCGATCCGGTCGTAACTGTAGTCGTGCCAGTACGGTGCGGGGCCGCCCAGGCCGGCGGTCGGCGGCGACCCGGTGCAGTCACCGGCCGGCGTCCAGCTCTGAACGAGCCGCTGGAGGTGGTCGTATCGGAAGCACTGGCGGTCCGTGGTGTCGTCCAGGACGTCCGTGACGGAGGTGACGTTGCCCGCGTCGTCGTAGGTGTACGCCCGGTCCGCGAGGGTTGGCTGCGCCTCCAGGTCGCGGTACGCCGACGCGTACGCCAGCCGGCGCGTGGCCGGATCCCATCTGTAGGACCGGGAGACCTGCCGGCCCACCGGACCGGACGACTGCGAGTACAGCGCCCCGACCTCGTCATAGCTGGTCTCGGCGACGTACGGTGCGAGCCCCATCAGCGTCTCCGGCTTGCCCAACGCGTCGTAGCCGTGGGTCAGGTTCTCCTGCGCCAGGCCGCCGACCGCCGGCAGCGTCGTCGTGGCGGGCTGGTCGTCCTCACGGTAGGTGAACGTGGTGGTGTACGTGCCGCCCAGCCCGGTCTCGGCGGCCGGAATGGTGACCGCCGTGCCCGTCCGGCGCCCCCGCTCGTCGTACCCGGTGACCGCCGAGACGTACGCCCCACGGTCCGAGTGCCGCGTCGACGAGGCAAGCAGGCCCTTGCCGCCCGGCGCGGTGTCGTAGACCCAGCCGGCGAGCGTGGTGGCGCCCTCGCGGACGGCGGTGCGGCGGTCCAGGTCGTCGTAGCCGTAGCTCAGGGTCCGGCCGCGCGCATCCGTGCGGGAGGTGAGCCGGTCGGCGTCGTCATAGCCCATGACGACGGTGCCGGTGTCCGGGGCTTCGGCCTTGACCTGGCGCCCACGGGGGTCGTAGGTGTTGCGTCGCACGTTGCCCGCCGGGTCGGTGACCGTTTCGAGCTGGCCCAGCTTGGTGTACGTGTACCGGGTGGCGTCGTACGCGCCGGTCGGCGCGCCGCCGCTGTACTGCCGCAGCTCGACGGTCCGGCCGTGCCCGTCCAGGATCGAGGTCGTCGCCGTCCCGCCCAGCGGCGGATCGACGTCGACCCGGTCGCCCCCGTAGGCGGTTGTGGTGCGCCACTTCTGCGTCCCACCCGAGTAGAGGGCTTCGACGGTGACCCGGCCCGCCCCGTCGTAGGTGTACCGCGTCTCGCGGTCGGGTGCGGTGGGGACGGCGAGCAGGCTCGTCGCCGGGGCCCCGCCGTCCCAGTGCGCGTCAACAGCCTGGGAGATCTGGCCGGCGCTGTCGTAGACGGTGTCGGTGACGATCCGGCCTCCGGTCGGGGAACTGGTCTGGGTTTGCGCCGGGCGCAGCAGGCCGTCGTACAGCTCGTGGCTGACCGGACCGATCAGCGGGCGGGTGGTCACCACTGACGGTGCGCCCACGCGTACCAGGTACTCGTATCGGACGTTTGGGGTCGCGGTGGTGGCTCGGCCCGGCCGCCACACGGCGGTGAGCCGGCCCAGCGGGTCGTTCGCGGTGCGGGTGACGTTGCCGTTGGCGTCCGTGGTGGCCGAGACGGTGCCGCGCAGCGGCTCGAAGTCGGTCGTCGCGGTGTGTCCGGCCGGGTTGGTCACCACGGTACGGGTCACCGGCCCACCGGTCGCGGGGGTGTACGCGGTACGCGTGCCGTGCCCCAGCGCGTCGTACTGCTCCACCGGGCGGCCGTAGCGGTCGGGGACGGTGCGGAAGGCGGTGACGAAGCCGGTGCCGTTCCACTCCTCGACCTTGGTGAGGTCACCGGCGTCGCTGTAGGTGTTCTTGACATCGGTCAACGTCGCTCCGGTCGCGTCGCACGCCGCACCCAGGGTCTCCACCCGGCCGATGGTGTTGATGATCCAGGTGGTGGTGTTCTCGGTGTAGGTGTTGCGTACGCAGCTGTCGTCGGCCGTGGTCGCAGTGTCACCGAGGTCGCTGGTGTGCGCCAGCCGACCCCGGCTGTCGTAGCCGAACCGCTTCTCCACGGTGCGGGTTCCCCCGCCGGCAAGCGTGATGACCCGCCGCACCGACACCTCGTCGGCCAGGGTCGCCTCGAGCGTGCCGGAGGCACGCACCCGCGTCGCGATGGTCCCCATCAGCAGTGGCTGGGACGTGGTACGGCTGACCACGGCAGACCCGTCAAGCACGGTGGTCTGCCGGACCATCCCGCTGAACGCCGCCCGGTCGTCGACGCCGTCCACCGTGGTCAGGCGCTTGTCGCCGTCCGCCGTCGGGTCGTCGTAGAGCCCGCGCAGGAACAGGTATTCGGTCGACTGGCCGCCGGTACGCACCCGCACCCGCTGGTACCCGCGCCACTGCCCCCAGGACTGCTGCGCGGCGGGCAGGATCTCGGAGTCGTCGTGGCCCCACAGCACCGCACCTGGGTCGAGGTACTCGTACTGGGTGACCTTCGCCTTCCGCCCGGCGACCAGGTCCTCCTCGATCACCTCGTTGACGACGTACTTGTGGAACCAGTCCAGCGTCAGTCCGGTCCCGCCCGGGTTCCAGAACGCGGGGAAACACTTGCGTACGTTGGCGTCAGGAGTCGGAGTGCCCCCCGCGACGCAGTCGACCAGCGAATAGTTGACTTTGATCTGCCCACCGGTCTCGTTGATGATGCCGTAGATCCGGTACTTGTTGAGGGGGACCTTGTTGTCGACCGCCTCGATGCGGTTGCGTTGCATGACCCCGGCGAATTTGACCGGCGGGAGCGTGACGGTGCCACCGACGTGCCCGGTGTGGGTGATCGACTCCAGCCACAGCGCCGGTGCCGCGTCGGGGCCGGTGCTCGCGGTGTCCGGGAAGGAATGGGTCAGGGTCCAGGAATCGACGTCGCGGAAACCGCTGCCGCTGTCAACCTGCGTGGTGATCTTCGCCAGGCGCTTGCTGGACCAGAACGTCGGCGCGGTGTAGGCGCACCTGCTGGTGCCGCACTCCTGGTCGTAGGGGACGTCGGGGAAGTTGGCCGGCTCGCTGCTGGCACAGGTCGCCCCGGGCAGGCACCGGCCGGCCGGGGTGAGGACCACCCGGGCAGCGCCACCGCCGTACTCGACCCCGACCAGGTGGCCGCTGCGCACGTACGGGGTGATCGTCCCGCCACGGCTGTAGTTGTTGGTCTCCTTCTCGTACGTGTAGGTGATCGCGTTACCGTGCGGGTCGACGACCCGGTCCAGCATCCACCGGTATCCCTGCTGGCACCAGGAGCCGGCAAACGTCGACTGGTGGCAGGGCTCGCCGCCGTCATCCCCGTAGACCGGCACCGTCCAGGCCGAACTGGCGGAGGCGCTGCTCCCGAAGTGGTACTGGACGCCGCCGGGCGAGGTCAGCCGCCAGTACTCGCCGTCGCTGTCCCCGTTCGACGCGCCGAACAACTGCTCGATGCGCCAGCCGCTCTCGCGCTGCGCCGCCCAGGTGCCCGTGGCCGTGTCGCGCACCAGCTCACTGGTCAGATCGGGCAGTACCGCGACGGCGTTGTGCGACAGGTAGCACAGGTCGTTGACGCCCGCCTGGCCGTCCTGGTCACAGGCGTGGTAGGACCGCTCGATGTAGCCGGTCCGCAGGTCGAATCCCTCGCCGACCACCGACGGCTGGTTGTTGGTCGACCCGGTGCGCCCGTCGACCGTGCCCGAGTTGTAGGAAAGACTCAGATCCGGGACCGGACCGGGCAGCTGGGGCACCGCGATCGGGTACGACCAGGTGAAGTCGCCCGAGCCCAGGCCCACCTGCCAGGTCGCCGACGGTGCCAGGCTGGTCGCCTGGTAGCTGCCCGCGCTGCTGCCCGACGTGGCGGCCAGCGCGTAGACGCCATCGGCGCCGGTCGCCGTGACCCGGCCCCGGGCCGGGTCGTTGCGGCTGGTGACGGGCTGACCGTCGAGGCGTACCAGCTTGAGCCGGGCCGCGTAGTCACCGCCGTACGCGTACCGGAACCCGGTGTAGTCCACCTCGATCGGCGCTCGCCCTCGTGCACCGGTGACGCTGAAGACCAGACCGGAATCGTTGCCGGAGCGCATCACCCGCACAGTGGCCGACTGCCCGAGCCAGATCGGCGACGCGCCGGCGCGTACCAGTTTCGGAGCCTCCGCGTCGACGTTATCGACGTCGCGCGCCGGCATCTCGACCTTCGCCACGCCGGGGACCGGCCAGGTGACCTCGGGCGCCTTGCGCCAGGCGTTCCTGCTCGCCGGGTCGTCCATGGGTGCGCGGGCGGGCACGCCCGGCCCGGGTCTACCGCTCGATGCCGGATGACCCGCCGTCCCGACCGGAGCGGCCTGCGCGGAAAGAGGTTGCACCACGAGTGACAGGGCGCAGAGCAGGATCAAGCCGAAACGTCGCACAACCAGCCTCCAGCAACGAGTAGCCGGCCCGCTCTTCGAACGGGCCGGCTACAGGGTCACCACCGCTGGCACATCGGGACGCACACTGGCACGCACATCCCTCCGGCTTTGCTCGTCTCGACCGGCGTGGCTGGTCCACCCTGACGACGGACCAGCCACCCGAGCCGTCATCTACTCACGGACCCCGTACTTCTTCTCCCAGGGGCCTTTCGCTGCGGAGCCCCCGCCAGTGACGTATTGAATGGTCTCTTTGATGTTCTTCTGCAGGAGGTGGTTGGCGGCCTGACCCCCTGCCGCGCTCATGACATCTTCTATCAGGCCACTCGTCGCCTCCTTGCAACCGTCATTGTTCATGCAGCTATAGGCGGCGATCCCCGCACTGGATGCCACCTGCACCGCCGCGCCCGCTCTGCTGATTGTCCCCGCGATCGCCGCACAGCCGGGTAGCCGAGCATAGGTGCACAAACCAGCGAGAGTCAGGCCGCCGACATTCGCCGCCACTCCGGCACGCCGCACGCCCCCCAGTGTCTCTTTGAAGTTGTCGTCCGCGTATTTGATCTTGCTGGGCGGCGTCGCCGGCTCCCGCGCCGGGCCCATCCTCTTACGCTCGTTGTCCTTCTTGTTGCAGGCGGCGATGCTTCCGCCGCACTTCGCCAGCGCATCGTCGCGCTTCTTCTGCGCTGCTCGTTCCTTCTTTGCCTTGTCCCGGGCCGCCTTGGCTGCCGCTTTGGCCGCCGCCGCCTGGTTCTTGGCGCGGATCCGCTCCTTTTTGCGTTCCGCCGCCGCCTTGGCGCGAGCAGCCTTGGCCGCCGCTCTCGCCGCCGCCGCCTGGTTGCGGGCCCGAATCCGCTCCTTGCGGGCCTGCTCGGCGCGCGCCCGCCGCTGTTCCGCCTCCCACTTCCTGCGCTTGGCGGCGTCGGCCCGCTGCTGCGCGGCGCTGCCATCGCACTGCCGTGGGTTGGAGCACTTGTACTTCAGGCCGTCCGGGTCGGAAAACGTGACCGGTGAGTTGTTCGCGTACGCGTACCCGTTCATCTGCTGCGGATCGCCCTCGTCGATGATCGGATCGATCGAGATGAACCGGCCGATGTCCGGGTCGTACTCCCGCGCGCCGAGATGCACGAGCCCGGTGGACGGATCCTTCGTCCCGCCGACGAAGCCGCGTTCCGACGGCCAACTCACGGCGCTGCCGCGAGACTGCCCGAACGGGGTCTGGTATCGCCGGGTCACCGACAGGTCCGACGCGTTGATCGCCACGGTGGCGGTGCCCTGGTGGTCGGAGACCAGCCAGCTCAACCCGGCCGAGGTGCGTACGGCGACGTTGGCGTAGTAGCGGGTCGAGGAGAGAACTCCACCGGTGCCGCGATGGATCTCCAGCCCATCGAGGTAGAGGGTGGTGCCGGAGGTGTCGCGACGGATCAGCCGGTTGCCGTCGGCATCGTAGAGGAACGAGGTGTCCCCGATCTTTTCGAGTTGCCCCTCTACGTCCCAGGTGAGGTTCTGGCCCTGCCTGGTCAGCATGTTGCCGGCACTGTCGTACGTGTAGGTGTCCGTCTTCGACGTCCCGGGGCCGGTGGTGGTCACCGACTTGAGGGTGTGTGGCTGCGCCGACCCCGCTGTGGGATAGGTGTACGCCCGGGTGGTGTCCCCACCCGTCGCATGGCGGACCTCCGACAGCCGGTTCCCGGTCTTGTCGTAGGTGAACGAGTGCCAGTAGGGTGCGGGCCCGCCCAACGCCGACGCGGATCGGGCGTCGCCGCAGTCACCGGACGACGGGGTCCAGGCCTCGGTCAGCCGGGTCAGGTAGTCGTAGCCGAAGCACTGCTGGTCGCCGGAGACGGCGTCCGCGCTGGACAGCACGTTGCCGACCGGGTCGTAGGTATAGGTCACCGCCGACACGCTCGGGTCGTTGTCGTCCTCGCGGTCCATCGAGGCGAACTCCAGACGCCCGGTCACCGGGTCGAACCTGAACCCGGACCAGACCTGGCGGCCGGGGACGCCGTGCGTGGTGCTGATGATCCGGCCGAACTCGTCGTACCAGGTCTCCGCGAGATAGCTGTCCAGTCCCGCCAGCGTCTGAGGCTGATCGAACTCGTCGTACCCGTGTTTGAGGATCTCGTTGGGCAGCCCCGGCGCGGACGGTAGTGCGGTCGTGCTGAGCCGCCCGAACGCGTCGTAGGTCAGACCGGTCACGTACGTACCGACCAGCGATCCTTCCGACCCGGGAATGGTGACCTTCGACCCCAGCACACGGCCCGTCCCCTGCTGGTATCCCGTGACCTCGCTGGAGTAGGCGTTCCCGTCGACGTACCGCGTCGAGGCGACCGGCAGCCCCTTGCCGTTTGGCAACGTGTCGTAGGTCCACTCGGCCAGCTTCGTCTGCCCCTTGAACTGGCCGGTCTTGCGGCCCAACGCGTCATAGGTGGTGGTCAGGGTGTTGCCGCGGGAGTCGGTGGTGGAGAGTAGCTGGTCCTCGTCATCGTAGGTGGACGTGGTGACCCCGGAGTCCGGGTCCTCGTCGCGGATTACCCGGCCCCGCAGGTCGTACGAGGAGCGCCAGACGTTACCGGCCGCGTCGGTGACGCTCGCCTTCTGCCCGGCCCTGGTGTAGGTGTACCTCGTCGCGTCGTAGGCGCCGGTCGGCGAATCACCGTGGAACTGCCGCAGCTCGACGGTGCGGCCCTCGAGGTCGAAGACCTCCATGGTCGGTGTGCCGCCGGCTGGCGGGTCGGTCGCCGTCCAGTTCGGGCCGTACGACATCCTGGTCCGCCACTTCTCGACGCCTTCCGACATGAGGATCTCGTCGGTCTCGCGCCCGGCGGCGTCGAAGAGGTGTCGGGTCTGCGTCAGCACCCTGTCGTCGGCGACCAGGAACAACGAGGTCGCCGGGGCGGAGTCCTCGTTCCAGTAGTCGTCGTTGGTCCGGTCCACCCTGCCCTGGCTGTCGTAGAAGGTGTCGGCGATGACCCGCCCGCCGGCCGGCGACGGCTTCTGTGTCTGGCGCAGCCGCAGGAAGCCGTCGAAGAGGCTCCGGCTGGCCAGGTAGGAGCCACTGGACAGCAGCGTGCTGCTGGTGACGACCGATGGCGCGTTGGCGCGCACCAAATAGGAGAACGTCGCCGACGGTGATTCGCCGGCCGCCTTGCTGCGACCCGGGGCCCAACCGGCGGTGAGACGCCCCAGGGCGTCATAGGTCATGTCGCTGCGTACGCCATTGGCATCGACCGCCGACAGGACAGTGCCCAGCAATGGATCGACAGAGGTGGTGTCGGTGTGGCCGAGGGCGTTGGTCACGGCCACTCCCGTCACCGGCCCACCGGTCTGCGGGGTGTACGTCACCGTGCTCTCGTCGCCGGACGGGTCTATCGACTCGATCGGACGGCCGTGCACGTCGTACCGCGCGGAACCCATCGACACGTAGACACCCGGCTCGGAGACCTCCTCCGACTTCGTCAGGTCGCCCTTGACCGGTGGTGCCGTGATGGTGGTGGCACCGTCGTAGTAGTGGCGCTCGTCGGCGATCAGGTCCACGCTTGACGGCGTGGCGTCGCAGTTGACGCCGACCGTTTCCATCCTGGCCACGGTGTCGACAATCCAGGATGTGAGGTTTTGCGTGTACGACGTCCGGGCGCACGTGTCGTCGTCCGGGGTGGAAACGTCCCCGCGGTCGTCGGTCAGAATCACCCGGCCGTAGTCGTCGTAGGAGTAGATGGTTTCGGTTACCCAGACACCATCCGGATGCTTGGTGTACTCGCGCTCGGACCGTTCCTCGGTCAGGTACGCCTCCAGCGGGCCGCTCGGCCGGTTGCGGCTGGCGGTCTTACGGATCTCCAAGGGTTCCGAGATGGTCCTGCTCAGCCAGTCGCTGCCCTGGAAAGTGGTTACTTCGCGGGTGAAGCCCCGCCGTACCGGCTTGTCCTCGATGCTGCCGCCCTGCGAGTCGCTGACCCACACGTCACGCCGCGCCCCATTGGACCGCAGGTCGTCGTCCATGCCCCGCAGGAACAGGTGCTCCTCGACGCTCTGCGGCCCGGCCAGCGGATCGCCGTGCTTGACCCGGGTGCGTTGGTAGCCACGGAACTGGCCCCACGACTTGAACCGGGTCGGGGTCAGCTCACCCGTGTCGTGGGTCCACCCGGCGCCCCCGAGGTATTCGTACTCCGTAACCTCCGCCGCGTTCCTGCTGCCGGTCAGGTCCCGCTCGACGACCCTGTTGACGACGCTTTTGTGGAACCAGTCCAGCGTCGGCTCGGCCGAGCCACCCATCAGCCAATACCCCGGATAGCAGGCCATTGTGTTGCTGTCCGGCACGGGTAGGCTCGACCGGTCGCACTGCGACTCCGCATACGTGACCTCGATCTGACCACCGGTCTCGTTGGTGATCGTGTTCAGCCGCCACTTGTTGAACGGGCGGGCCATGTCGAGCCCGTCGACCCGGTTTTCGCGCAGCTCTCCGTCGAACTGCACCGGCGGCATGGTCACCGTCCCGCCGACGTGTCCGGCGTTGACGATCGATTCCAGCCACAGCCCGGGAGTGGTGCCGTCTCCGTTCGACGGGAACTCGTGGTGGAGCGTCCACGACGCCACATCCCGGTACCCGGCGTTGTGGTAGACCTGGGTTGTTATCTTTGCCAGCCGCTTCGCCGTCCAGAACGTCGGCACCGTGATGTCGCAGGTCGTGCTCGTGCACTGTTGGTCCAACGGCACGTCGGGAAAGTTCTGCGGACTGGTTGTGGGGTCGCAGACGGTCCCGGGGATGCAGCGCGGCGCCGTGGTGAACTGGACGCGCCCGGGCGCGGGAGCGGTCGAGCCGTCGCGGAACCCGTAGTCGATCCGGTTCAACTGCCCGGCCCGCACGTACTGCGCGCGGTTGTAGTAGTTGGTTTCGGTGTCGTAGTAGTACGCCATCGCATCGCCGTGGGTGTCCACGACATAGTCGAGGTTCCACCGGTACGCCTGGATGCACCACGCGTTGGCGAACACCGCCTGGTAGCACGGCTCGCCGGCGTCGTCACCGAAGACCGGTGCCGTCCACGCCGACTTCGCCGCGGCGGAACGGCCGAAGAAGTACTGGGTGCCATCCGGCGCGGTCAGCCGCCAGTACTCTCCGTTGTTGTCTCCGTTGGCCGCGCCGGTGAGCAGTTCCACTCGCCAACCGCTATCCCCTTCGGACTTCCACACACCGGTCGCGTCGTCGCGGACCAGCTCGCCGGCGATACCCGGCAGTGTGACGGTCGCGTTCTGCGAGACGAAGCAGAGCTCCTGCGAGGTGGCCTGCCCGTCCTCCTTGCAGGACTGGTAGGAGCGCTCGATGAACCCGGCCTGTGAGTCGAAGCCCTCACCGATAATCGACGACTGGTTGTTCGTCGCGGCCATCCGCCCGTCGACGGTGCCGGAGGAGTAGTTGAGGCCGAGGTCGGGGGTCAGCCCGGGAAGGTCGGGCACGCCGATCGGATACGACCAGCCGAAGTCACCGGAGTTCAACCCGACCTGCCAGCTCAGCGACGGCGCCAGGGTCGTGGCCTGGAAGCTGCCGTTGGAGCCGCTGGCCCCGGCGGTAACCGCGAACAGGCTCGCCTGGGCAGCAGTCGGCCCGTTGTCAGCGCCCTGCCCGCTCGGCAGGCGCTGCTGCTCCGGCAGCGGCAGCTCGGCCCGCAGCTTTCCGTTCTTCAGGTCGTTGCGGCTCGGGAACACCTTGCCGTCGTGAACCCGCACGAACTGCAGACGCGAAGCCCAGTCGCCACCGTAGGCGTGCCCCAGCCCGCGGTAGTCGACCTCGACGGATGCGGTCCTGGTCCTGGTTCCGGCCCCGTCGCTCGAGACTCGCAGCAGCAGGCCCTTGACCCCGGCACGTATGGCGGCGGCCCGGTCGAGCACCTCCGCTCGTATCCCTTTGGGAGCGGTGGCCTTGGCCTGCCAGCTCGCGGGCGGCGAGGAGCGAAGGAACGTGGCCTCCTCGGGACCCGGCCGGTGCCCGGCACCCTGCACGGCACTGGTACCCGGCACCGACGCCGGCTTTGATCGGTCAGGACGACGTGGATGATCTGGTTTGGCCTGCGTCGGCGCGGCAACCAGTAGGGTCGCCACCAACACCGCCCCGGTCACTGACGCCACAACCGCGCGCCATTTCCTTACTCGTTCTGTCATGCGGGTACGATTGGCCAGCGCCGCACGCCGATGTGCATTCCGGAGCGCACACCGCCCCGGCGACCCGACGCCAACCGCGTTGGTAGTGCGGCGCCGGGCCAGAGCCGAGCCGCACCTGGGGATCCCCGCGCAGAATGGCCTCGTGCAGCGCCGTCAGCAGCGGGCTTGGCCGCGCCTTGAGGTCGATGGCCAGATGCCCGCAGGCACGCCTGAACGCGTCGACGGCAGCCGCGACATCACCGCTGCGGCTACACGCCACCATGAGATGGCCCCAGGCCCGCTCGCGGTATGGCTGGCGGCTGAGGAAGTCATGCAACAGCAGGCGGGCACGATCGGGTTCGCCGGCCTCGATCAGCAGTTCGGCGAAGTCCTCCACGGCGGACTGCCACTGGACGAGCAGCCCCTGTGCGTATCCGAACAGGGCAGGCCCCTGCGGCACGTCGAGCATCGGAGAATCGCGGTACAGCGACACCGCGTCCGCGAAGAGGCCGATCGCCGAAGCCGGGTCACCGCGGCGCCGCGCACCACGACCTTCATCGATCATGGCCTGGAACCGCAGGGCATCCACGCTACCGCCGATGGTCAGAGACCAGCCATGGCGGCCCTGTAACAGCTGACCACCCAGATCCACCGCCCACAGCCGCAACTCGGCCAGATAGCTGCGAAAGTTCGAAGCGGCCGAGGCAGGCACGGCGTCACTCCACAGTTCGGTGTAGGCCGTCGTCCGCCGTACCATCCGGTCGCGGTCGAGTAGCAGCATCGCCAGCAGCGTGCGCGCCTTCCCGGTCGGGATGGGCACCAGGCAGCCTCGGTGCCGCACCTCCATGGGACCCAGCAGGTTCACGGCTAACTGATCCATGGAAGGATCGTCATTTCGCCGAGCGCCGAATGTCCAGGGCCGCTCAGCATAAGGATCGTCATTTCGCCGAGCGCCGAATGTCCAGGGCCGCTCAGCATCCCGAATGCAGGCGAACAAACCCGAACAGCCACCTACGGCGGCGGAACGGCCAGCCCTGCGTGA
The DNA here is from genome assembly GCF_053590565.1 of Micromonospora sp. NPDC003197. Lineage (NCBI taxonomy): Bacteria > Bacillati > Actinomycetota > Actinomycetes > Micromonosporales > Micromonosporaceae > Micromonospora > Micromonospora sp. NPDC003197. The sequence continues at coordinate 7,683 of NZ_JBSFTE010000004.1, read as the reverse complement.
ACGGTCAGCGCAGCCGGCAGGCTTGAATGATCGCCCCGGGGGCGCCAGCCAGACGGGCTATGCCTCGGCATGCCCGTCGCCGGCCCGCCCGGCCTGGTAACGCGAGCGGCCATCCACGGCGGTCGCGCTACCGCAGGGCGGCCCGGATCGTAACGCCCGCCGAGCCCCGCAGATCCTCAACCGGATCCGCCGAATCTTCGGTGAACCCCAGCCTGAGGTTCCCCCGGTAGCTGATGCGCGAACACGACCTTCGGGGCGTGTTCCTGCGTAAGGGCTGGCGGGGCGGGTCCACCAAGCCCAATCCGAAGGCCGACCCGGTACCGGACCTGGTCAACCGGCAGTTCACCGCCGACGCTCCGAACCGGCTGTGGGTAGCCGACGCCACCCGCATCGCCTGCGGCGAGGGTGTGCTGTGGCTGGCCGCGGTCCGCGACGCGTTCTCCAACAGGATCGTCGGGTGGAAGACCTCCGACCGGTGCAACACCGACCTCGTCCTTGGTGCCTTGGAGTACGGAACCTGGTCACGCGACGTGCGTGACGGGCAGTTGATCCATCACAGCGATCGTGGGTCGACCTACACGGCGATCAAGTTCTCCGGCGGACGATGCGGAGGGTGGTGGCCAGGATTCGGGTGGCCCAGTCCACGAGGCGGCCGGCGAAGCCGCCGTCGGCGAGAACGAACCGCACGGGTGTGGCCAGGTAGAGGCTGAGCAGGGTCGACTTCGCGCCGTCACGGTCCTGGACGTTGGCGGCGCAGACCATGACCACCAGGAGCAGGCCCAGTGTGTCGGTGACGATGAACCGTTTCCGGCCGTTGATCTTTTTGCCGGCGTCGTAGCCGCGGCTGTCCCGGGCGACGGTGTCGACGGCTTCGACGCTCTAGGAGTCGATGATCCCCGCTGACGGTTGGGAATTACGGCCCTGGCTGACACGTACCTGTTCGCGCAGCTGCTCGAGGATGCGTTGGGTGACGTCTTCGGTCTCCCAGCGCACGAAGTACCAGTAGACGGTCTGCCATGGTGGGAAGTCGATCGGTAGTTGCCGCCACGAGCATCCGGTGCGTACGACGTAGAGGATGGCGTCCACGATCGCCCGACGGGGGTGTTTCTCCGGTCGTCCACCTGGATGTGGTGGTGGCAGCAGCGGGGCGATGTAACGCCACTGGGCGTTGGTCAGATCCGAGGGGTATCGGCGTCTACGGGGCACGCCCCAGTCAACATTGCATCAACGACCATCAGTCGCACACCCGGCGCGAACAGCGCTTCTCAAACACTCACTCAGTCTCCCGATCGTTTTCCTGGTGAATCTCGCGATGGATCTCGCGTTGGGGCTGCTCTCCCCAGCTCTCCCAGCGTCAGGGAAAAATGCCCGCCCTTCGGGCATTGGAGATGTTGGTCGGCGCAAGTTGGGCAAGCCTAGGAGAGACCTTGGATTCGCAGGCAGACACCACTGTCTCGATAGTGAATTTTCGGCCCGCGGTCGTCCGATCTGCACCAATCTGCTTGGCGCTCGAAACAGCCGGGCGGGCCCCTGCTTACGGTTGAGTATTCCAACCTTGATCCCTCCCACAAACGAAATCCCCGCCACCCCCTGGACAGTCATAGCACCACTTCAGCCGGGCGGTCCTCCCTCTTCTCAGCCTGCAATGCTCTCTGCTCTGAGCTTCCCGTCCCCTACTGCACAAGCAAAGCCTTTCGCCCCTGCCCGAACAGCATCCACCAGAACTACCTCTGGCAGCACTTCTCGTTACAATGCAAACCCCGACAGGCTTGGCAACGGAGGTTGCGTGCTCCGTATTCACTTCAATGCAGATGACCTGGCCCGAGTCCGAGTGACCAACGGTTGGGGGCCACTGGCTGAGACGTGCTTCAGCCTCACCCGACTGCGACGACACGGACTGCGGGATCCTCTCCGAGGTTGGGCGGCGCGGGTTCGTCAAATGACATCTGGCCTGACACACCCCTGCGCCTCGCTCTTCGATGACGGGAAGATCGATCTGTTGACCGTCACCGGTCCCGCCGGAACCATCGAGGAAGGCCTGACAGCGCTGCTAGCGGCACACCCGGAGCACTTCCGAACCGAATTCGCGGCCTTCGTCAAGGCGCGGCGTAGGGACCAACTCCGCAGCTTGGCCCCTACGGGAGACCTCTCCGGAAACCTAGCCGACAGACTTCGGCTGGCCACCTTCCTAAATGACTATCACCGGGTCGCAGTCGCGCCGCACTGGTCTCAGATCAGCGCCCGCCTGAGCGCCGAGGGCGCTGCCCTCACTCAAACACTCGGAACCCAGGGAGTGGATGGCCTGCTGGCCCGACTCGCGCCCTTCGCCCGCTGGCGGGCGCCGGTGCTGGAGGTAGGCGGTACCTTCGATCGTGACGTAACCCTAGACGGGAAAGGACTGCTGCTAGTGCCGACGGCGTTTCACGACTCGGCGCCGACCGTGTGGTTCAACGAAGCCGACCATCAAAAGCCGCCGCTGCTCTTCCTACCAGTGATGCGGGATCCCGGCGACCTCGCCGCCACTCTGGTCAAGCCATCCGAGGTGAATCGGCTGGCCGCGCTAGTCAAGCTCCTCGGTCGTACCAGGGCTCACGCTTTGGACAGCATCGGCACTGGGCCCTGCACGACAGCAGAACTCGCGCGGCGGCTCGCCGCCTCCCCAGCCAACGCGAGCGAGCACGCTACCGTGCTCCGCGACGCCGGTCTGATCGCCACGACCCGGCAAGGACAAGCTGTGCGGCACCAGCTAACCGCCCTGGGTGAGCAGTTGCTCCACGGCACCTCTGTTGGGGTCTGTCTCCCCGGCGGCTCTGTCTCACATTCGGCGCTGACGGAGGGTGGTGGTTAGCCGAGCAGGATGCGATGTCGTAGGAGAGTGAAGCCCACGCGTCCGCGGCGGTCCCGGTACGTCCATGGTTGCGCTGGTCAGACTGACCGGGAGGGAGATGCCGCCCGCGTCGTCCCGGCAACCTCAACTGGCACGGCCCGTCTGGTGACGCACTTCCACGTCGACTTCTCGTACTGACCCGGCCGCACCCTGTAGGGTGCCGGAACTGGGTGGCCGGCACTGAGCTGAGCGAATGTGGTGGTCTGCGGGTGTCGCGAATGATCGGCGATCGTGTCGCTGCGTCTGCTGTACCAGAGTGCACCAACCACGTATTGATCTACAACGAGCGGCGCCGCACTGACCGTGGTCGGCGAACACGTGGACCACTTCGACAACCACCGGCGCACCAGGAACGACAGCAGCGGCCACCCAACCACGGCCCGACCGTCGTCATCCCATGGACAAGTCCGTACGACGCCGACGACGACTCAGCGGAGTGATCGACGAATACCACCGGGCAGTCTGACATGATCTTCGAACACCAGGTCACAGCCACTGCAGCAAGTCTTGGCACGGTATACGCGTCACCTGCGCGGACGATGTTTTCGGCAAGCAAAAGACAGCAGAGCAACCAGTCCCTCGACGCTGGTCACAGTCGAGGCGGTTCCTGTGCCGTTACGGACGGAAAGCGCGCCGGATCGGCGGCGCGCAGCAGGCCGTAGCCAACCCCGGCGATGCCGGAGAAGAAGCCGGCGATCTCGACATTGCGTGGTAGACCGCAGAGCCAGCCTCGCTCGTCGATGGCATCCATGATCCCGCTCGCATGCCGCTGGGCCACCTCGGCCAGGGCGGGGTCGGCGAGCTGCCGCGCGGCAAGCAGCAACAGTTCCAGGCTGCCGAAGTCGCCATGACACATGGACAGCCCGTACCCGAATCCGCGGTCAATCGTGGTGCGGATGGAAGTATCCAACTCCATCCGCAGCGCCGGATCGTCCAGCACCGGCATGGTCAGCAGCTTGGCTATGCCGATTCCCGGCGCGCCGTGACACCACGCCACCCGATCGGTCGTCACGTCACGCTCCGACTCGATCCGTACTGCGGCGACCGGCTCGACAGCGTGCCGGACATCCCGCCAGTTGCCGGTGGCCGGCTCGAACAACTCCCGCTCGTAGGCGACCGCCCGGGCCGCGGCATCCCGGTACCGTTCGTCGCCAAGTACTCGGGTGGCGGTCGTCAGCGCCGCAGCGATCCCGGCCGTGCCGTGGGCGAAGCCCGCCAGTGGTTGGCTGGCCAGCCCGTTCTCCTGCATCAGCCTGGGCAACCAGCTGGCGCCCGCACCGTACGGCTGCTGGTTGTCGACCAGGTGGTCGGCGGCCTTCCGGATCAGGTCGAGAATGCTGCCGGCACCGTCGACCTGATGGAGCCCGGCCAGCGCGAGCAGTGAGCCGGCGGCCCCGTCGGCGACCGCGAACTCGGTGTCCTGACCGATCGTGCGGCCGATCCGGGCCGCCAGCGTGTGTGCCTCCCTGAGAAGCTCCTGATCCGCCCACAGCTCACCCAGGTGGGTGAGCGCGTACACCATGCCACCGAGGCCGCACAAGCCGCCGAAGTCGGCGTTGGCGGTGGGGTGTACGCGGCGAAGCGCTCGACGACGGATCTGCCGAACCGCCGCAGCCGCCGCTTCCCAGGCGAGCCCACGTAGCTGTCGGTCGCCACTGGCCTCGGCGTAGTAGCCGAGGAAGAACGCGACGCTGAGGACGCCGTCGTACATGCTCGGGCTGAGTGCCCCCACCGACCAGGTACGTGGACGGGTACGGTGCGGGCCTATCCACAATGCCTCACCGTCGGCGCGGACCGCGATCTCGGCCAGTCGATGCGCCACCTCGGCCGCGCCAGCCAGGAATCGGTCCGGATCGGTCGGCCGTTCGGCGGGGCGAAAGTCGTAGTACGTATAGATTTGTGTCTCGCCACGCTGGAGCGCGTTGGTGGCGATGCAAGAGCGAACCAGCCAGAGCTGCCGGGCCAGGTCTGCCTCACCAAGCTCAGCCAGTGTGGCCAGCGCGCGGTCCAGGCCGGGTTCCAACGGTACGTCGGGCAGCGGGGAACCCGCGCTGTCGTACAGCACCGTACCGCCTGCGGTCGCGGCGAACACTGGAACGTCGTTGCGCCATAGGTCGCGCCGCTCGGCCTCGATGACGCCGGCCAGCCCGGGCCGGTACACCGCGTCCCGCCAGAGCCAGTCGAAGTGTCGTTCCCGGTCCAGGCCTCGGCGAAGCACATCCGGATGGAACGACGTGTCCAGCAGCATCGCGTACGTCACCGTGTCCCGGATCAGCACCCGAATCTCGTCGTCAGCGAACGTACGCAGCAGTTCGGTCACCTCGTCGCGGTGCCGCATCAGGGTGCGGTACACCTGCGCGAAGCCGGCCGATACGTCGTCGCTGTAGTCCAGTAGGCGTAACTCCTCGTCGCCGGTCACCGGGCGATGCGCGGGCGTGCCGAGCTCCTGCCGCTCGATCCGTATCCGCATCGCGTCGGTGCCCTCGGCGTGTATGTAGGGCAGCCGGATCGGCGAGCGTTGCCCCGGGCTCCAGCCCAGACCGCTCAGGTCCACGTTGCCCTGCGCAGTCTGCCAGGTGCCCGTGGGCAACAGCCCAGCCTGCAGAACCGAACCACTGGTCAACTGGGTGATCGCCTGTTCGGCCTCCGACTCGCCGACCATGACCAGCGTCGACAGGCCAGGCTCAAACAACGTTTCCAGGTCCACCAACACGGGCTGGTCGCCGTCTGCGATCACGTTCTCGCCATGGAAGTCGGCGGCCCGCACCAGGTAGAGCAGGGCCAGAAGGCCGCCCTGGCGGCAGTAGAAGCGGTGGAGTTCGACGGTGTCGCGGCACGGGCGCGCGGTCACGAACTCGACCCAACCGTAGTCACCACGATCCAGATAGCGCAGCGTCCGCAGCGCCATTCCCTCGGTGCGCGCGTTGACCCATTCGAGTAGGCGCTGGAAGTGCACGTCCACGCCGACCGGTCGGGGCTTGTAGACCACTCGCAGCCCGCTGGTGAAGCGCACCATGCCCACCGACTGCCCGTCTCGGTGGTTGTCGCCGAGGCCCGTGGTCACCTCCGCGACCCGGCCCGGATCGGTCCCGCCCGCGAACTGTTCGGACAGGGCGGGCAGGTCCGCCGCCAGCCGGTCGAGCAGCCGGGCCGTCTGCGCCAGCCAGGCCCGACTGACCAGTACGAGTTGCCGGGCCAGCACCGGATAGCGGCACAGCAGAGACCACCGCCGCACGGGGGTGCGCAGCTGGTTCAGGAAATTGTGCAGCCGCTCGGCGGGCGTGTCACCGGACAACTGCCCCGTGACCGAGGCCACGCCGAGCTCAAGCATCATGGTGCGGCAGAGCATCGCGTTGAGGCGGGGCAGCAACCCACCGGCCAGCAGCACACTCGGCACTACGGCCGGATCGGCGAAGGTCGTCTCGTAGGCAGCCAGGTGCTCACCCAGCTTCTTGAGCATCACTGCGGCGATCGGCTCAGCAACGGCCAGGAACGGAAAGTCTTCTGCTCGCCATGGCGGAGAGTCGGCCAGTTCGTTGCGCGGATCCGCGTACCAGCCGGCCAACTCCCGTACCCACGGCAGTGCCGCCAGCTCGATGTCCGGATCACCAGCGGCCATACCGTTCGCCGAATCTGGTGGTGCGGCTGCCTCTGCCGCAAGTAGCCGGGCGAGGGTGGGCTCGTCCAGCCTGGCCACGGCAAGACGGGTAGCCCACAGCCACCCGTCTTCGGTGGAGCTTGTGCCGGCCTGATCGAATGAGACCGCCGAGCGCCAGTCCCGTAACCGCTGCCGTGCCCTGATGAGTTCGTCCGGGCCGGCGTGCACCGACCTGTTCAGCCACTCCGACAGCGTCTGCGCCGCTTCAACGGGAAAGCCAGTCAACGGAATATCAACAGGCACAGCACGCGGGACCGGTGCTGGCTGGTCCGGTGTTACAAGGGGTCATATAGGTGCTACACGCCTCGTACATCTCCACCAGCTCGGCCAGTTCGGCGTTCAGGTCCCCGGCCGGGTGCGCCGGTAGCTGCGCAAGTTGATCTGCGCTGAGTGTCGCGCGGTAGTCCGTGTCGGTCCAGGCACGGACCACATCCGTTGTGGGCATCGCTGTCCTCTCGCTCGGTGCTCCACGTCGAGCAAACATAGTTCGACGGGAATGATTGTCTCACCGATGCTGCCGCGATGCACTTCAACGGTCCACAAATGACGAAACGGAACATACCGACCGCTCCGCATCTTCACCTGACGAACTACCTCTGGTACGCAACGGCCACTCGAACTGCTCCACAGCCGCCGATGGACGCGGCGAACCGGCCCTTCAATTCGCCCTTTGTAGAAGACCTCTTCGATCCGCAACTGCCGGACCAAGAAGACGATCGTTACGAGTTCAGCGGGCATGGGCGGCCGCACGGTGGAAGGACGGCCGATAGTCGCCACCTGTGACAGTTCGCTTACCGTGGCGGCGTACGCCGGGTCCGCCGCCAGGGGAATTGGGTGCTCGCCGGAGAGAGGCGACGACTACGGTGCTGCAATGGCGGTGTGGGAGCTCTGGCGGCAGGACGACAACGGCAACCGAGTCCGGATGGGCGTCTTCGCTGATCGAATCGAGGCGTTGGCTAGATGATTGAGTCCTAAATCTTTGCTGGTGGGAGGTGCCGGCGTACTGGCACAGGGAAGGGTGTCGTTGTCTGCTCGTGACAGCCGACATCAACACCCTTCTGACCGCACTGTACGTGTTCGTAGACGATCACCTGGTACCGCGTCGCCGCCGTCCCGGCCGGCCCCAGCGGTTGTCCGA